>NZ_JBFUJN010000027.1:0-73660 GCF_056401335.1 Rhodococcus sp. P4_F3_2
CCTTGGGTGTTGGAGCATCAGCTCATCTCAAGCCTGGACGTTCCCCTTAACTTGGATGCCAACGCGCACAACAGTTTCTTCCCAACTCTGAAGGCTGCGCGGCAGTCGGCACGCGATCGGGCGAGGGAATTGCCTGTGGTGCCGAACCCTGGTGTGCGTGGACGCTGATCCTCGCCTAGACGCCGCTGAACACGATCGCTGCTAGAAACAGCACGATCAGTGAGAGGAAGATGTATCCAAGGATGAGGCCCGCGAGCGCAAGACCGTTTCCTTGTTCGCCAGTCCGCTTGATCTGACTGCGGGCTATGTGACCAACTGGGATTGCAAGTGGCGCGATGACGATCCCCAGCACTAACGCGGCAACAGCCATTGAGTTCGTGCGCGGGTTATAGCTACCCATGGACTCTTGGCTTTGAACTACCGTGCGGGCCTTGGCTTGGGCAACCTGTCGAGTGTCTTCACGAGCAATACGGACGCGCTCAGACCGTTCGGGGGCGACCAGGAGCAGCACGAGAATCACCACGGCAACGAGGGATGCGACGAGACTGGCCTTCTGCGCCGTTGGTGCGTATTCGTGGGTCCATGACATATTGACCTGCTCGTCATACACGATTTGGACTGCACATGCGGCACCAAAAAGCACTAAGGCGCAGATTGCTGGAATCATGCTCCCCGCGACCGTAATTCCGGTGACAAGGCTCGATCGGTACTGAGGGAAGAGGCTCAGGACGAGCCAAACTGTGCTGACCACCATGACGGCTGAAGCCAGGAACCACAGGAGAAGGTAGAGCACAATCGTCGAGGTCCACTGTGGATCGATAGCGAGCGATTCGACACCTGAATATTGAGTGTTGGTGAGCCGTGCTGCGAGCAGTGCTATCACCGTCGCAACCAGGGAAGTAATCGCTAATCCGCGTCCTCTCCCAATGAGTCGACGCTGCGACTCGGTAGCGGAATTTTCCAGATGATCTTGGCGATAGAGATCCGACATTTGTTATGTCTCCTAAAGAGTTCCTTCGCGGATGAAAACGGAGTGTAGCGCGGTTCGTTGCGAATCGGAATATTTGTCATCTGTTTGGGGGACAAAGGAATCGGGGGCTTGCGGCCGACAGAGTTTTCCACAGGTCGTTGCATTTCGCTATTGCATTTATCGTTAGTTTGGCTCATAGTTATTTGCATAGTAAATAAGCAGGAATCAATGCAATATGAGTTCATATGATCAACCAAACAAAAACCGCCGCGGCCTCGTAGTCTTTCTACTAGTAATCGTTGCCTTCATCGCCGTCGCAGCCTTCAATCAAAAGACCGACCAACCAACTGGCCTCGTAGTTCCAACTGAAACCTCGACATCAGCACCCGCGCAACAGAAGTCCTGGCACAAGGTCATTGAGCTATCCGGCTCCACAAGTAAGCGCAGTGACATCTTCCAGCTGAACAGCTCCAAGCAACGGATCACTTACACAGTGAACGGTGAGTACAGCCCGTTCGTGAACATCTACGTCATGGCAGAGGGTAAATCCCTCGACAAGCACGGTGGAATCCCTGAGGTCACCATGGCTCCAGCAAGTGGAGATACGTTGATGTACAAGGTATCTGGCGGCTACTACCTCGATGTTTCGGGGAATGGTGAGTGGACGGTGATCGTCGAGGAAGAGCGATAGTCATGGGGGCACTACTAAGAACTCCCACTGAGGAAGATAAGCGTGAAGAGGAGAGGTTTAGCGCAAGGATTCTGGCGCGTGTACTTGAGTGGGAAAAGGCCTGGGAAGAGACCAATGGCTTTCCATCGGCCAACTCGACATGTTCGAGTGATGAGGCGAAGTCATGAAGTTGAAGCGCTTCAAACTCTCACCAGTCGATCCCGCAGCGTCCATCCTGATCATCCTGTTGGCTGGTCTCATCCTGGCACCGGCGATCCAATTTCAGACCGAAATATTCAAGACGGACAGATCCGAGCCTTCGCAGCCTGAACTGTCAGAACCGGCCGCTGTTTCCACCAGCGCCATCAATCCGAACTCCCTCGAAGCGCTCGTCAACGTCGAGAGAACCAAAGAAGGCAAACAACCCTTCACAACAAGCGACACACTTCGATCGAGCGCGTGCGCCAAAGCGGATCACATGCTCTCACAAGACTATTGGGCGCACACCTCGCCAGACGGCGTGACTCCCTGGACATTCATCGAGAAGGCCGGCTACCGCTACACAACTGCGGGGGAGAACCTTGCGAAGTCATACCCTGATGATGCGAGTCTCGTCGCTGCCTGGATGAACAGTCCATCTCACCGAGAGAACGTACTTGGCGACTTTAATGACCAAGGGATCTGCCAGAAGGCTGGGACGTTGCAGGGGAAGACGACGACGGTGACCGTGCAGCATGTTGGGGTGCGGTCATGAAAACAACTCTGCGAGAGGAGGTCCTGGCCAGTCCTGTGACGGTTGATGAGAAGAACATCCTTGATTTCTTCACGACTCTCTCGATCATCCTATTCGGTCGTGAGCTGTCGATTGAATGCGTGCAGTTCATCGTCCTGATCATGAGGCTTGGCGGATCTAGGCAGCGGGTTGAACCGCAGGTCATCACTCCCGTGGTCCAGGTTGCCGATTACTCAGCCGTGCGAACCCAGGAGTTGGCGGCAATGCACTCGATGAGGATGCGATCATGAGCCGAGTGATCAAGTTTCGTGCTTGGGATCGTCGCAATAAGAAGATCTACCCAGTCGTATCCATCAGGTGGTCGTACGGGTCTGTGTTGCGCCATTTTCACCGTGGAGTCCCAGAAGGATACTGGCTACCAGAAGAAATCGTAGTCATCCTTGGCAATGGCAAGATGCGTACGTTCTCGTACGTTTCTCATCCAAGGTCGTATATCCGTGTTGGATCACGCAGAGTGCTGAGAGGGCATGCGGGGCGACACATCCGCGACCTGACGCTCTTGGAGTTCACTGATCGACGCGACAAGTACGGAATTGAGATCTACGACGGTGACATTCTCGAATACCAATCACTGGACTACGACTCAGACGAACGCTCGGATCGATACGTTGTCGAATGGAAGGACCGTGGCTTCGTGGCCGTGTGGGAGCACGATCGAGTGTTGAAAAACCGGGACAACGACGGTCTGATCGATCCGCACCTCGACATCGTGGTGATCGGCAACGTGTACGAGCATCCTCACCTACTGGGGGAGCCAGCCTGACGTGGCGAAGTTCTACGTCTACATCACCGATCGACTTCATGGTAACCAGAACTTTGGCTTCGGTCACGAACGCGTGTTCACCGAAATCTACGACGCTGAGAGCAAAGCTGATGTCAAAGAGCTGGTGCTGAAGGACTTCGATTACATGCCGAAGGTGCGGGAGAAGACGACGGCGAAAGTGCCTGATACTGAACGGTTCATCACTAGCATCCATGAACTCAACGACTACTGGCATGATATCTGGTTGACCCCGCACAAGTGCAGGGAGTGCCTTAACGAGTACACGAAGATCGAGAAGGCGAAGTTTCGCATGGGCGGCTCACCTGAGTTCTGCTCTAGCGAGTGCCAGAAGCAGTACAACATCCGCTTCGAGGCGACGACGGTGGATAGCTACAACACCGCGACCGTCTACATGATCACCCACAAGCCGAGCGGAAAGAGGTACATCGGCGTGACCACACGTTGGTTGATGCAGCGCTGGTGGGAGCACATCAAGGCGCAGAGCGGATCGCCATTCCATCAACTCATACAGGCGAGCAGCATCACCGACTTCACGTTCGAAGTGCTGGAGGTGTTCAAGCCGAGTGAACACGATCCTTATGAACGTGAGGCCATTTACATCAAGCAGTACGACGCAGTGGAGCTTGGCCTTAACGCCGTGAGCGGTCACGCTGCGAAGAACTAAGGCGACATGAACACACACCCATCTTTGCCGCTCGAACCTCACGAGCGGCCTTCTGTGCGTTCCTAGTGACATATTTCAAGCATTGTCGTACGTTAAGAACATATGGGTAACCAACCAATCAATATCCGGCGCAGTCTCTTTGGCCTAGTTTGGTTGATTCTGGTTGGACTTCTGATCGCTGGATTCATCTATGGTCTGGCGTACTTCCTCCACACCCAGAACCCACGGGACACGACACCGATTGCAATCCTCCAGCTGATGGGCGTCGTCGTCCTGATCTCCACAGCGGTAACCGCCATCGTCTACAACCTCCACTCGATGACACTCAACGACAGCGGGGTGACGATCAAGAACTGGGGAAGTCTGTTCTTCAGCAGCGAGACGCACTGCGATTGGAATGAGATCGAAGACCTCAACGTGCAGCGAGGGGGGCCGTTGGCGTTCGTGGGTGGTTACGGCAATCTTCTAATCCAAACAGCAGGCACCGAGACGAACCTTCGATTCAACTACTGCCCTCGCCCTGAGTACTGGCGCGACTACATCGACCAGCGCAGCGAGAGCACACCTGAACTAGTTCGCAACGTCTAGAAGAACGAGAAGATCGCACCGGACACAACGAGTAGACCCAGACCAAGAAGCAGCATGTGGAAATCGTCCTTCATCGTTTTCTTCTCAGATTCCTTGTAACCGCTGGTACCTGACTTGCTGCTTGTCTGCCAGAGATCCCAGCCACCGACCAGGACAAGGAAGATTCCGACGAGTCCCGCCACTGCTTGTAAGAACCGCAGCACGCCCAAGATGAAATCCATCGTGAAGTCTTACCACGGCACACCGTCAGCAACGCCGGTACCACGGGTTCCCGCTTAGTTAACTGTTACTAGTTGTTGCGACCGAACGCCTTGTCGCGGTCGTGATTAAGCTGGTGGGATCAATCAGCGCACGGGAGTACATCATGCACCGGCTCTTTATCAGTATGGGACTCGATTCAGAGATCGGGATCTACGAGTTGTACGACCGAACGATGGCATCCGTCAGGCGTTGCTTGAGCGAACTTGGCTACTTCATCGGCCCTTCGACGCTTGAAGATCGGTCTGAGCAGCTTGGTCGTGGGTTCAGTCAGTACCTCACGTTGGAACCTGAAGGACAGCTGGTTGCCACGGTCATTGAGATGGATCAGATAGTTCTCTTCGAGCTACATATCGATGCACTGGAACGGGAGGTCAACCGTGGGTTGCAGTCGATCGTCAACGATCTGATTGACACCTATGACGACATCCACGCGTCTGTTCGCATCGCTGACGACGTTCGTGACTGATCATCGCTGACCGAGTTCAGTTTCCAGTCGTTCAGCAACACTGTCAGGCATGGTCGAGCAAGAATCTTCACCGCGCTCTTCCGCGTGGTCGAGTGCAGAGTCGGTAATCCCCACCGTCGCAACAGTGCCTTCCCATCCACCAAGCGCAGCGATCGAGCCAGGGTTGAACCTCGCGGCTATGTCCACCTTCTCGATAGCGAGTTGATCAGCATCAGGTCCGAGGTAGATCCCGCCGTCTGCTGCACGTTCGATGTACGCGGGTCGGGGTAATACTCCCGATAGTTGGTTGGCGTTGTACTCGCTCATGAACCACGGCGGGGTGTTGAAGTAGTACCAACTCGCAGCGCAGACCCCGTAAAGGCCAGGTCCGAACTGCGCGTAGTTGAGATACAGCTCCAAGATCCGCTGATCTGACATCGAGTAGCTGAACTCTGTTGCCATAACTGCTTCGAGTCCCTTACGGATTGCACTACGCCCAGGCCAGAGGAAGATGTTCTTCACCAACTGCTGGGGGATGGTTGATCCACCAACTCCAGCATCGCCGTCCATGTATTCCCTTGCCTTAGAGGTCAAGTCGCTGATCTCAAACCCACCAGCTCGCATACCAAGTCGCTGATCCTCGTGAGCGATCACTGCTGCAATCATGTATCGGCTGATGTGGTCGAGTTCGACGTACTGGTAAACGATCGGGCCTTCGTCTTGCAGCATGAACGACGTCCGAGGTGGCGTGAACCATCGGTATGAGAGTGTCACCATCTCCGAAAGCACTAGGGGAGTGAGCATTACGAGCGCAACGTACATCGTCCATCGACGCCAGCGGGGGCGACGTCTGCGGGTGGCCGGCGGCTGTTCGGGCTCATAGATCTCGTACTCGGGTTCCGGTGTGTGTACCCGCTGAGACTCGGGGAGCAGATCGTCGAGGGAGAGTCCCCGTGACCTGTCGAAAGCGGTGGTGTTGGCGGTTTCCATGGGTGGCCTCCCAATTCTCTGGAAAATCGCGCACGGGACAAATAGCCGAATGCGGATTTCGATCCATTTTATGCGAGATTTCGAGAAAGGGGATAGCGAGTTTCGGGGGTGGGGAATGGGGAGAATCGCGAGGTGGGGTTAGCGATTCGAAGATGGGGTGTAGCCGTCCATCGTCTGATGGGTGAACAAGTAGTCGATCTTATCTGCGTACTTGCGGACGTACGGGGTAAGAGTGATCTTCGCTGTTAGGGGGATATTTAGTGAACCGTTTGTTTTAACTATCATTACGTTACCTATTTAAACACAAAGTCTAAAGAATTGCAATAGTAAATTGTCCTCATCGCAAGGACGAGGACAATAATGTTTCAACGAATCGCTAGTATCTGAAAAATTAAAGCGTTCGTTACTTGTCATTGTACTTTATCTACTTCGGCAATTAAAGGTCTGAGGTTCAATCAAGTTGAAAGCTGTGGATAAGTTCGACCATTTCGCTATTGCATTTATTGGTCTTTTGGCTCATAGTTATTTGCATAGGAGAAACATGAATATATGAATCTAGAAAAGACATCCACACCCGAGTACATCAGCACTAAGTACTCCTCGCCTCGCGATGAAGTCCTGCATCACCTCTCGTTAGAAGGCTGCGCCAACCAAAGCTCAGGGGACACCGCATCTACCACTGGTTACTTCGCCAGGATCAGCAACAGTGAAGCCGAACTCCAAGAACTGACAATCAACTTCGAGGAAGCCATGCAGTCTGCCGGCCTCGTTGATCCGTCTGCCTTAATCGGACACTACCTCCTCGTTGAAACCGACGATGGCTTCGTTCACGTAGGTGACTACAAGTCTGAGGAAGAGGTGATCGCTGACTATCTCAAGCTCGAAGCTGCTTATGAGGACTGGGCGGGGGAGATGGGATGAGGGAGATCAAGTTTCGAGCTTGGATAAAATTCTCCAAGCGCTTCCTGCCGTTAGACGCTGCCTCGAAAACCTATCTGCGCCTGAATGCAAGTGGTGTCTACTGTGCGACCGTCGAGCCGATTGATTCGAATATGGGCCATGTCGCGGCGGACGACCTAGTGCTTACCCAGTTCACCGGTCTCAAGGATAAGAACGGCGTCGAGATCTATGAAGGTGACATCCTTCGCCATCCGTACATGACAGACGAGGACGACCCTGCTGAGCCTGACGTTGGTTATCTGGGTAGCGAGTCTGTGAAATACGCGGTAGGCGAAGTCAAGATAAGCCCGTATCTCGGTTCGTACCTCAAACTACGGTCGGGTTCGATCAGACGAGTGACGAGACATCGAGTAACTGGCGGTGAAGTCATCGGCAACGTGCACGAGCATGGTCATTTGATGGAGGTCACCTCATGACCCCAACTCAAACCCTCCGCGCTGCAATCAAACTCGCCAACTCCAACGGCTACGACAACCCTGCACTCTTCGGAACCATGGATCTGATTAACCAGTGGAACATGCCACCTCGTGCAGTACTGGGGATCTTGCTGATGAACCACGACTTTTGCCGAGCACTTTGGGGTGAGGAATGGATGGTTCGTACCCAGACCATCGCTGTGTCTGATGATCCGTTCGGGTATCTGGCGGGGAGTTTGGAGGAGCGGGGATGAGTAAAGACAATGCACAAGAACAATATATAAATAAGTTCGTCGATAGATTCGACCATCGAGAAGCGGGTAGGGAACTAAGAGATTTAGTCAACTCCGAAGTACGTCAGGTACTCGATAGGCTGCTAATTGAGCAAGAGACGTTCAGCGATGATTTTCGTCACAATCAGGCGGTAAAGGTAGCAGCTATCGAAGCAGAGAGGAAACGATATGAGTAAATGGGAACCAAGCTACAACGGAGAGCCAAGACCTGGAAACAGGACTTTTGCACTTGCTCAGCTAGCAATAGATAGGGGCTGGAACCCAGCAGGTCATGGCAAGGCGCTGAGTTGTAAATTCTTCTTCTTTATAGACGAGCAATATATCGAGATGAAGGTAAGAGGATATGCAGGCTATGACCCTACGATAAGGTTGAATGTCAGCGATTTTATATTTAATAAGAAGTTTGCAAAAGCGCTAGTAGGTGCGAAAAAGTACAGAAAGTTACTGCAAGGTGCAGTACTGAGCCGAAGTCCTGTTGACTATATGTATCGTGAAGCTATAGATAAGACGGCAAAAATAGGAACACGGATATGACTAACGCCCCTACAGAGTCAGAGTTCGATAAAGAGCTAGACCACATTATGGGTTGGTGTAGCGGTATTGCTCATAGCCCTTGTTGGTATGACGAAAATATCATCGGTAAGAATTTAACTGGCTATGACGAAGATATGTTGGCTAAAGAAGCTATCAAGCGAGCAGTTGATAAACATGTGATCGGTGATCCTATTAACGTCCACAGTCGATCAAATCTATATGCGAGCAAGCCAGGCACCGAGGGACTTGAGCAAAAATGGTATGACTTAGGAACGAACGGACGAGTTGAAGAGCAACGTAAAGCCCTATATGGGGGAGATAAGAAGTAATGGAGATCATTGAATTAGCGAATAGGATTAAGAAGTTAAGCGCAAACGATCGAATGTATCTGTTGCGTGAAATCCTCAACGATGAATCAATCAGCGTAACTGAGCTTCTAGTATCAAAGGTTGCAGATCTCGAAGACTTCAAGAAGAAAGCTAAAAATGACATCGTCATGGTTGCAACAGCTGGCATAGAACTCGGTGAGAAAGAGATGCGTGACGTTACAAAGATTAAAGGGTACACCCGCAAGAAGGACGACTCATTCAAATTGGCAATGGTTAAATGTCTGATCGAAGCAGGTGCTTATAGAGGCACAGAATACGGAGATGAGATCGCGGATGCGGATTTTGGGTCTGTTGATCAGGATTGGTACGAGTCATCTTGGCGACCTCTAACATTCAAAGGAAAGGAGAAGTAATGAGCACATACCCAAGTCAAGAACATTTTAACATTGAGCATAGTGAACCACGTGAGTATGGAGAAGGCGACTATTGTTTAGTGGGCGCACAGTACACAAAAGAGGAAGCGACTAAACGAATCAGCGATTTCATTACAATGCTGACAGGTGAACCGGCTTCAGATTACTACGACATGAATGAAGTGTATAAGATCTCTGTCGGAACTGGAATGAACGAAGATGGTGAGCCTGACTATTGTGTGACGTCTAGAGGAGGCGAACCTTATGAAGCATGGGCGGTAGCGCAATAATGCCTAACCCTACTAAACCAACAACCAACCTAACACGAGAAGAGCTGCTAGCTGCATTGCGTGGTGGAGCAATCAACTTCGACGACGAAGCATCGAAACTCATCGACACCTACACTCAAGCAAAAGAGCGTGAAGCAAGGGTAAGTGAGCGCGAAGGTATGCAGTTCTTCGATGAAAGTGGTGAGGAGACTTTCAAGCCGTATTTGCAGTATAGATTTACAGGTGGTGGCTTGAAGCTATCGTGGGAAGACCGTACGTCTGAACTCGCCGCCCTCAAAACTAAGCAGGAGGTAGCTAACTAGCCCCATATGGAACGAACCAAATCCAGACGAACATCCGAGCGCAAAGCTCCCGAACCACTCAACATCGATTACCCGGCCATGATGGAAGAGATCCTGAACATGCCTGGCGAAGTTGGCAACGCGTACAACAGGTTTCGACGCTACTCGCTGCTCAACCAGGCGCTACTCATGAGCCAAGGCGTTACAGAGCCGATCAACACGTTTAAGGGCTGGCAGGACCTTGGAAGACAGGTTCAGAAGGGCAGCAAAGCCAAGTTCATCATCCGCCCGATCACCATCAAGCGGGAGAACGACAAAGGCGAGGAAGAGCAGTTCATGCGCTTCAAACCCGTCAACTGCCTGTTCACCGTGTCTGAGACTGAAGGCGACGATCTACCTGAGTACGAGCCACCTGAGTGGAGTGAGAAGCGAGCACTCGGGGCACTTGCGATCAACCGGGTCGCGTACGAAGGACTTGACGGCAATGTGGCCGGCTACTCCTACGAGCGCAACGTCGCCGTATCTCCCGTAGCCCCTTACCCGTTCAAAACTCTGATGCATGAACTCGGACATGTAGTCCTCGGACACACAGCAGCGGACGCTCACGCTGAGTACACCCAACACAGGGGAATCGCTGAGTTCCAAGCTGAGGCAACGGCTTACCTAGTTCTCAACGAGCTAGGAGCTACCGATCAGATGGATGCTTCAGTCAGTCGCGGCTATGTCCAGTCCTGGCTCAGTGGTGAAAAGCCTGACGACAAAGCGATCCGTGCGGTGTTCAGTACGACGGACAAGATTGTGAGGGCGGGGCTTGAGGAGACGTCAGACTGACGCTCTAGCGCCCACTCTCAATAACCGCACCGTTCGGTCTGAACTTCGCAACTCATGTGCTACTTTCAGCGCAATCGTGCTCATTGTGAACATTGGGAGATGACCTTGAAGCGAATAAGTGCTGTTGTCGCCGCTGCCTCTGCAGCGGTTTTCGTCCTTGTTGGTTGCAGCAGTTCAGACTCAGATTCAGGCCCAAGTGCAGCGGAAGATCCGCAGGCAGCCTTGCAGCAAGCGGCGGAGACCTATGCCAAGGGTTTCTATGAGGGCGATGCCAGCGCTGCTTACGACCTGTTCACCAAGTCGTGCAAGGAGACGTTCTCGAAGGACGAGTACAAGGCACTTGCTGACTTCGCGCAGGCGACACCGAACAAGATCACGAGTGTTGAGGTCACAGTAGACGGCGATAAGGGGAAGATGGCCGTCAACTTCGAGGACGCGTCTGACAACGATCGCAATGCGCCTTGGGTGCTCGAAGACGGCGAGTGGCGCTTCGATGATTGCCGGATGCGGGAATGATCTTTCCGGTTGAGATCTGGGGCACGGTCGGACAGTGGGCGAGTGCCTTTGCGACAACACTATCTTTCATAGGTGCAGTAATCTTCTTTGCGCGAAATAAGCTTCAGGCTGACCGGGCGCAGGCGAACATGGTAGGCGTATACCTGATGTCGGATAGTCCTCTGAAGGTTCGCATGAGAAATACATCAGCGTCGAGTATTTACGATATTCGGGTGTCTCTCTTGCGCCGCCCGTTCAAGGATGTGCTTTTTCACGGTAATGGCACCTACCTGGTGGAGGCATTGCCGCAAGTAAAACGACAGTGGGAAGCTGCCCATGATCACCTTCGGTTGTATTTTGACCACGAGATAGAATCCCTTGCTCCTAGCGGGGATATAGTGCAAGAGTTTGAGGGTGTCGTGTTGAGTAATTTCCACGAGATGCACGTTTCTTTCATGGATGCCTCCTCGGTGCGATGGAAGCTTATTGTCTCTTCGTACAAGGACGAACAACGGCATAAGCTTTCACGTGTGAAGTTTGATGATGGCTACGAGAGGGAAGGGTCACGCTTTCAGGCGTACAGGGATAGGTTCAGAATCTGGAAATCTCGAAAAGATACGCGAAAATGGTTGCGCGCGAACAGGTAATGCCGCAACGCTCGTGACTTAATCTTCCATATGTCATAAACTAGTCTCATATGGAAGAACAAACCCCTCAAGAAGAAAAGAACAAGGGTGGACGGCCACTCACCTACGCCACAGCGGCTGACTTGAACCAGGCGATCCAACTCTACTTCGATCGATGTGATCCGCACGTGGTGAAGACCATGGTTGCGACAGGTTTCAATACCAACGGGCAGACGATGTTCGATACTCGTGAGGTTCTTACAGAGCAGAAGCCGTACACGATGAGCGGGCTAGCTAGGGCAATCGGACTGACCCGCCAGAGCCTTCTGAACTACCAGGATCGTGATGAGTTCTTTGACTCGATACAGGGGGCGAAGCTCCGTTGCGAGGAGTACGCAGAGTCTCAACTATTCGGCCCTTACTCCAATGGCGCGAAGTTCAATCTGATCAATAACTACAGAGGTAGACACCAAGACTGGTCAGATCGTCAGGAACTCACTGGTGCCGAGGGTGCACCACTCATGCCGATCGGATTAGACAGCGCCATTTTGGCCAGGATGCAAGACCGTGGCGAGACTCCACCAGTCACAACGGAAGATAGCGGAGAGTAGTTCTCGCTTCAAAGTCCTCAGGTGCGGTCGGCGCTTCGGCAAGACCACTTACGCAGTCGAGGAGATGAAAGGCGCGTGCCTCTTTGAGCCCGGGCCTGTTGCTTACTTCGCCACCACCAGAGATCAAGCTCGCGACATCGTATGGGCTGAACTCCTCGAAAACGTCATAGGCACAAGCAATTACGTCTCTCACAACGAACAACGGCTTGAGGTCACGCTTCGACGGCCTGACGGGTCTCTGAACCGTATCCGCTTGTTCGGCTGGGAGAACATCGAGACTGCCCGAGGCAAGAAGTACAGCCTGGTGGTCCTGGACGAGTTGGACTCGATGCGTGCCTTCGAGAAGCAATGGCGCGAGATCATCCGTGCGACCCTCGCTGACTATCGCGGACGTGCCTTGTTCATGGGTACGCCGAAGGGCTACAAGTCGCTCTATCGCCTTGAGAAGCTGTCGAAGACGAACGCGAACTATGAGGTCTTCCACTTCACGAGCTTTGACAATCCCTTCCTAAGTGTCGAAGAGCTGGATGAGATGCGCGGCGAGATGACCGTGACCCAGTACGCACAGGAGATGCTGGCCGAGTACCACAAGATGGAAGGCCTGATCTACGAAGAGTTCAATCGTGATCAGCACATCAAGGCGTTGCCGTTTACCCCTGAACGATGGGCGCTCAGTATCGACTTCGGTTACAACCACCCGTTCGCAGCGGGGATCTTTGCCATTGGCTCGGACAACAGCCTGCATCTGGATCGGATGGTCTACAAGCGCAAGCTCAGTGACGAGCAACGTATGAACGCCGTGCGTGACTTGATCGGGGATACCAAACTCGACTTCCAGATCGGGGACTCGGAAGACCCACTGGCAATTGACACACTCAACAGACAGCTCGGACTCAAGATCCAGCCTGTGGTCAAGGGTGCCGGCTCAGTCTTGGAGGGCATCAACAAGTCGAAATCTCTGCTCCATCAAGGACGTCTGACCATGGACCCATCCTGCGAGGACTTGGCATGGGAGAAGGAAAACTACAGCTGGAAGCTGGACAAGAACGACGAGCCGCTTGACGAACCAGTGAAGCAAGATGACGACGCCTGTGACATGGAGCGCTACGCGGTGATCACGATCCACGGCACGAAGAAGAAGGAGTTCAGGGTGCGAACTGCGTAGGCAGATATGCTCGCAGCTAAACCTCCCGACGCAAGGACGTGGAACTTGATCGACTTGGATGAATTGCCCCGGACGAAGAAGCTGCTCCGCACGGGTGTTCCCGAGATGCTTCACCAGTACACCAATGCAGCCTCAGCAATGTCGATCATCAAGAGTCGATCGTTCTGGGCGGGACTACCTGAGCAGATGAACGATGAAAAAGAACTGAAACTGGCGTACCAGTATTTAAACAACATCGCCCGCGGGCATCATCTCTACAAGACACTGACTGGTCGTGATTCGCTGTTTGCAGAGTGGGTGGCCGACTGTGACTATGACTATTTCCTGAAAAAGAGCCCGAAGTCTTTCATCGTTTCGTTGACGCCGGAGGGAGATTCACTCTCGCAATGGCGTGCGTACTGTGAACGAACAGGAGGATACTGCGTTGGCATACCGGGAGATGTCATTCAAACGGCAGCTGACGACGATGGTTGGTTCTTAGCTCCATGTCTATACGAACATGACGATATACAGACACTTGTAAGTGAGATATTCGATTATCACGTCGACCTCTTTCGTAAGGCTACAGCTTCCCTTTCATCGACCACAGCTTTCGGTAAGGCTACCGTGGCTTGCGGTGATGCACTCTTGTCGGATCTGAGGTTCTACGGTCACTTCATCAAGCATGGGTCTTTCAAAGATGAGAAGGAATGGCGGCTTTTGAAAACGGACCATCACCCGGCTGGCAGCGATCTGCGCTATGCGGGCGGACGTGAGGGTATCCGTGCTTTCATTGAGTTCAAATTTCTCCCTGATATCCATCCTGGATTCCCTTCGAGGCCAAGGCCATCACTCAGGATCGGACCAAATGTCATCCCTGGTAATGCGGAGTATGCGTCGACACGGTTTCTTGAGCAATTGAACGGCGATGGTAACGCTGACGTCTGGAGTACGAACAGCAGCTTCAGATGATCTTGCATAGTTGTGGACACCTAGGTCTTAGGTGAGTTGATGGCCCGTTGAAAAGCGTGACATCCGAATTGGCTTCGCTCTCGATGTGTAAGCCGTCTAGTCAGAAAGGCTAAATTGCTCTAATATCAGAAGTAGAACAACCGTAGCGCACACAACTTCATATGGCACAAAAAAGAACACCCCTTCGTATCAAGCTCGCATCAGCATTACTCGGCAGGAACAAAGCCTTCATTCCTCATCTCAACAACACGCTTGAGATGTTCGATACCGGTAACTCCATCAAGAATTACCGCACCAAGCAAGAAGCGATCACTGCCAACCTGGGTTGGGCGTTCACTGCGAACGACGCAATCGTGCGCCCGACTGCCAGGGTTGAGCTGAAGCTCTACAAGCGGGACAAGAAGGGTGATAGGACTGAGATCTTCGAGCACGACATCTTGGACCTGCTCAAACGCCCGAACGGTGCGCTCAAGGGCAAACAGATGCGCCGACTCCACTTCAGCTACATGAACTTCACGGGTGAGAGTTACGAGCTGATGATGAAGGGCGATGAGCCTTTCGAGCCTGCCAAGGGGCAGCTACCTGACTCGTTCCATGTCTTGCCTGCACATCTCGTTGAGTTCAAGCTGGGGGAGACGTACAGCCAGAGCACGGTGAAGTTCGACAACAAGATCTACTCGATCGGGTCCGTGATCCGCGACCTCAACCCCGATCCGCGGAATCCGTACTTCGGTCAGTCCATCATCACGGCGGCAGCCGCGACGATCGACACCGACGAGCAAATGAAGAACTGGAATCGTCGCTTCTTTGCGAACAACGCACGTCCAGGACTGATCTTCTCAACCAAGGAAGAGATGTCAGATGAGGTCTACAAGCGCTGGAAGGAACAGTTCAGTGATCAACACACTGGTTCCGAGAACGCGTACAAGAACCTCCTGGTCGAGAACGGTGATGCCAAGCCCTACATGGTGAGCCAGCAAGACCTCGACTTCCTCAACAGTCGCAAATTCACTCGCGACGAGATCTTCGCGATGTTCCAGACCTCACCTGGTGTCGTCGGCATGATCGAGAACGCCAACAAGTCGATCATGGACGGCGCGATCTACATCCACACAATCAACAACGTCCTCCCTCGCATCGAGGACTGGGTAGAGCTGCAGAACACCAGCTGGATACAGGTCTACGACCCATCACTTGAACTCGACTTCGTGAACCCCGTACCTGAAGACAAAGAAGCCAAGCTCAAAGAGGCTGACAAGGGCGTAAACAAATGGCTGACGATCGATGAGGTTCGTGAACAGTACGGCATGGAGCCGCTACCAGAAGGCCTAGGGTCGACGATCTACGCACAAGGGTCTCTCAGTCCACTTGAAGCCTTGGGGCACCAGGAAACGCCTGAAACGACGCCACAGGGCAATGGAAAAGATGAAACCTCAACGGACACAACGACTGAGGGTAAGAAGAGCTCCCCAAAACCATAGTGACCCGAGACTTCGCCGACGACAAAGTCGAGGAGTATCGACGTAAGGGAGATCGCCACGAAGCAGCGATGCTTCAGTCGCTCCGCGCTCAATTCGACAGCCAGCGGACTTTCATCCTGGGCAAGCTGGACACCACGCCGACGCCTACTAAGGGCTACACCCGCAAGGACTGGCTCAGCGATGTGGTCGAGTGGGATGGTTTCGACATCCAGCTGGCGCGTGCACTTGCGCCGGTACTGCTGACTGTCATAGGTGAGACGGGCAAGCTCGCGATGCAGCAGGTCGCACTCGATCCCTCGCTGTTCAACACGTTCAACTCAGCAATCCAGGCTTACTACAACGGGCGCAGCACCAAAGTTGCGAAGGACATCAACGACGAAACTGAGAAGCAGCTACGGGCTGAACTGTCGCAGGGGATTCAGGCCGGCGAAACCAGCTTCGAGCTTCGAGCACGCATCGAGAAGGTGTTCGGTGCTGCCCTAACCTACCGAGCTGATCGCATCGCACGAACGGAAGTCACTACGGCACAAAGCTTTGCAGACATCGAAGCGTGGAGTCAGTCTGGCGTTGTCGAGTCGAAGGAGTGGTACACAGCGCTTGATGAGCGTGTATGTAAGTTCTGCCGACCGATGCACGGCACGGTCATAGGTCTGAGAAAGAAGTTCTTCAAGAAGGGGGACATCTTCGAGGGTGACGACGGCAAGACGATCAAGCTCGACTACACCGACATACACGGGCCTTCGCTGCACGGGAACTGTCGGTGTGTGTTGCTGCCAGTTCTGGAAGAGTCTGTCTAAAGGCAGGCGCAGAAGCTTCCCTTCGACTACGCCTGCCCAGACGCAGGCTAGCACTGATCGAACGTATGTGCGAATATGCAAATAGATGCAGTACATCACCACCCCACATCAAGCCGAGTTGAACGCCGCTGAAGTTATGAAGGCCTGGGGCTTTACTGATGCCGTCGCAACTACAGGGGGAGCAGATGGTGGGATCGACGTCAGATCATCACGCGCTCTGGCGCAGGTGAAGTGGAAGGGCGGTGCTGCAGGTAGACCTGAGATGCAGCAGCTTTACGGGGCGCGGGGGACTGACACCAAGAAGGTGCTGTTCTTCTTTGCAGCATCCGCATACAGCAAGGCTGCGATTGGGTACGCCGACGAAGTGGGGATCGGACTGTTCACCTACGACCCGGTAGGGGTGATGACGCCCATCAATGGCGTGGCTCAGCGGGTAATCAGCTCGGGTACACCTGCTGCCACGACCACCGTCAGCCCTAGCTCGCAAGATGGATTGTTCATCGGCGCACTACTTCTCGCGATCGTCGTCATCGGTGGCGTCGTCATCGCTCTCGGGTACCTCTGATCTGCCGTTTGCCCGGATCTCCGCAGCTTTGTACTCAGCGATTAACGGGTAGCGCTGCGCCGCCGCTGCGAACACTCGAAGTGATTCCGAAGTGTTGTGTATGCCCGCGTCGGTCTCGAATGCGGTTTCCCAGGTAAAATGTTTCGAAAGCTCAATGTCAAGTGGTGGTTTATCGAACTCGATCTTAAGAAGAACGCCACCTGTCTCTGCGGGGATGACACCCGACTCAAGTCGGAAATCATTTCCAGGGCCTCTCGGTCCGTTAAGAGTGAAGTTAATCTTATCGACTGCCTTTGGTAGAACTCTGATGTCATGGAATGCACGATGCTTATCGATGTTGTCAAGATTATGGAGGCCGAGAAGAGCGTTTTGTCCCTCGACCGTCACTAAGTGAGGCTGTGATACCCGTAGCCCTTCGATCAGAGGTTCATCGATGTAAGGCTTCATTCGTCTACGCCATTTTCTCCAGGCGTCACCATCCTTCGATACGGGGAATTGAACATCGTGCGGATTGATCGGAACCGATGAGAGTTCGTTCGCCTTCTCCCACATCCACGCATCCAGAGCTGATCGCAGGTTATGGATGGCATCTCCGAACATCGTTCCCCACTCGTCAATTGGCGGAGGTGACGAGACACGAAGTTCGACTTCAAAAGTCCGACCATCGCGCGACGTGTGGTGAACAACGTGGGTGCCGTTCTTCGCCCAGTCGATTACCGCGGCCTCGAGGGTGTCGATATGGAGTATCCCGCGCTGAACCTTTGCCTTGACTGAACGGCTCAACTCGGGCATCGGCGGCCTAATCGGTGTGCTCATGGCGTGACTCTACATGATGTGACAACTTCGTACTATTGATTTAATCGTGAAGTTAGTTGTATCTTTAGGATTAGAGAACAACTATGGAAAAGAAACTAAAGTTATATACAACCACGATCAAATCAATTGACGACGAAAATAAGTCAATCCGCTTCCGTATCAGTGACGATTCAATTGACCGCTACGGCGAGAAGGTTGATCAGTCCTGGAATCTGAAGAACTTCCTGAAGAACCCGATCGGTCTTTGGAATCACAAGAGCTACAACGTCGAGCCTGAAGATGTGCTTGGCCAGTGGAGTGACATCAAGACCGAAGACGACGGTACCTACGGGACGCTGACCTTCGACGTAGACATCAACCCCAAGGCCCTGACGGTATTCAACCAGTACGTCAAGCGGACGCTTCGTTGCGTCAGTGTCGGCTTTATACCTCACTCGATGGAGTGGGAAGACGACACCCCAGTACTGAAAGACAATGAACTGCTTGAAGTCTCGTGTGTGCCGATCCCTGCGAATGCAAACGCGGTGGCACTCGCACTGAAGGACGGCTCACTCAACACCAAGGATGCCCAGTGGATGCTGCGCAGTATGCGGGACGGCGCGACAGAGCTGCAGGAACAACTGAATAAGAACAAGCCTGAAGAGGGCGAGGAGAAGCACGTGGAAGAAGTAAAGACCCAACTCAAGGATCTATCCGATCTGATCGTCAACCTAGGCGAGCAATTTTCAGCGCTCGACACGAAGATCGAGACGGTCAGCGGTGAACTAACCGAGGTCAAATCCACAGTCGCAGAACTGAAGCCAGTTGAGACGGGCGGATCAACCGAACAGGGGCAACCAGCTAAGGGCGGCGAAGACGACCAGCCCGGTGCAGGTGAGGACGAGTTCGATGAAGACGCTGAACTTACTCCAGAGCTACAGGCGCAGATCGACGAAGAGTTCGCCTCTGAGTCGCAACAGCAATAACCAACCAAATCTATTTTGCCGAAGGGGGTGATATGAAGAAGACAGTTAAAGAGTACACAGCCGAAAAAGTGGCTGAAGCAATCAAAAACAAGTCACAGGATCAAGTTCCTGGTGCAGGCGACGGAACGACAACCGTAGTCGAGACAGAAGACAGCAAGAACGCGGACATCAGCAAGGCATTCTTCAAAGCTCTTGCGACGAACCAAGGTATGGGCGAGGCGCAGAAGAAGATCCGCGAGCAGTACAAAGCCAAAGCTCAAACGATCGGAACACCTGACGAAGGTGGAGTCCTCGTACCGTTGACAGTTGACGCGAATATTCGCACTCAACTTGAGTACATCTCTCCGATCCGCCAGATCGCACGAGTAATCAGCAACGCTCCAGCGCGACTACAACTTCCGTCTGCTGATGGTGGCAACGCCTACTGGGTCGCTGAAGCTGCGCTGATCCCAGAAACAGAAGTCAACTTCGCAGTGAAAGAGCTTGTCCCAGAGAAGCTTGCGAGCCGTATCAAGGGCATCACTCTTGAGTTCCTACAAGATGCAGCGATCAACCCAAGTGCTCAGGCCCTACTGGAGAACCAACTAGCGCAGAAGGCTGCTCTCGTTGAGAACCAAGCGTTTGTGAACGGCGACGGCGCAGACAAGCCTTTCGGTTTCCGTTCGAGCGCGGTGACTCCGTTGACACTCGCTCAGGCTGGTGCAGCTCTCGCGTGGAGTGATCTCCTAGCCCTCCAGTTCAAACTGCCTACCGCATACCGCAACCAGGGCGTCTACGTAATGTCATCTGCTGCGCTCGCGAAGGTCATTGGTCTCAAAGACACTGCTGGCCGTCCGCTGTACATCAACTCGATCACTGAGAGCGGTGCGAACACACTCCTCGGTCGTCCTGTGTATATCGTTGATGAGATCCCTACTACGGGAACGACTCCGAACTTCGTGACTGAGGTTTGGTACGGCGTATTCAGCGATTACGTGATTGGTGATCGACTAGGTACGACGTTTGATCTTGGCACCAGTGGTGACGACTTCGATCGTGCGGTGTACACACTTCGTATGCTCAAACGAGTCGGTGGTGTTCCAACAAGCAACAACTTCGCGAAACTTACCGGAGTGACACTCGCCTAATGACGGTCGTAACTTTCGTGGATGATGTCTACCCTCACTGTAACGGTGACATGGTAGACCTCTCAGCCGAAGAATTAAAAGCGATTGATGCCACTGTGTCAAAGCGTGGCATCAAGGGTTACGAAACGGCCAAAGGTGAATCGGTGGAGGAATCCGCTACGCCGAAGGCTAAAACAGAAACAAAGACAGAAAAGAAGTAGATCGGATCAACTTCGCATGAGGGTCGCTAGTAATAGCGGCTCTCTTGTTTTATATTGAGGCTAGATGAGCAAGATAATCACCCTCCCACAACTCAAGGATATAAACCCTGGTGTAAATGACGCTGTAGGAGGCCTTGTGGTCGCCGCAGTGAACTCCTGGATCGAAACTGCGACAAGTAGGTGCTGGGGTGAGACGAGAACCGTCACAGAGCTTCAAAACGCTTCGGGGATCGTGTGGCTCGACCATGTGGATGTCGTCGAAGTCCTCTCCGTCACAACGGGATACCCGAACAGTGATCCGCACATGGTCGATTCCAACAGCTACTACGTGACTCCCGAAGGGCGGTTGGTGCTAAGCAGAGGCCGGCAAACGTCGCTGCCACCGTCAACACTCGACTATCTCTCGATCGAGTACACGTACGGGGTTGCAGAGGACGATGTACCAGCGGCGTTGGTGCTCGCAGGTCTCGGACTTGCGACGGGCTACTACGAGTACGTCTCAAATGGTGGACGGGAAGTCAGTCGCGCGATGGTTGGCAGCTACACCTTGCAGTTTGCCGCAGGTAGTAGTGACGGATCAGGAAGCGGAGCACTTGGTTCGACAGTCACGCGGGATACGACGGTGATCAACTCTTACGCAATGCGGAGGGTGTGATGCTGCTACTTAATCACACGTGCACCGTCAGCAGGGACACTCCGGTGGGTACGAATGGGCGAATGAAGATGCAGCTCTACAAAACTGGGATTCGATGCCTCGCGTTGCCGATGGGATCAGCAGTCACGATCCAGAACGAGATGCAGATGGGTCGTGGATTCGAGGTCAGTATGGGTCCGGGTRAAGACGTCAAGGTTGGCGATCAGTTGTCCTGCAATGGAATGACTCTGAGCGTCAAGTACATCCGTGACTACACAAACGTACCGCCCGTTAGTCACATAGAGCTGGTGTGCGAGCAGGTGATCTGATGGCGTCTGTCACCATCACCGTCGACTCAGCCCAACTCCGCAAGATGTTGGAGATCGCACCTGAACGTGTCAGGACTCGGCTGAACCGTGTTCTGAACATCGTTGCTGTCGAGACACAGCGTGAGATGCGAATCAAAGCGCAGGTAGGCGTCAGTGGAGATCTACGTCAGTCAATCAAGCAGGAAGTCACTGGCACAACGGCGATCATCGGCCCAACAGCCAAGTACGCGGAGGCTGTCGAGAACGGATCTCGTCCTCACTGGACAAGCGTGAAACCCGATACCTCGCTCTACAAGTGGGCGAAGGCCAAGGGAATCTCACCGTATGCGGTGCAACGGTCGATCGCTTACAAGGGTACGAAGGCCCATCCATTCGTCGCACCAACGGTGACGCTGATGGAACCCCGCATACAGCGACGATTCGATACGGAGATAGAAAAACTAACGGAGGAACTTATGAATGGGTAAATCTAGATCAATCAAAGACGCACTGGTGCAAGTGCTCTCGGAGATTCAGAACGGAGATGAGCCAGCGTTCGTGGAGGTGACTGACAGCACTTCGAAGGACTTCGAGGGGTATCCGTCGGTTCGTGTGCTTCCCAATTACATAGAGAACAACAAAGGCTCGATGAGTCAGAACGATCGCGATGTCTGGTTTCAGGTGGTGGTTCACCTGAAGCTGGAAGACGTGACGAAGGTTCAGTCTGAGACGATTGATCAAATGTATGACCTGACCGATCTAATCATGGACACGCTCGATGAAGCGGACTTCAACAACACTTTGGAAAAGAAAGACTCCACCATAGGTACATACGTCATGGATGCCGACCGTGCGGACTGGGATGTAGTCGAAAGTAAGGGAGGTGCGTTGCTGATGCTCGTCATCGGAGTGCAGGTTTCCTATTCAAAAGATCTAGATAATGGAGTAAATTAGCGATATGAGTGAAAGTATCAAGAAAAAATCTAAGGAAGAGGTGATTGAGCAACTAAGTCACCAAGCTCGGCTGTATTTCGTGCCGAATTTTGGGACTGTTGAGGCAGACACCCTTGAAGAAGCAGTCGAAAAAGTAAAAAAGAAGAAAGAAGAGGACGGTGATGCCAACTGAACCATACATAGGAAGGCGTGAAGCGATTGGCTTCGGTATAGGAACAGATCCAGCAGTGACGGTCGCGCCGCAAGGCTGGATTCGCTGGCTTGACCAAGACGTGCAGCCGAAGCTTGAGATCATCGAAAACGAAAGCGCCATGGGCGTTGTCGAGAAGATCAACGACAGTGAAGTGGTCGGCAAGTGGGTCGAAGGAACGATCGGTGGCAAGGTCACAGAAGTCGGCGTTGGGTTTCCACTACTAGGGATCTTCGGATCAGTCACTACAGGTGCGGTAGTTGGCGGCGTGTATCCACACACCTTCGACGTCAATCAGTCGAGCATCCCACCTGCGATCACTCTGGCAAAGGTCACTCCGATCCAATCGAAGCGGCACAGCTACACGACGTTCGATACGTTCGAGCTGACAGCTGAGGAGAAGGGCTGGGTACAGGTCAGCTCTGCAGTTAAGGCTCGAATCGGTGAGACATCAACTGAGGTAGTCGCACTCACAACTGAGAAAGAGTTCACGAGCAAGAACATTGTGCTCAAGACCGCTGCTTCAAGTGCTGGCCTGGCTGCCGCGCCGGCCATTGCCGCCAAGAGTCTGAAGCTCAACATCGAGCGACCATCGGAGATGTGGTTCCCGCTAGGTGGTGACGACAACCCTGTGTTTGATCGGGGTGTCTTCGAAGCCAAGGGGGAGTTCGTGATTCGCTACCTCAGCACTGACGTGGAAGACGACTATCTTGCCAACGCAATCAAGGCGATGAGCATCAAGATGACCAACGGCGCGACGAGTCTGGAGTTCATCGCTACTAAAGTGCGCTTCCGTGAGCTTGAGAAGTCGAGCGACCGCGACGAGATCGTGACGCAGACGGTGAGCTTCTACTGCGAGTTCGATACAACGGCAGGTAAAGCAATCCAAGCTGTGCTCAAGAACCCTCGCGCATCGTACGCAGCAGCGTAGATCGCTATTGACCAATGATATGCCCCTTGCTTAAATAGGGGCATATTTAATTGGAGACTCATCGATGGCAATTTCATTTAAGCTAACCCGAAAATTCAGCCTTGCAGGTATCGCTGATGAGTGGGACGAACAATGCTTCATTCGCTACAACACCATCACCGTTGCGGAGCGTCGTGAACTTGCGCAAGAAAAGATCGTCGATGACTCGAAAGCGACCGAGCGGATTGTCGATGTTGTCACGAGTCATATAGTTGGTGGTCAGGTCTACTCACAATCGGACGCCGGTGGTCTTGCTTTGATTAAGTTCACTTCAGAAGACGCCGTGACAGTACTTGACCTACTTCCTATGGGCATTATAGAACGCATCTATGACGCAATGAATTCAAGTGAGTACTCCGACCCAAAAGCCTCGTAGGCGATGCAAAGATCGCCGCAGAAGATCTCCAGGAGCGCATGCGCGACTACGTGGTCCGTGGGCTGGCCGTAGATGTACCGGCAAGCGTGCAAGATGACTTGCTCATCTTCCGTTATCAGCAGGAGTTCAATCTTTCTTACAATGATGTACTGAGGGAGCCTGAAGAAGCCCTAGAGCGGGCAATTCTCATATGGTCGCTTTATGATGAGCGTGATAAATTGGAAGAGAAGAGGCGGCAGCGAAACAACTAATAAGCCGTCGTGAGTTAAGTAGTGGCGAATAAGAACATCAAGATCACCATATCCGCCGAAGACCAAGCTTCCAGAATTATTGAGGGTGCGGCCGACAAAATCAACGGAGCTACCGAAAGTGTTTCCGATAAGTCCCGTGAGGCGGCAGATAAATTCACAAGTCACTTCGGCTTTATTTCTACGGGAATACGAGCAGCAGCGGCAACAGCGGTAACCGGAGGCGCTGCACTTATTGGATTCGGACTGACCTCCGGTGCTCAGTTGCAGAACACCGCTGCATCCTTCAAAGCGCTGACCGGCGATGCGGCCACGGCGAAGAGCCTGTTCACAGACTTGTATGACTTTGCCCGCGGTACACCGTTTGCGTTCCCAGACGTAACAAGCGCAGCGAAGACCCTACTTGGTTACGGACGTACAGCGCAGCAAGTGAAGAACGACGTAAAAGTACTCGGAGGCATGGTAGCCACCACTGGTGCTGACTGGAGTCGCCTTGCTGTCGTATACGGCCAAGTGAATGCTGCTGGCCAGCTGTACGCGCAGGATGCGCTTCAGCTCATCGAAAATGGTGTCCCGATCACCACTGCACTCGCCAAAGATCTTGGTATTTCGATTCAAGATGTTAAGAAGCGCATGGAAGAAGGCGCAATTAGTGCTGAGGATTTCAACCGCTCGATGGCGAAGATGGTCCCGGCAGATGCGATCGAACAGATGAGCAACACAATGACCGGGAAGCTCTCTGGGCTCACAGGGTCAGTTCGCAACCTAGCGTTCTCGCTTGTCGGGATCGACTATTCCCAGATCGAAGATGGTGGCCCACTTCTGGTTAAGCAGGGAGGTCTATTTGATCGGCTCACCAAGGGCGTCGAGGGACTGTCGAAGAAGTTGAGCGAACCAAAGATCAAGGACGCGCTGTCCAAGATCGGTAACGCCATGGCTGATGTGGTCGAAGGCGGGGGTCGTATCCTACTCAACTTCATCTCTTGGGCTTCGAGCAATATGGGTCTACTCCAAGCTGCGGCAACAGCATTGGGTTTTGCGTTCGTCTCGATGAAGGTTGGCAATGTTGTTGCGGACTTGGCTGCACTTGTTCGCGTCGTTCCGACAGTTAGCGCCGCACTGGCGCTGTTTAACCTGAACCCAGTCGTGTTGGGGATCAGTGCTGTCGTTGGAGTGGTCGCAGCACTCGGGTTTGGTATGGATGCGCTGCGTGCTTCGTCAGGTCAAACCTCTTCTGCCATCGACGCACACAAGGCTGCGCAAGATCGGCTCGCACAAACGAATCGCGATGCCAAGCTCGCTCAGGATGCCCTCAATGGGGCGGTGCTAAGTGCCGAAGGTGCAAATCTCAATGTTGAACGCGCACAACGTGCCTACAACGATGCGGTCGCACAATATGGGCCGAAGTCGCTCGAGGCTAGGGAAGCTGCGTATCAACTGAAGGAGGCCGAGAATCGACTGGCTGAGGCCAACGAGAACGTTAGGCGGAAGACCGAGGAGGCGAGGCAAGCGCAGGACAACCGTGCGAAGGCAGAGGGTGCAGTCAAAGCTACTTCTGAGCGTATTGGTGGTGCAGTCGCAGGTGAAGCCGCTCAGTGGTCAAACTTGGCTGGACGAATTAACGAAGCTGCGGAAGCCCGCAACAGGGGTGAGTTCAAATCTGCACTCCCAACGATGAACGCCGCACCAGGACTGAAGAACGCAATCGGTACGGCTTACTCACCAGGCGGTAGAACGCTTGTCGGTGAGCATGGCCCAGAGATCGTGAACATGCCGCGTGGATCTCAAGTGACGCAGGCCTACCGCACACGCAACGAGTTGAACTCGGGCGGCGATGGCGGGGGAGTGACCAACATCTTGTCGGGCAACTTCACCTTCAACAACCAAGAGGCGTCTGACGCGTTCTTCAACCGACTCGATTCAACACAACGACTAGCAAAGGTAGGCATGTAATGAGCGCAATCGCACTGAAATACGGAGCATTTGACCTCCAGACCGACAAGATCACTACGACGGACACGGACGTCTACTCACCGCCGAAGAACAACGTGCAGGCTGACAAGCTCGCTGGTGCGGACGGAGCTGTGATCGTGAAGACGAACTTTGAACCGAAGACCTTTACCGTTGCCGGCCGAATCAGGGGGAGTACCCGTGAGGAGACGGAGAAGTTGATCGACGCGTTCAACACAGCGATGATGCAGCCGAATCAGGCCTTCGACATCGCTCGCAGTGGTGACATCAGGCGGTACGTTTCAACTGCTCAAGGCATCATCATCAGCACAAGTGGTCACAACACGGCGGGCTTCTCGGTGGACTTCATGTGCCCGACTGGCGTTGCTTCTGACACCTACAATACGGCGCTTCTCAGCCCGTCGAACGTCGCGACTTCTACGGCTTCACTCGGCGTCAGCGTTGGCGGCACGTATCAAGCCGAGCCAGTGATCAAGCTGAAGATCAACACACTTACGGGTGGGACAGCCAAGCGAATCACCGTGACGAATGGATCGACCATGCGCGGAGTATCAGTCACGCGTAACTGGGCAGCGGGGGACACGATCGAGATCGATTGTCTTCGTAAGACGATCTTCGTCAACAGCGCTCCGACTGATTACCTAGGGCAGTTCCCGGTTTGGGTGGTCGGACCAGGCGTGATCGCATACAGCGACGACTTCACTGCTCGCGACGTGACAATCGAGTCGATCTACGTAAGACGTTGGCTCTAAACATCATTCACCTATAGGACGATCAGAGCGCTCGTCGTATATTGAGGGAAAGCAGTAAACAGGAAATCACATTCAATGGCCAACAGTTTGTATGACAAAGCGAGAGAAGGTTTTCTGGACGGATCTATCGTCCTGACGACCAACAATATCAAGGCAGTACTTGTTGATACGAGTACCTACACTCCGAACCTGGCGACTCACGCCAACCTGAGTGACATCCCAACACCAGCGCGAGTAGCAACGAGTGGGAATCTGACTGGCAAGACCGTGACCAACGGAGTTTTCGACGCAGACGACCTGACGTTCGCCGCACTCGGTGGCGCGAGTGTTGAAGGGATTGTTCTGTACAAGGACACAGGAACAGCAAGCACCTCACGACTGATCCACTACATGGATACAGGTACCGGGCTTCCCWTCACCCCGAACGGTGGTGACTTGAATCTAGCCTGGTCAAACGCGGCAAATAAGATCTTCAAGATCTAAGGCTCGACCAAGTGATCTACTACTTCGGTGACGGATCAGACGGCGCACTCAACGTAGCGTCGGGCACTCAGAACTTGCCGTTGAATCAGATCCACCAGTTCACGAACGTCACGATCGCAGCGGGTGCGACTCTCAGTACTGCATCGACTACGGGATCGGTTCTCTTCATTGCAGTGCAAGACACCTTCACTTTGAACGGCACGATCAATGTGTCGGGCAAGGTCAACCCTGGCTCTGCGGACTGGTCGTTCACAGTAGATGGAGTCACCTACTCATCACCTGGCGTTGCTGTGGGTTCCTATTACTCAGACCATGGTCCAGCGAACTTCGGTTTTGGTAGTGGAGGCGCTGGAGGAGGGTTCAGCGGAGGACCGCTCGGCGGCAGTGGCGGCAGTGGTGGGTACGGGATATCCGGTGGCGCAGGCGTAGGGCAATCACGCAACTCAAATGGCACGTTCAGCATGAACGGAAACGCGGGCTCGAACTCGGGCGGTGGGTCGGGAAGTAGCGCGATCACGATCAGCAAGGACAGCACTCGCTTCCTGACCGTCACCAGCAACAGTGGTAGGGGTGGAACCTCATACGGTGAGAGTGGTGCCGACGGCTCGGGTTCAGTTGTTGATCAAGGTGGAACTGGGAGTGCAGGTTACTCGTGGGCATCAAATGGCGGTGGAGGTGCTGGAGGTATCGCAGGACGCGCAGGTGTCCACATTGTCATCCGAGCTAGGAAGATTGTTCTCAACGGTACGATCATCACCAGTGGATCGGCGGGCGGCAATGGTGGTAACGGCGGGCGGTTGCTCCGGCAGTCAGGTGCAACCAACTTCTGGGGATCGCCAGGACTCGGCGGTGGTGGGGGATCGGGTGGAAACATCTCGATCTTCTACGCAGACACGCTCACTAATACTGCGGCGAAGTTCGTCAACGGTGGGTCGGGTGGAGCTGCTGGGTATGGCGACACTGGGTTTGTTCAACCAGTAAGTCAGGGTGGTTCAGGAACTCCCGGCACCTTCACCTCCAAGAAACTCACCCCTGCTGAGTACGCGTCGTCAATTTCAGTCGATAGCACCAATTCTCAAGTCGCCTATGGATCGCCAACTCTGACAGCTGGAGCAGTGACGGTCACCCCGACTAGCGCAGCCTCCGGTTATGCGGCAGGGCCACCGCTAATCACGATGAACATCTGGGACGTTGGAAACTCAGCGTCGGTAACCGGCTATGGATCGCCAACGATCACACAAGGGCCACCACCTCCACCGCCTCCAGTGAACTGGGAAGACCTCGGAGTTGAGAACACCAAAGAGTATGTAGCCAAGGTCTATTCGAAGACCGGGCAGTTCATGCGCGTACTCACGGACATCACAGACGATCTGACCTTCTCCCAACAGATCCTCACACCAGGAACTACCACCACAATCAGACTGGCGCGATCTGCTGAGAACACGATCGAACTGCGCGAACCACTCACCGATCAAGCTGGTGTGGGATATACCGATCAAACCGGCGACCCATACGTCGTCACCAGCACCACAGCAAACACTGTCGGTCCAGACACGGACATCGAGATCGGTCTCGGCGTGGACATCTTCGCTCACTACGGAGGCTATGAACCCCTCGTTGACGATAAGGGCGAGCCGTACGTTGATCAGGACGGCGATCCCTACATCGTTTCTACGGGTGCTCCAATGGGCCGGCGAGTCTTCAGCGGCAAGATCATGAAGTACCGCGCTCACTACGGCGACACGGAGTACGTAGAAGCGACGCTCATCTCGCACGGAGTCGAGCTGACAAAGGGTGAGCTGATCAAGAGCGGTGCAGCGACCACCGTGACCTATCCGTCTACTGAAATCGCTACAATCGCCAAGAGTGTCCTCGACACCAACCCTGGCCGAATCGGTTACACCACAGGATCAATCGACACCACAGGCGTAACGCCGACGATGAAGTTTGAGCTGAACACCAAACTTGAGGGGATCAAGAGCCTCTACTCGCAGACCCCAGATGGCTACTTCTGGTACGTCGATGTGGGGGAGAACCTGCTCTACATCAAGAAGCGAAACACGGTGGCAGACCACATCTTCGTTAAGGGAAAACACCTGGCGGACATCGACATTGAGAAGTCTGCAGAGGATCTGAGAAACAAGGTCTACTTCGTGGGTGGTGATCCAGGCAGCGGCACACTCTTCAAGGTCTATACCGATACTGCGGCAATTACCGATTCTGAACTGGGAGTACACCGAATAACAGACCGACGCTTCACCCTCACGGCAAGTGCTCAGCGTTATGCCAGCAAAGTAATGAGTGAGTATGGCCGCCCGATTTGGACATCGACAATCACGATCCCGTCGAGCGTGTATGACATCGAGAGCATCAAACTGGGGCAGATGGTTGGTTTTAGGAACTTTGGGAACTTCGTGGACACGCAACTTCTTCAGATTGTCGGGTATAACTACACCTCGACGCTGATCACGTTGACGCTCGGAACTCTTCAAGAGGGGATGGCAGAGATCATCGCGGACCTGGATGCGGGGTTGTCGAATGAACAATACCAACAGCTACCTACAACTCCGTCTTAACATGTTATATTAGCGATAAAGAGGAACAACTGAATATGGCAAAACAAATTACAGACAACGCTTCAAAATCACCGGTCGCGCAAGAAGACATACTTTTAGTGCGGGATGTCACTTCAAATACCGATAAAAAGACGACGGTTGCAGGAGTTGCACCCGCTGTCGCTGCAAATCTGCCACCCGCCTCAGTGTCGTCGACGAAAATAAATTTTGGAGGGTCCGGTGCGGGTGTCTGGTGGGAGGAGATAGCTCGAACGACGATAGCATCATCCGGAACAAGTATCATTGTCTCAGGTATTCCATATAGGAAATACATGCAAGTTATAGTCACCGCGTGGCCAGGTGGTGCTGCACTCGATATGTATATCCGCTTCAATGGAGACACATCGGCAAACTATGTTTGGCGTTACGATGGAAATAACGGGACAGTTACAAACACGGTTTCTGGAAGCAGTTTCGTTGCTACAGGTAGCGGCGGGCCATATCCAAAATCTACTTGGTTGAACGTCGTCAATGTCGCAAACCGGGAAAAAATGATTTTCGGAGAATGCGTTGAATCTGGCGGGCTCACTGCCGTCAACATCTCGACAAAGTCGGAAGTTTCGGGAAAGTGGGCTAATTCCACCGAAGCGATCAACTCGATATCAGTCTTTGAGGGAACCGGAACGAGCAATGCTTTCGCGTCAGGCAGTGAAGTGATCATTTTGGGTCATAATTAATTGCAATGAATGACCAAGAGAAGATAAACAAGCTAGTCACGGATGTCGCAGTTATTAAGACTGTTATTAAACATTCGGACGAACGACATGCTGAGATGGTTGAGAATGACCGTCGGATCATTGAGCGTCTTGACAATCTGGCAGTTGTCAAGACTGAGGATTTCACTGCATATAAGAAACAAGTGGAGGACACATATGTCCCGCGCACGGAGTTGGCAGGCCTGCTCAAAGCGTGGAGCATTGCAACCAATTGGATTACCAGGGTGCTCGTGCTTAGCCTGGTGGGCCTAGCCATTTGGGGTGCAGTTCAGAGCCAGGACATGACGGAGATAATTAGGATAGATAGGAGGTGACATGGCTAGATTCTTAACGCCAGTTTCGGATCGGATCACGCAACAGTTCGGCGAGAACCCCGACTACTACAGGTCGCTTGGGCAACTGGGTCATACGGGCATTGATTACGGATGCTCTCTAGGAACTGCTGTACGGGCGACTGGCGACGGAAGAGTTAGCTTCGCAGGACCAGGAGCAAATCATGGTGGGTTCCTGTCAGTAGCCGGAAACGCGATTCTTCTCGACCACGGCGACATTTACAGCGCTTACTCACACCTGAGTCGGTTCGCAGTGAGTCAGGGTCAGCAAGTGAGTCAAGGACAGGTAATCGGATACTCGGGAAACACCGGCCAAGTCACAGGTCCTCACCTACATTTCGAATTCTGGGGTAAGCCGACGAACTGGCAGAACGGATGGTCCGGCCGTTTGAATCCAAACAACTATTTAAGTTCCGCAATAGCGGGAGGAGGTGAAGTTATGAACTATGACGATGGAGTAGCACTGTATCGAACTGGATTGCACCGCGAACCTGAAAATGATGCAGCAGCGCGAAGTATGGTGGGGATGACGCCGCGATCTGCCATGGATAACTTCCGAGGCAGTGAGGAGTGGTTGAATCAAAATCACAAGATCGTGTACTTCGATCAAGTCAACGCTCAGCTGCAGGAAGCGAACGCAAGAATCGCTCAACTAATTCAACGACCGGATGTCTCTCCAGAGCTGACTGCCCAACTGGAAAAACTTCGAGATGATAATGAAATTGCGTTGGAGAAAAACAGTGAACTTGAAAAACGGAAGATGGAACTCGAAAGCGTGCAGCGCGCAGACAAAGAAGCAGGCGAATCGCTCCTACGCAGGCTTGGGCAGTTCGTCAGCAAATACATACCAGGATTGAAATAAGGAGGTGAACATGAACCATACATACGATCAACCAACATCAGCCCCAACATCGAAAGTAGCAGCAGCCGGAATCGGTGGATCTGTCGCAATCGTACTCATCTGGCTTGCCGGACAGTTCGGTGTCGAACTCAGTGCGGAGGTTGCATCTGCAATCACCGCGATCGTTGCGTTTGCAGCTGGATACTTCAAACGAAGCAGCACTAACTAGCTCTCAAAAGCATTTTGCGTCGCGCCTGACACGTGTTGTCGGGCGCTTTTGATATGTAAGGCCTGCGAGTTGCACGGCGTCTCCTGCAAGCTCTGATACGCTAAATTCCACTGAGTAAATTAGTTGTTCAAATCCAAGGAGAGCCAAGTGGCTGAACGCATCATCAAGCAACTGATCGATGATCTGGACGGAAATGACATTGACGAGGGATTCGGTCAGAAGGTCGAGTTCTCTTACCAGGGAACCGATTACACGATCGACTTGCGTGACTCGAATGTGGACAAGCTAGAGAAGGCGCTCAAGCCTTACATCGAAGCTGCGCAGAAGATTGGCGTGGCCCGCAAGACCCGCAAGGGAAGTGGAACACCCAATGCCGCAAGTGGTTCCGGTCGTTCAAAGGAACAGCTTCAGGCGATTCGTGACTGGGCTGTGAAGAATGGCTTCGAGGTTGCACCCCGTGGGCGTATCAAGGCTGAAGTGATCGACGCCTTCGACGCAGCGCACTAGCGTCTCTGCACCACTTCTCCGCCGCTATATGTGGTGGCATCAGACTCCCCTGGCTGAAATCTGGTTGGGGGAGTCTTTTTGTCTGCTCACCCCTGTTAATCCGTGGAGGATCGGCGGGGTAGGGGAGTGCTGCTGGGGTTTGTCACCCCTGAAGAACGCATTCCAACGAGACGAGTAGGGGAGTGCTGGAGTGAACGTGATTGTCGTGGGCACTCAGTAAGGTGTGAGGATGCCAACATACGGAGTCTGGAAGTCGAGTCGATACTTCATGATCACCGATCTCGATCCTGCGAAAGAGTCTGACTCGTTGTCCGAGCTTGAGTCATTTGCCCTGCAGCGCAACTGGTATGCACCAGCTCCGGCATTGATCGCCCGACGGAACGGTAACGCCTGGGTTCCACTTGACTGGGTACGTAAGGATGGACGCGACCCGCTCACACCGGGCCAGCCGATCAAGTACCAGGAAGTGCGCGAAGGTAAGCGAGCGTGGGCGAAACATCTTGGTAAGCGGCCTTCTGATCTCACGCAGGCGTAGCCAGAAAGACCGAAACCCAGCAGACGGTTTCGTTGCTGGGGTTCGGTCGTAGATCGACGTGATGGGGCGTTACCTGATGTGCGTGAAGTCTCTCAAGGTATCTCGGATTCGGATGAAGTCATGGTTCGCCAGTGAATCGACTTCGCCAGTGATTGCCTGGATGCGTGCGCGAGTTGGAGAGTCGAGATAGTTGTTCGGATCAATCTCATCTCCCATCATGCGGCGCGCTTCGTGTGCGATTTCTCGGCACTCGATCATGACGGACTCGGCGTGCATTTCAAGTCGTTCCGCTGCTTCGACCATTGCCTGTAGGTCGTTGATCCTGGTGCTGTCATCCATCGTGTTGATCCCATCATCGAAGGTCAAAGTGGCTGTTAGGGAACCGTGTTCGATTCGATCGACATCACTCCTGACGGGTCGTCAAGGTGAATGCTGGACGGCCTGGTTGATGCGGAACTGAATGTGCTCCAAATAGGCATTCAGGCTGACAAGCATGATCGTCGCGAGTGCTGGATTCTCTTCGCGTAAGTCGTCTACAGCACTTGCCATCTCGTGCGCATCTTCGACCAGCTTCTCAATCGTGGTGACTGCTTCAGCTTGCAGCGTCATCTTTGATCTCCCGGTTCTGATCGTCGGGCACGTCGTATGTTGAAGTGCCGATAGGTTTGTGCGACTGCTGCGTTGGCGTAGTGGGTCTACGACGCTGAACTTCCGCAGCATCGATTGACTCCATACTCCTTCCGTACTTCTGCTCCGAGATTTGGAAGGCGCGTTGGCCGTGCCCGTAGCCGATCGCTTCGGGATAGGTGTGCATCGTGAACGGCCTACTCGTGCCCTCTTTGGTGTTGATTCGGGCAAGGGCGTCGAACGCTTTCAGGTTGACGATCTGTTCTGCAGTGATGGTTCGATCTGCAAAGTCACGTTGATGTATCTGCGCGCTCTTCGGGCTGGACTGGAAGATGATCTTTGAACGGGCATTCGCTGCAATCGCGTCTTGAGTTGAGGTCGGGAGGCGTTCAACGTACTGAGTTGCTAGGACTAGTCCGAGCTTCTTACGACGGGCGGTGGCAAGCATGTCCTCGAAGTCCGAGTTCAGTCTGCTGAAGTACTGGAACTCATCGATGAACATCAGATTGGGCTTCTCGGGGGCTGATGCACTTGCGGCTCGCCACAGCGCAGAGACAATGAAGCTGCCGATCAACGATGCGACCTGTTCCGATACTCCTGCGAAGTTCACGAACAGCAGACGGTTGTTGTTGATCACGTCGAACGGATCGAACGACGATGTTTCTTGAGTCACCAAGTATCGGGACTCTGCAGGCGTCAAGATTTCCCAGAGTCGGTTCTCAAGTGCCTGACTGTCCTTCTCTCGTGTTTCCTTGCTCTTGCCGAGCCAGTCGGTGAGGAACTGCTTGATCGGGCGATCTTTCTGCTTGCCGGCCACATCGCGTGCCCACGCGAGTTCAACGGGGTTGCGCGGGTTCGCCATAACCAAGACGTCTGCGAGGGTCGCGTTGGGGACGACTTCGAGTGCGGGAATGATGTGGCTGATCAACTTTCGTGTGTAGACGCTCTTGTTGTCGGGGTAGATCGCTTCGAGCAGGGTAGTGAGCTGTCCTGCAACTAGACTCGGCGAACCGAGCTTGATGATGTTCAACCCCACCGGGAACTGGTTTCGAGTGAAGTCGATAACGATCACATCATCGAGTCGGTGTGCGGGAACCTGGTTGAGCCCTTTGTTGAGCAGGTTGCCCTCGTACTCGAACACGAAAGCCCCATAGCCCTTGTCGATCGTCTGCCGCAAAAGTCGTTCAGCAAGCGTTGTCTTACCGACTTCAGTTGCCCCACCGATGTATAGGTGAGTGAGCGCTTTCTCCCAATCCAGTGCGATCGGGCGTTCTACTCCGGGCATCGTGCTGCGACCAAGTACCAGCCCACTTCGAGGAACCCCGTTTGTCGGTGGGCGGTGCTGTGTTGTCCCTCTGACCAACCCTGGAATGTCAGGCACACGAGAACCCATGGGCCAGGCGATGACTCCGCTCAGCTCCTTGGTCGAAAGTTCAGCAGTCATGATCAACGGTGTGCGGGCAAACTCAATTTGATCCGACAGCTTCACCGGATCGACGGGTTTCGTCTTGAAGTAAGCTGCACCCGATTSGCTGGTCAGCGCAGTCACAACATCGTTCACGAGACGAGCTGCTCGCTGCTGGTTGGCGGCCTTCGCGGCGATTCGTCCCGTTGCGAGGAACATTTGATCGGACTGTTTAGCCCGACGATCACCGATCTCTTCAGGACTCGCAATGGTCTTACCCATCAAGGCCTGCCAGATGGTGGTGTTGGCACTTGAGACGTTCTCTGCCCCGTGAGCGATTCGTTTCGCGTTGGAGTGGCGGATCACCCACTGCAGTATCAGTTCATCGCCGTCTTCGACGGCGTCTTGCATCGAGCCGAGAAGCCGAGCGCTGTAATCAGATTCGCTCGCCAAGGCTAGAGTTCTTGCCCCGTTGTGCATCTTGATCGAGACGCCGTAGTCGTACTTGTAAGCAACCTTGTCGTCGTACTCCTGGTATCCGATGCCGTCTACCGAAGTTCGCAGCATCTTCATGAGGTACTGCCCTTTCCCCTTCGGAAAACGGATGATGTGCTGAATCCCGCTGGGGGAGACGACAACCTCGAAGACGWTGGTCGGTGTGCCATCGAAGGCGTGAGAGCCGGGGAGAAGTGAAGTGCMGATCGAGCGGAGAAACGCAGTGACACGTTCTTCTGGAAGCTCAGGCTGGAAGGTGAGGATGAACGAGTCACGCGAAGTGTCGTACGCGTGTTGATGTTTCGAGAAGAAGCCCATCAGGAATCGCCCCTCTCAAGGGGATCTGGTGGGTGCAAGACTGGGAGTAGACGTTCGATCATTGTCTACTCCCAGCTTGACACACTCTTGATAATTCGTCACTTGACGAAAGTGACGGCTAGAGACGCAGGTAGAACTTTGCGGCTCGCCATGCGATGACCGAGACGGCAACCACGATGACCACGGTGATGATCAGGGGAGCTGCTGCTTGGATGACCGGCACCGCGATCGAAAGAGCGATCGCGATGACGAGCACCGACCAAGCAACGGAGGGAAGGCGTTTGATCATAAGCCGTAACGCTTTCGTGCTTCGAGAAGCATCTCGGCGTCCATCTGTCCGAGCTTCCATTCGACCGCGAGGTCTTTGAGTCGCTTGTCATATGCGCGCTTGGCGCGCTTCTTGCGTGTGAGGAACAGGTAGAGCGCAGGAATCCAGAAAAACGATGTGAGGGCCGCAAGCGCGATGATGATTTCGATTGCGCCAATGATGGAGTCCATGATTTCTCCTTCTAGCTCAGTACTCGCGAATAGTGACTTCTTCTTCGATCCACGTCCGCCCGAACTCGTCGGTGTGTTGAACGCGTCGTCCAATGATTTCGCGACTCGGTTGCCGAATCGCCTCGTTGAACCCGATTTCATAGGCCAGCTGATCGAGCGCACTGGTCGGGCGCTTCTTCTTTTCTGCCATGCACCGGACAGTACATGACAGATTATGTCCAAGACAAGAGATGGCTTGTGTTGACCGAGACAGCGTTTGTCATATGCTGGCTGGTAACATGGGCAGATGTCGGATGTGTATACAGAAAAGATGGTCGCGCTAAGGGCAATGTGCGCAGGACCGGGCTTAGCTTTCAGGAAGGCCAATCCTGATCGCAGATCAGATTCCGGGCAATTTGCTGGTAGATCCTACGATGAGATTGTCGAACTGATACAGCAAGCGATTGACTTGGTACCTCCTGGCAACCCGTACATAGACGCAATCGCAAATGCCCTTGCTATGCCGGGAACCTTCGGTGCCGAGCTAGATGCACACCTGACGGTCCGGCAGGCAGAGTATGCGAAGCTTATGGGCATTTCTGAGCGCACGTACTCCCGTTACATCAACAAGGGATGTGAACTTCTCGCAAAGCAGATCGATGTCGTCCTGAAAATGCGCGCTGAGGGGATGACCGTTGACCAGGGCAACCCAACACTCGAAGGCCTTGCTACGCGCGTGAGTTACCTTGAGCAGCAACTCGTACGAGCTCTATCACGGATTGACGCGCTCGAAGCTGGTACGGTCCAAGATAATTCGCACCAGGAGGCCAAATGACATCGGTAGTTGTAGACGTTGGGGGTTCAGGGGTTCGTCTCGCAGTCCTTGAACGTGGAAACATCTCAGCGCCAACTAGGCAGAGCGTCAAATCTATTGACGACCTGGTTCATGCGATTCGCGATTGCACGCAGTCGCCGTCCGCCGTCGCGATCTCCCTTGCAGGTTTTGTCGATAGCAAAAGCGGATACGTGCGATTAAGTCGAAGCGCGCCTTGGAGCGAAGGAAAGTTCAAGTCGAGGCTGTCTGAGATTCTCGGTTGCCCAGTGGCAGTAATGAACGATGGTGAGGCGCACGCTCAGGCGATCAACCAGATGAGCGGTGTTGAACTGGGGGCGGTTTCGCTGTCTCTCGGTACATCTGTCGGTATGGGTCTACTTGATCCTGGCGGCAGAGTAATTCGCCCGTGTTCAGGTGAAAACTGGGACATTGGTGACGTACAGCTGAAGAACACCAGTGCAGCCGATCCCTCGGTTTGGTGGGCGCTCGGCTCACAGGGACTTGCTGATCTTGAAAAGAAGTATGGAACCAGTGCGGGCAGGCAGCGGTTCGGATTTAGACTGGGGTCGTACATCGTTCAACTTTGCAGTACCTTTCAGCCGAAAACCGTTGTGCTGTCTGGTGGCATTGCAGTCAGTGCATGGGAAGAGATGAAAGGCCCGATAAGGTCTGAGCTTGAGCGTGTACCCGCTCATTTCGTAACACCACGCGTGCAGTTGTCACCGTTTGCGGAAGCGGCTTTGGTAGGTGCAGCGTACGTCATCAAGCCTTCCACTTGATTTCGATCAGTTCTGGATCAAATCGCCACTTGTCCTTGTACTTTGGGTAGGTGTATCCCTCGTGAGTGGGTCGTGGGTGGACGACTATCTCAACTCCGAGCGTGCTCAATAGATCTCGCTGCCAATGGATTCCAGAGTTCACCCACTTGCTTCGAAACTCGATTGCGGCTTCAGTCGTGACTCGACTTGATGTCTGCTGTTGTATCGACTTTTCAACCGCACGAAGCTCGAGGTCGACAGACGACTTCATTCGCTCGAACTCGTCACGGTTGAGTAGCCCGCTGACGTAGTAGTCGTTGGTTATCTCGACACTTCGGCCTTCCAAGGCCCGCTGACGCACATGAAGTTCCCGGAGAGTTGTTGTGTCACTCTCATAAGTCGCAAGCGAAGCAGCAAGCTCTGGTGACTCCAGACGTGCCATGATGCAGTCAGACAACAGATCGATGATCGGCTCGACCATTCGACTTACCTTCCCGCAACCGTTCGGTCTGCCCGTTTGCGAGTCGGTTTTTCCACAGGCTGCGGTGGTCTTGTAGCTTCCGTCGCGTTGCTGCTTTGACTTGTGGAACAACTTCTTTCCACACAGACCGCAGAACAAGTAGCCCTGCAGCACATGCTTACGAGTGCGGCCAGGATGAACTGACGTCCGCTTGCTAAGTGAGATGGCAGCCTGAAGGTCATCCCATTCGTCCTTGGTGAGGATCGCTGCTGACTCGGCCACATACTCGACACCCTTGTGATCCACGATGCCAGCGTTGATCGGGCGGATCAGAAGGTTCCGGATCTTTAGGGCATTCCAGTCTTTGCCATGTTGTGTCAGTATCCCGCGCTGATTGAGGTCGATTGCGAGCGACCAGTAGGAAGCACCGTTGGTGAATCTGTGCGCAAGCTCACGGATAACGGCTGCTTCGGATTCTCTGATGGCAGTTCGCTGAGGTTCGAACCCGTAGGGTCGCTGGCCTCCCAGATACTTACCTGACTTGGCAGCCTGCAGTTTGGCTGATCGTTGTCGTTCGATCATGTGCTCGACTTCGTACCTCGCGACCGAACCGAGTTGGCGGGCTACGAGCCGACCTGAAGGGGTGGAGAGATCCAATGGTCCTGCCTTCGCCGTGTGGGTTGTGACGCCACCAACTTCTGACGCTGTCACGTACTCCTCAAGCTCGACCATCGATCGGTGTAGGCGATCCGAGTGCCACGCAATCACCATGCCGATCTGACCGTTTCTCATGAGTTCGAGGAGGCTGAGGTACGACGGACGGGGCTTGCCTGAGTACGCGCTCAGATCGTTGTCTACGAGTACGTGAGATACCGTGACGCCGAGGCGCTGTGCCAGTTCGCGGCAATCTCCCTCTTGCCGTTCGACTCCGAGGCCGGCTCCAGTCTTGTCTCGACTGATGCGGCAATAGATTGCAGCTGATGTGTTGTGTTGCAGTGTGTTTCGTTGGTCTTGCATTGATCGTTACCTACCCTCATTATCTCACGATGTGGGGTGGTTTACAACACTCGACGAATGTGCCGAGATCGGGGTGAAGGTGCTCGAAGCGCTACGCACGCCACTCGAAGACGGGGAAGTGCGAATCGCCCGGCGGGACGGAGTTGCGCGGTACCCGGCGCGGTTCCAGCTGATCCTGGCCGCCAATCCCTGCCCATGCGCGCCGCCGCGAGACGCGGACTGCGTCTGCGCACCCGCGGCGCGTCGCCGTTACCTGGGGAAATTGTCCGGTCCACTCTTGGACCGAGTCGACATCAGGGTTCGGATGCAGGCCGTTGCAACCGGAGCGCTGATCGACGAAGTAGGGGAAAGTACCGGCGATGTCCGTGCGCGCGTGGCGGCGGCTCGAGACACTGCAGCCCAGCGGTGGAGTGAGTACGGGTGGCGGACCAACGCGGAAGTACCAGGGCCGGCGTTGAGACAGAAGTTCAGACTCTCGCGTGCGGCGCTGGCGCCGGTGGAACGGGCGCTGCGCAAAGGTGTGATCACTGCTCGTGGTGCGGACCGAGCGTTGCGGGTTGCCTGGAGTGTCGCCGATCTGGCAGGTGAGGCGATGCCCGGACCAGACCAAGTTGTCACCGCACTCGACTTCCGAGACAGGGGATTCCAATGACTGCACACGATCCGCGACTACTCGCTTGGGCATATCTGTCCCGCGTCGTGCAGGGCCCAAGCGCGTATATGTCCATGTTGATCGACGAGCTCGGGGTCGAAGAAACTGCGAGGGCGGTCCGCAACGGCGATCTGCCACCCGCGATCGAGGAGAAGACGCGAGCCCGCGCTCACATCGACACAGCCCAACGAGACCTCGACCTGATGGAGGCGATGGGTGGCAGACTTGTAACACCGAACTGCGCCGATTGGCCGGCGTGGCGAATGCTTTCCTTCGACGGACTCGATGCCTCCGGGGGTGAGACGGCGCCATTTGTGCTGTGGGTGTTGGGGTCCGGGGATTTGGTTGATCTGACCGAGAGATCGGTTGGGATTGTCGGCACGCGAGCATCTACTGCGTACGGCGAACACGTGACGGCAGAGATTGCCGGTGACCTCGCTGTCGACGGATGGACCGTGATTTCCGGGGCGGCCTTCGGTATCGACGGGGCCGCGCACCGCGCTGCATTGGGCGTAGGTGGAAACACACTGGCTGTCTTGGCCTGTGGGGTCGATCGAGCGTATCCGTCAGGGCATGCGCGACTACTCAAACAGATAGCGAGTTCGGGTGCAGTGATAAGTGAGTATCCACCGGGCACAACACCTGCAAAGTTCCGGTTTCTGGCAAGGAATCGACTGGTAGCTGCGTTGTCGGACGGAGTAGTGGTGGTCGAGGCGGGTTGGCGCAGTGGTGCACGCAATACCGCCAATTGGGCCCGGAAATTGGGCCGCCCGGTAATGGCGGTGCCCGGGCCGGTTACTTCGGCATCGTCGACCGGATGTCACCGGATGATCCGCGAAGGTGAAGCGCAACTCGTTTCCAATGCCGTGGATGTAGTCGAAGCGTCAGGTCCATTTGGTGTCGGGGATTCCGCGGAGGATGCAGCCGCTACACGTGACATCGACGCATTGCGGGGCAATTCTCGGTTGGTATACGAAGCATTGCCGGGAACAGGTTCACGTAGTACGCGTGAGCTGTCCGAGGAATCGGGATTGCTCATAACGCAGGTTCGTGCAACTCTTCCTCTGCTCGAACTCGAGGGGTTTGCGAGTTCGGATTCGAGTGGATGGTTTCGGACACGGTAGCGCGTGAACTTGATTGTGCTCGTCCGGTGGGCGGGTGGCGATGCCCACTAACCGTTTCGGCGAGAACGAAACTCGAATACCCTCGCGATGCTGGTAATTGCACGTCAGGACTGCTTTTCGTGAACTCGATCGGCCTGTGTGCAGCGTTATTCTCGACCCAGCTTTGCAGACCTGGCCGTGAATTTAACGGGCCTCAGGAAAGTCTCAGGTCAATGTGCTTTGAAGTCTGATTAGTCTGGATCCCCTGAGTGCGGGTATTGATTGGTGCGTCGTTAACCCGCTGCTAATTCGGACCATTGAGTCTGTTCGGAAATGGCACAGGTTTCCGGACTTCTTTTGTTCATCAACGCTCTATCTGTGTATTGTGAAGGAGAATTGAATCGATCATTGAAAGAGGAGTGCAATGGCTGAGAAGCTGATTCGGCAACTCATCGACGACCTTGACGGCAAGCCGATTGACGATGGATTCGGTGATCGAATTGAGTTCTCTTACCAGGGAACGGATTACGTGATCGATCTGCGCGCCACCAATGCAGAGAAGTTCGACGCTGCGGTGAAGCCGTTCGTCGAGGCGGCGGCGAAGGTGAGCGGGAAGCGTGGCAAGAAGGCGCAGGCTGCATCTCCGCAGGCCACGTCGGGTTCTGGCCGCTCCAAGGAGACGCTCCAGGCCATTCGTGATTGGGCGGGTAAGAACGGTTACGAAGTTGCTCCGCGCGGGCGTATCAAAGCGGAAATCATCGACGCTTTCGACGCTGCACACTAGGTTGAATTAATATCTCCTCTGGCCCCTGGCGAACCTCGCCGGGGGCCAGAGGCGTATTTTACTATTGCTTTGCTGAATTTCTCCGATAGCGATGTGCTGCCTGATCATGCACGAGTCCTGATTCGGAAATTTGGCTGCCACCGACGAATTTACCCGGCAGAGTGGTCGGTTTATTTCGTTGCGCACCGTGGTCTGTCGCGCGCGGGGCGGATGTGCCGGGGGAGGCATTTTGTCCATGCGCTGCAATTGTCGTGTACCTTAGTTAGGTAACACTAACTTTTGGAAGGATCTTTCTGTGGCCAAGCCGACAACTGCATTGACGGTTCTGCGGACCGAACAATTGACTCCCCATATGGTGCGAGTGTTTCTCGGGGGACCGGGCTTCGAGTCCTTCACTCCCAGCGAATACAGCGATTCCTATGTAAAGATCGAATTCGGCACTCCTGATCAGCCGATACTGCGCACCTACACGATTCGTTCGTACGATCTTGATGCCAAAGAGATTGCAATCGATTTTGTCGTCCACGGCGACATGGGAGTCGCAGGTCCGTGGGCCGCGTCCGTTCAGCCGGGCGCTGAGATTACCCTGCGTGGACCGGGTGGCGCGTTTTCGCCGTCACCATCCGCTGATTGGTATCTCTTCGTCGGAGACGAGACCGCAATACCTGCTATTACTGCTTCGATAGCGAGATTGGCGCCGGATGCGGTCGGCTACGCCGTCGTCGAAGTCGGGGGGCCGGAAGACGAAATCGCGCTCGATGCCCCAGAAGGTATTGCCGTGACCTGGCTGCATCGCGGAGCATCGTCCGATGCTGTCGGCGAAGAATTAGCTGGCGACAACGCTCCGGTTGTCGCCGCGGTCAAGGCACTCGAATGGTTGCCGGGCGAACCGCACGTGTTCATTCACGGTGAAGCACAAGCCGTCATGCACAACCTCCGGCCGTACATTCGCAAGGAACGAAATGTCCCGGCGGCGGCTGCTTCTATTTCCGGCTATTGGCGTCGTGGTCGCACCGAAGAAGGCTTCCGGGTCTGGAAGTCCGAACTCGCCGCGGCCGAAAACTAACTCGCGGCGGCCTTGCCGCGAGTCAGCAACACGAGCGCAACGGCCGCGAGAACTCCGAAGGTGGGAATTGCGATTGCCATCGGCACGGCAGTGTCTTCTCCCGCAATTCCCACCAACGGCGAAACCAGCGCTGCCAAGCCGAACTGGCCCGCTCCCATCAGGGCTGAACCAGTTCCGGCCGCGTTGGTGACCTCTCCTTGGGCGAGAGCGGTTGCATTGCCCATGATGAACCCGATGCTCGAAATCGCCACGAACAGCGGGACCAAGATCAGCCATGTATTCGTGGAACTGAAAACCACGCTGGTACAGAACAATACGGCGCCACCAATGAGGAGCAGGCAAACCCCGAAACGCAGCAGCGTGCGAGCTCCGACGAGACCGAGCAGGCGAGTGGTGATCATCGCTGCCGTGACCATTCCGGTGGCGTTCACTGCGAACACGATCGAGAATTGTGACGGACTCAGCCCGAGAACATTCTGAACGACGAACGGTGACGCGGAGATGTACGCGAACAAGGCGCCGAATCCGAAGACGAATGCGAGCGCATATCCGAGGTAGTGCCGGTTCCGGACCACGTACTGCAGATTCGAGATCAGGGCCTTCAAACCACCGCCATGGCGTCGCTCGGGTGGAAGTGTCTCGGGAACGAGCAAAACGACACCAGCCACCATCACAGCGCCCGCGACAGCCAGGACCCAGAAGATCCCGCGCCATCCGACGGGGCCGAGAAGTGCGCCGCCGATCAGTGGCGCGACCACGGGAGCGATACCGCCGATGATCATCATGATGCTGAAGAGCTTCGCTGCGTCGTCGCCACGCGCTCGGTCGGCAATACAAGCGCGGGCGAGAACGATGGCAGCGCCTCCACTCAAGCCCTGGACGAGTCGTGCACCGATGAGAAACTCGATGTTCGGCGCCACCGCGCATGCCGCGCCGCTCAGTGCCGTGACGATTGTCGCGGCCAGCAGTATTCGTCGCCTGCCAAGTCCGTCGGAGATGGGACCGATGATCAGCTGGCCGATTCCGAGGCCTGCCATGAAGGTGGTCAGCGTGAGTTGAACGCTGGCCGCAGTAGTGTCGAGTGCATCCGCCATCAAAGGTAGGCCGGGCAGGTACATGTCGATGGACAGTGGAGCGATTGCGGAAATCAGTGCCAGTACACACAACATCTTCAGAGGAATTGCTCGATTCACCGATCAACCCTATCGGCGAGGGAGCTTGCAGTTTCAATCGCGGCGAGCGAGCGTGTGTTCATGACTGACGCATTGCCGGCGAGCTTGAGCGTTCACCTCGATGCGTATGCCGAGCAACTCCGACTGAGCCGAGGCCGGTCGGAACACACGATCCGCGCCTACGTCGGTGACGCGCGGGCATTGCTGACCCATTTCTCCGCGGGTTCGGAGAATGCAGATCTCGACCGCCTCGACCTAGGTGTCATGCGTTCGTGGTTGGCCGCCCAGAATGCCGTAGGAACAGCCCGTACGACGGTAGCTCGACGGGCTTCTTCGGCGCGTGGTTTCACTGCGTGGCTCGCGCAGACCGGACGTATTTCCGTCGACCCGGGCACACGTCTGGCGGCTCCACCTGCTCGTCGCACGCTGCCGACGGTGCTGCGTCAGAGCCAGGCCCTCGACGCAATGGATGCAGCGGAAAGCGGTGCGCAGCAACAAGAGCCGCTCGCCCTGCGAGACCGACTCATCGTGGAATTGTTGTACTCCACCGGAATTCGCGTCGGCGAGTTGTGTGGACTGGACGTCGAGTCCGTCGATGCTGATCGACGTTTGCTTCGTGTCCTCGGCAAGGGGAACAAGGAGCGATCGGTGCCATACGGCCTGCCTGCAGAATCGGCACTGAACGGGTGGCTGGAGCACGGGCGACCCGCGCTGAGTTCGGATAGGTCCGGGCGAGCATTGCTCCTCGGAGTTCGAGGCGGCCGGCTCGATCAGCGTCAGGCGCGTTCGGTGGTCCACGAAACCATGGCTGCAATTCCAGGGGCTCCCGACATGGGTCCGCACGGGCTTCGGCACTCGGCTGCGACGCATTTGCTGGAGGGTGGTGCAGACCTTCGTGTGGTCCAAGAACTCCTCGGGCATGCGAGTTTGGCGACCACTCAGCTGTACACGCACGTGTCGGTCGAACGCCTTCGATCCGTCCACGATCAGGCCCATCCACGCGCCTAGATTGTGAAGCGACGCGAGTTCTCGGCCGGTATTTGGTAGCGTCGCAGCTCAGAAGAGTGAACAATCGGCAAGTTCGATCGTCGTGTCGAGACACTCGATGACATGCGAAATCCGGGGGATTCGTGAACCGCCAAGATGTGAAGCACCTGCCGAACAGCGGCCAACCGGCCTGGCTGTCCGAAGCGCCACAACCGGCTCCCGAGCCGGCGCCGACGCCGGAGCCTGTGGCACGACTGCAAGAGGTCTGGACCACGCCACCGCCACCGTCGAGCCAACAGCAGGTGACAAACCAGGATCTGGTTGCCGAAGCTTTACTGAAACGCCCTAAACGGACGCCGCGTGGCGGATGGCGTAGGGGATTGCATCGTGCGACCGGAGGTGTGGTCAATCTGGGGGATTCGACCAACGAACAGCRCAACCGTGCACTGGCCGCCCGAATCGAGCAGCCGATCCGTAACGACTATCGAGTCGCTTTGCTCTCGCTCAAAGGGGGCGTGGGCAAGACGACGGTCACGGTCGGACTCGGTGCGACATTTGCTTCGCTTCGTGGTGACTGCGTCGTGGCGGTTGACGCCAATCCCGATTTCGGAACTTTGGCGCAACGTGTTCCGCTGCAGACCAATTCGACGGTGCGCGATCTGATTGCTGCTAGACCGGACATAAAAAGCTATTCGGACGTTCGAGTGCACACATCCCAGTCGTCGAGTCGTCTCGAGGTCCTGGCGAGTGAGCAGGATCCGGCGATTTCGGAGGCATTCAGCGAGGCGGACTATCGCCAGGTCATCGACATCTTGCAGGTCTACTACAACATCATCCTCACCGATTGCGGTACCGGGATCATGCACTCGGCGATGAACGGCGTTCTCGATCTTGCCAATTCGTTGGTTCTCGTCAGTTCGCCGGCAATCGACGGAGCGCGCAGCGCAGCGGCAACGCTCGATTGGCTTCAGTTGCACGGATACGGCCATCTGGTCGAACGGACCGTCGTCGTCATCAGCGCCGCCCGACCAGGGTCGAGCGTGATCGACATGGACGCTTTGGTGGACTATTTCATGCGTCGATGCCGCGCCGTCGAGGTCATTCCTTTCGACGAGCATCTCGCGGAGGGGTCGGTGATGGACCTCGAGTTGATGCGACCGGCCACCAGACGAGCGTTCATGGAACTGGCAGCGATGGTGGCCGACGACTTCGCGGACGCTGTGGGTCGGCACGCCGTTTCCGAGTGGCACTGATTCTGCGACCGATTTCTGCGACCGATCAGCCTCCTTTCAATGGCTTGAGCCTGAGCGGTTGCGTCCGAACGAGTCCGAGTGGATCGAGATACTCGCGTCCACGGCGCAAGCCCCAGTGCAGACATGCTTCGACAGCACACCCTTCGTGCCCGGTTTCGAGGGTTCCGATCACGGACCTGGCGGCGACGCGTTCACCTGCGCGAACGACTGCTACGACGGGTTCGTAGGTCGTGCGTAGGCCGCCGGAGTGATCTATCGACACCGTCGGCTTTCCGGCGACCACTCCCGCGAACACCACAATGCCGTCGCCGGCCGCGAGGACGGATTGGCCGGCACTGCCGCCGAGATCGACCCCGCGATGACCCGGCAGCCAATTCTTGGCCGGTTTGTCGAAAGCGCGTTCCACGTGCGGCCGGGGAGCGAGCGGCCAGTCGAAACGCGTGTCTGCCGACGCCGTGCCTACGGCGACACAGCAGGAGATCACGGCAACGACCACTCCTCGTCGAGCTCCGCGAAACATCGTCATTCCTTGATCTTGCGTGGAGTCGCACGCGCTTCAATGCAGATCAGACGGGTAATCCACAAGATGATCGCCGATCCACAACCGCCGGTTCGGTCTGTTGCTTCCGGGGTGGTTATGGCATCGGCGGACGAGGACGTACACTTGTCGAGCGGTCTGTGCTCGCACAGTCCGACTTCGCGCGCCCGCGCACGTTTTCCGGCCTCGGCTGGTCCTGGTTCTCACGAAACAGGTCCGACGGCCGTGCGGGTGCCAGGGCAGGGATCACCCGATCGCCTGCATCAACCGGATTGAAAGTTTGAGGTACACAGCCATGGCTGTCGTAACCATGAAGCAGATGCTCGATAGTGGAACCCACTTCGGACATCAGACCCGTCGCTGGAACCCGAAGATGAAGCGATTCATCTTGACCGACCGCAACGGCATCTACATCATCGACCTCCAGCAGACGCTGACGTACATCGACAAGGCGTACGAGTTCGTCAAGGAGACCGTTGCCCACGGCGGCACCGTCCTCTTCGTCGGCACCAAGAAGCAGGCGCAGGAGTCCATCGCTTCCGAAGCGACTCGCGTCGGAATGCCCTACGTCAACCAGCGTTGGCTCGGCGGCATGCTCACCAACTTCACCACCGTTCACAAGCGTCTGCTTCGCCTCAAGGAGCTCGAGGCAATGGAGCAGACCGGTGGATTCGAAGGTCGCACCAAGAAGGAAATCCTCATGCTCACGCGTGAGATGACCAAGCTGGATCGCACCCTCGGTGGTATCCGCGACATGGCCAAGGTTCCTTCCGCGGTGTGGATCGTCGACACCAACAAGGAGCACCTGGCAGTTGCCGAGGCTCGCAAGCTGAACATCCCGGTCATCGCGATCCTGGACACCAACTGCGACCCCGACCTCGTCGACTACCCGATCCCGGGCAACGACGACGCCATCCGTTCCGCAGCACTGCTGACCAAGGTTGTCGCTTCCGCGGTTGCCGAAGGTGTGCAGGCACGTGCAGGACTGAGCGCCGACAAGGACGCGAAGCCCGAAGCCGGCGCAGGCGAGCCCCTCGCCGAGTGGGAGCAGGAACTGCTCTCGCAGGCAGCTCCGGCTGCAGAGGCTGAGGCAGCTCCGGCTGCAGAGGCTGAGGCAGCCCCCGCCGCAGAGGCACCGGCCACCGAGGCCTGATTCGTTGAAACCGGCCCTGACCAAGAGTTCTTTTGGTCAGGGCCGTTTCACCGTTAGGCCCGAGCACCACCGTCAGGCCGTGCTTCACCGCTAGGCCGTGCTTCACCGTTAGTCCTAGGTCCGAAACAGACACATGAGGAGGCTCGCTAATCATGGCGAACTACACCGCCGCTGACGTCAAGCGGCTCCGTGAGCTCACCGGCTCCGGAATGATGGCATGTAAGAACGCACTCGCAGATGCAGACGGCGATTTCGACAAGGCCGTCGAGCAGCTGCGCATCAAGGGCGCGAAGGATGTCGGAAAGCGCGCAGAGCGCACCACCGCTGAGGGTCTCGTCGTCGCCAAGGACGGCGTCATGATCGAGATCAACTGCGAGACCGACTTCGTCGCCAAGAACGACGAGTTCATCAAGCTGGCCGACGAGATCGTGACCGTCGCTGCTGCTGGCAAGCCTGCGGACCTCGACGCTCTCAAGGCGCTCGAGCTCGACGGCAAGACCATCGACACCGTCATTGCGGAGCAGTCCGCGAAGATCGGCGAGAAGCTCGAACTGAGCCGCGTCGCTTCCTTCGACGGCCCCGTTGCCGTTTACCTGCACAAGCGCAGCTCCGACTTGCCGCCCGCTGTCGGCGTTCTCATCGAGTACACCGGCGAAGGCGATGCTGCTGCTGAGGCCGCTCGCGGCGCTGCAATGCAGGTCGCAGCACTCAAGGCAAAGTACGTCACGCGTGACGAGGTTCCCGCTGAAATCGTCGCTTCCGAGCGTCACATCGCCGAGGAGACCGCCCGCGCAGAAGGCAAGCCCGAGCAGGCTCTGCCGAAGATCATCGAAGGCCGCGTCAACGGTTTCTTCAAGGACGTCGTTCTGACCGAGCAGTCTTCGGTCACGGACTCCAAGAAGACCGTCAAGGCGATCCTCGACGAGGCAGGCGTGACCATCAAGCGCTTCGTGCGTTTCGAGGTCGGCGCCTCCGCTTAATTCGGAGCCCGTACACATGGACCCCGCCTGAAGAGCATTTGCTCTACCGGCGGGGTCTACGTGTACCTGGGGCCTCCGATGAGGCAGGATAAGAGTGCTTCGGGACGAGTCCCGGGGGCTTTCCTATGTCGCGGTGTCCGATTCGGCGGCAGAAGAAGAATGAAGGACCTACAAGGTCTTGTATCGAACTGAGGAGAACAATGTCCGAACCAGCCAACGAACGTCCAGGATTCAAGCGGGTCCTGCTCAAACTCGGCGGCGAAATGTTCGGAGGCGGCAAAGTCGGTCTCGATCCCGACGTGGTCACCAAGGTGGCTGAGCAGATCGCAGAGGTCGTTCGATCGGGCGTACAGGTTGCAGTGGTCATCGGCGGCGGAAACTTCTTCCGCGGAGCGGAACTGCAGCAGCGTGGCCTCGATCGCGCGCGCTCCGACTACATGGGCATGCTCGGCACCGTCATGAACTGCCTCGCTCTGCAGGATTTCCTGGAGAAGGCCGGCGTCGATTCTCGAGTGCAGACGGCAATCACCATGGGACAGGTCGCCGAGCCGTACCTTCCGCTTCGCGCACRTAGGCACCTCGAGAAGGGGCGCGTAGTCATCTTCGGTGCCGGGATGGGTATGCCCTACTTCTCCACCGACACCACTGCTGCGCAGCGCGCGCTGGAGATCGGTGCCGAGGTAGTGCTGATGGCCAAGGCCGTCGACGGCGTCTACTCGGCCGACCCGCGTATCGACCCGGACGCGACGATGTACGAACAGATCACGCACCGCGAGGTCATCGAACGTGAGCTCAAGGTCGCGGACGCGACGGCGTTCAGCCTGTGCATGGACAACTCGATGCCGATGATGGTGTTCAACCTCCTCACCGAAGGAAACATCGCTCGCGCGGTGTCCGGTGAGAAGATCGGCACCCTGATCAAGTCGTGAGTGACACCCAAAAAATGATGCAGAACAACATGGAGGAACAGCCGTGATCGATGAAGCGCTCTTCGAGGCAGAAGAGAAGATGGAAAAGGCTGTCACGGTAGCCAAGGACGATCTCGGCTCGGTTCGCACCGGACGCGCGAACCCCGGTATGTTCTCGCGCATCGTGATCGACTACTACGGTTCGATCACGCCGATCACGCAGCTCGCGAGCATCAACGTCCCCGAGGCCCGCATGGTCATCGTCAAGCCGTACGAGGCTTCGCAGCTCAACGCGATCGAGACGGCGATCCGCAACTCGGATCTCGGTGTGAACCCGTCCAACGACGGCAGCATCATCCGCATCTCGGTTCCGCAGCTCACTGAAGAGCGTCGTCGTGAACTGGTGAAGCAGGCCAAGTCCAAGGGCGAGGATTCGAAGGTCACGCTGCGCAACATCCGCCGCAAGGCGATGGACGAACTCGGCCGGATCCAGAAGGACGGTGAAGCCGGCGAGGACGAGGTCGGTCGCGCAGAGAAAGAACTCGACAAGACCACGGCGAAGTACGTGCACACGGTCGAGGAACTCGTCAAGCACAAGGAAGCAGAGTTGATGGAGGTATAGCCTCCTCATTTGCAGTGTTTGTCGTCGGGAGTAGATCAGGGAGTTTGGGTGCACGCACAAGAGGGAACCGCCGGTGGTCCCGTCACGGACGGGCCTACGGGCGGCGCTGAGGGCGCGCAACCGCCGAAGTCGAAGGCGGGCAGGAACCTACCTGCCGCCATCGGCGTCGGAGCTGGTCTCGGAGCCTTGGTCATCGGCACTTTGATCTTCCTGCCCCCGGGATGGATCGCTGTCGTCGCGATCGCGATGTTCATCGCGACGTGGGAGGTCACAACGCGGCTTCGTGAAGCCGACATCGAGGTGCCGCGAATTCCCCTTCTCGTCGGAGGGCAAGCCACGATCTGGCTCGGCTGGCCGTGGGGACCGGTCGGGGTGCTCAGCGGATTCACCGCAACCGTCCTGGTGTGCATGGTGTGGCGGTTGTTCGACCACGGGCTCAAGGCGACCCCGAAGAACTTCCTGAGAGACACCTCCATCACGGTGTTCGTTCTGGCGTGGATCCCGCTGTTGGCGTCATTCGGTGCATTGATGGTGCTCGAAGACGACGGCCCGGGTCGCGTCTTCGTCCTGATGATCGGTGTCGTGTGCTCCGACATCGGCGGTTACGCGGCCGGAGTGCTGTTCGGGAAGCACCCGATGGTGCCGGCTGTGAGCCCGAAGAAGTCCTGGGAAGGATTTGTCGGCTCCCTCATTTTCTGCGTCATCGGCAGCCTGCTTTCGGTGACGTTGATCCTCGACGCGAACTCGATGATCGGCGTCCTGCTCGGTGTCGTCCTGGTAGTCGTCGCGACGGTCGGAGACCTGATCGAATCGCAGATCAAGCGTGAACTCGGCATCAAGGACATGGGAACCCTGCTTCCCGGCCACGGCGGAATCATGGATCGCCTGGATTCACTCCTGCCGTCGGCATTTGTCACCTGGCTGATTCTGTACGCACTCGTCTGATTTCGCGTGCGTGATTTCTTCTCCGGCCGTTCCAAGCCGATCCCCAGCCCGAACATCTGGCACTGGCCGGGCGTGTACGAAATCGAGAACCGCGCGCAGGACGTCGACGGTTCCATCTGGGCCGCGATGCGAGCCCAGGTCGACTGGTCTGGACGCGACGTCGTCGACGTCGGCTGTGGGGCGGGGTTCCATCTACCGGAGTTCGCTCGTGCTGCCCGTCGTGTTGTCGGAGTGGAGCCGCACGCACCGCTGGTGAAGGCCGCGCGGGAACGAACCCGCGATTCGGCGTCGATCGACGTAGTCCAGGGTTCAGCAGAGTCCACGGGTCTGGTGGATGCTTCAGTCGATCTCGTTCATGCCCGTACGGCGTACTTTTTCGGCAAAGGCTGCGGCCCGGGAATTCGTGAAGCCATGCGCATCCTGAGGCCCGGGGGAGCCCTGCTGATCGTGGATCTCGATGTGAGCGCCGGCCCGTACGGAGAGTGGATGAGGGCGGATCTGCCCAAATACGATCCCGCGGCGGTCGAAGGATTCTTCGAGGCTCAAGGGTTCTCGCTCACGCGTGTCGACGCCCGGTGGGAGTTCGAGAATCGAGACGACTTGCGGCGGGTACTCGGAATCGAGTTCACCGAGAAGACTGCCGAGCGTGCGTTCTCGCAAGTAACGGGATTGGGCTTCACGGTGCGATACCGGATCCATGTTCGGTCCAAACCACGATCACTCGAACTTGCGTGAAAGCGGGCTCGAAAGACGAACGTCAGGCGCTCCGACTTGAGCGCCTGACGTTTTCTGCACCGATTCAGTAGTAAAAAAATCAGTGATCGGTGGGGATGTGGAACAGGGTGGCGAGCTTGTGAATCTTCTTCGCCTTGGCGAGCTTGGGCAGGTCGCTGCCATCGCGCACGCGTGAGCCGTCTTCGCCGAGATCGTCGATGACATTCTGAGCCCAGATCGCGTCGGCCACGGAGGGACTCAGTCCCGCGTTGACGGGGGCAGTCTGCGCGGTGGTCATGCAGAGTTTGCCGGCCATACCGAGTGACAAGGTGATCGCACAGTCTCGGGCGAGCAGATCCAGATCGGGGCCGAGCGTGGGACCGTCGATCGGCGGAGCGATGCGTGCCGCGCGGCTGGCGATGGTGAGCCGCGAACGCGGGTACGACATCGACGTGGGGGAGTCGTCCATCCCAGTGTCGCGCCGGAAGTCGCCGCTGCCGAATGCGAGACGGAAGATGCCGTCAGTGCGTGCGATCTCGGGCGCAGCCTCGAGTCCTACCGCGGATTCGACGAGAGCAAGAATCTTGGTGCCTTCGGGAAGTCGCTCGGCCGTGGCGTCGGCCTGCTGACCGCTTTCGGTCTTTGCGAGCATGACACCCTCGAGTCCGGGGAGGCCCGCGAGTGCGGCCAGATCCTCTTCCCAGAACGGTGTCGTGGCGTCGTTGATCCGAACCCAGGCGTGATTGTGTTCGCTCAGGAATGCGGCGACATCGCGGCGGGCCGCCGGTTTGTTGGGTGCGGTGACGGCATCCTCGAGGTCGAGAATGACGGCGTCGGCCGCACTCGCGAGKGCGGCGTCGAAGGTGTCCGGTTTGGACGCGGGGACGAGGAGCCAGGATCTTGCCTGTTGCGGGGCAATACGCGAGGTCACAGGTCTCTCCATGTGAGTAGTCACATCGGGGCCTTTCGGGTGATTTCCACGACAACAATGATGCCTGCTTACTCGCGGGTAGACCCAATTGCGTAACTAGATTTCAGTCACATCTGCCGCTTCGCTGCGCGCCGGATCTGAATGATGCGAACCCCGCCTGCCAACGCCATGATCAATGCGCCCGCGATCGCGGAGAGCAGGATCGTGATTCCGAGCGGAAAGTCGATTTGCCAGGCCAGGATCTTGACGGAGACGCTCTCGAGGTTCTGCAGGATGAACACCAGCAGCATGATCAGCACGATTGCGCCGATGACCAGGCCAACCCACGTCGTCGCAGCCCTGGTTCGGTCGGTTACCGCGGTTCCGGTCGGCACCGGTTCAGGCGTCGGGTTCGGTTCGGGATCGTGTTTTTCGACTGCCTTGTCCTCGCCCACCTTCGGAAGTTCCGGGTCGGGACCGAAACCGTCGGCAGGGCCGTACACGGGGGAGTTCGACGGATCCTCTGGTGTGGTTGACATGACATGATCATCACGCAACCTGCGCAAAGTTGCACGGGYAATCCGGCCACAATCGGGTGGCAGTGGGGTAGCACCCCAAAACAATGGGACAATGGTGTAACTATGGCTGCCTCTCTTCCCCTCGTTTTCACTGCACCCAAGCGCGGAATGCCTCCACGGCACCTCGCCGATCTCGATTCCGCCGAGCGCAAAGAAGCGGTGAAAGAGCTCGGCCTTCCGGCTTTCCGGGCCGATCAGCTCGCGCGTCAGTACTACGCGCGTCTCGAAGCCGATCCGGAGAAGATGACCGATCTCCCCGCATCGRTGCGCGAGAAGGTGGGGGAGTCGCTGTTCCCGACCTTGCTGACCCCGATCAAGCACCTCGCGTGCGATTCGGGCGACACTCGCAAGACCCTGTGGAAGGCGCATGACGGAACGCTGCTCGAAAGCGTCCTGATGCGCTATCCCGATCGGGCGACGCTCTGTATCTCGAGTCAGGCAGGCTGCGGAATGGCCTGCCCGTTCTGTGCGACGGGTCAGGGCGGCCTCGACCGCAACCTTTCGACCGCCGAGATCGTCGATCAGGTTCGCGAGGCAGCGGCCGCAATGCGCGACGGTGATGTTGCCGGCGGACCCGGACGCCTCTCGAACGTCGTGTTCATGGGTATGGGCGAGCCTTTGGCGAACTACAAGCGCGTGGTGGCAGCGGTACGACGCATCACTTCGCCCGCACCCGACGGGCTCGGCCTGTCTCAGCGGTCCGTGACGGTCTCGACCGTCGGCCTCGCTCCCGCTATCCGCAAGCTCGCTGACGAAGGCCTGAGCGTCACGCTGGCGGTATCGCTACACACACCGGACGACGAACTGCGCGACACACTTGTGCCGGTCAACAATCGCTGGTCAGTGTCGGAGGTACTTCAGGCTGCCCGGTACTACGCAGACAAGACCGGTCGGCGTGTGTCCATCGAGTACGCGATGATCAAGAACGTCAAYGATCAGCCGTGGCGCGCGGACATGCTGGGCAAGAAGCTGAAGAAAGCACTCGGCGGGTTGGTGCACGTCAACCTGATTCCGCTCAACCCGACTCCGGGTAGCGAGTGGGACGCGAGCCCCAAGGACGTCGAGCGTGAGTTCGTGCGTCGGGTCATCGCCCAGGGCGTCTCGTGCACCGTGCGCGATACGCGCGGTCAGGAAATCGCCGCAGCCTGTGGCCAGCTGGCAGCCGAGAACTGAAACCCTCCAGGCCTGAAAAACACATAAAGAGAAGGCCTCCACGAACTTTCGTTCGTGGAGGCCACGAAGATCATCAATCCGGCAGTGCCGATGAGCCACAGATCCTCGACCTTGCCGTGATGGTTTCCGATCATCATCAGAAGCAGGAATATTGCGAAGAACCATCCGAGGAAACGGAAAAACTTGAGTCCTTCACCACTCCACCCCCATGCGGCAGAGGGAACCTCGGCCTCATCGACGTGCGAGACCACGACGGGGGCGCTGGACTTGACGTCCAACTGGGTATCGGCCACGGTCGATCCTCCTGCTCATTCGGTTGCACTACTGCCCAATATGGTGACATACGACTGCCTGTCGTACGTAGTTGGGCGTCGATAAGGTTGTTCTCAGGTGTTATCAGGAACAATGGGCGAGTGCAGGAAACCACACGTACCCGCGTCCTCCTCCTCGGCAGTACCGGTTCGATCGGTACCCAAGCGCTGGAGGTCATTGCAGCCAACCCCGATCGTTTCGAAGTAGTCGGTCTCGCAGCGGGCGGCAACAACGTCGAGTTGTTGGGCGAACAGATTCGTGCAACCGGCGTCACGGACGTCGCCGTCGCCGATCCTGCAGCGGCATCGGCGCTGGAATCGGTAACCGCCCGTTCGGGACCGAGCGCCGTGACGGAACTGGTTCGGGACAGCGGTGCCGACGTTGTCCTCAATGCACTCGTCGGTTCGTTGGGACTCGAACCGACTCTGGCGGCGCTGAACTCGGGAGCGCGCCTTGCGCTGGCGAACAAGGAATCGCTTGTCGCCGGCGGAGCGCTGGTGACCAAAGCCGCTGCACCCGGTCAGATCGTGCCGGTCGACTCGGAGCATTCGGCGCTTGCCCAGTGTCTACGTGGTGGAACAGGCGACGAAGTGGCTCGGTTGGTTCTCACCGCTTCGGGTGGGCCGTTCCGTGGCTGGAGCGCCGAGGATCTCGAAAGTGTGAATCCAGCTCAGGCAAAAGCGCACCCCACCTGGTCGATGGGGCCCATGAACACCCTCAATTCGGCAACTCTGGTCAACAAGGGCCTCGAGCTGATCGAGACGAACCTGCTGTTCGGGATCGACTACGACCGCATCGACGTCACCGTGCACCCGCAGTCGATCGTGCATTCCATGGTGACCTTCTTCGACGGGTCGACGCTGGCACAGGCAAGCCCGCCGGACATGAAGCTCCCGATCGCTCTCGCTCTCGGCTGGCCGGACCGCATCGAAGGTGCTGCGTCGGCATGCGACTTCACCACCGCCTCCACCTGGGAATTCGAGCCGCTCGATTCGTCGGTGTTCCCCGCCGTCGATCTGGCGCGAAGCGCGGGCAAATCCGGCGGTTGCTTCACCGCGATCTACAACGCGGCCAACGAAGTGGCGGCTCAGGCATTCCTCGACGGTGTCATTTCCTTCCCGGCGATCGTCCGCACGGTGGCCGCTGTTCTCGACGATGCAGGTCAATGGTCCGCGGAACCGGTTACCGTGGACGACGTTCTGGCCGCAGACGGCTGGGCACGCACACGAGCGCGTCAGCTCGTGAAGCAGGAGGGCTAGAGCTTTCATGGTTTTTGCACTGGGCGTAGTGCTGTTTGCCCTCGGCATCGGCGTGTCCATCGCCCTGCACGAAGCCGGCCACATGTGGACGGCCAAGGCTTTGGGAATGAAGGTTCGCCGCTACTACATCGGCTTCGGACCGAAGATCTTCTCGTTCCGTCGAGGTGAGACCGAGTACGGCCTCAAGGCGCTGCCGCTCGGTGGATTCTGCGACATCGCCGGCATGACGGCTCTCGACGAGATGACGCCCGAAGAAGAGCCGCACGCGATGTACAAGAAGGCGGCGTGGAAGCGTGTCGTCGTCATGTCCGGGGGTATCGCGATGAACTTCATTCTCGGGTTCCTCCTGATCTACGCGTTGCTCCTCGGTTGGGGCCGAACTGAGCCCGCTCAGCCAGTGGTCCAAGAGGTCACGTGTGTAGCCCCCGATCAGCTGGGCCAGGACGGCAACTTCGAGCTGACAGAGTGCTCGGGTGGAGGCCCCGCAGGAGATGCGGGCCTGAAATCGGGGGATCGGATCACCGCAGTCGATGGAAAGTCGACGAGCACCTTCCCCGAGGTGGCAGCTGCTATTCGAGGTGTGGATGGCCCGATCGTGTTGTCGGTTGATCGCGACGGAGAGGCGTTGTCGATCACGGTCGTCCCCGAACGAGTCCAGCGATATGTGAACTCGGCCAGTGGCGTTCCCGTGAAGCAGGAAGTATCCGCTGTCGGAATCGGTGGTCCGGGCTCGGCGTTGGTCGAGTACAACGCGCTCACTGCTGTTCCGGCAGCCTTCGACTACACCGGACAGATCATGGTCGACTCGGTGAAGGCGTTGGCCGACATTCCGTCCAAGGTGGGGGCTCTGTGGGAGTCGATCACGGGCGGCGAGCGGGCACTGGACACACCTATCAGCGTGGTCGGCGCCAGCGTGATCGGTGGCGAGGCCGCTGATCGAGCCGAGTGGCCGATGTTCGTCGGGCTGCTCGCATCGATCAACTTCTTCCTCGGTGTTTTCAACATCCTGCCGCTGTTGCCGCTCGACGGCGGTCACATCGCGGTGGTCTTCTACGAGAAGATCCGCGATTGGTTCCGCGCTCGCCGCGGCTTGATTCCCGGCGGCCCGGTCGACTACACGAGACTCCTTCCGATTACTTACGTATTCATCGTGATCGGTGGCGCGTTCATGTTGCTGACACTCACGGCTGACATCGTCAATCCGATCAAGATCTTCTGACCGTGTGAGAAGGGTGACGGTTGCCGCGCGGTAGTGCGGCGATCGCCCGGCTAAACTTGCAGTGAAGCTATGAAAGAAGGCACAGACGTGACCATCCCTATCGGACTGGGAATGCCCTCGGCACCCGCAGCGATTCTTGCTCCTCGACGCAAGACACGGCAGCTGCAGGTCGGCACGGTAGGTGTGGGCAGCGATTTCCCCATCTCGGTGCAGTCCATGTGCACCACGAAGACGCACGATGTCAATGCAACGCTCCAGCAGATCGCGGAACTGACCGCGTCCGGTTGCGACATCGTCCGTGTCGCCTGCCCACGTCAGGAAGACGCGGACGCGTTGTCGATCATTGCGAAGAAGAGCCAGATCCCGGTTATCGCCGACATCCACTTCCAGCCGCGCTACATCTTCGCGGCAATCGATGCGGGATGCGCTGCGGTGCGCGTCAATCCGGGCAACATCAAGGAATTCGACGGCCGTGTCAAAGAGGTGGCCAAGGCTGCCGGTGATGCAGGCATTCCGATCCGTATCGGTGTCAACGCGGGATCGCTCGATCCTCGGTTGATGGAGAAGTACGGCAAGGCGACGCCCGAAGCGTTGGTCGAGTCCGCGCTGTGGGAGGCCGGGTTGTTCGAAGAGCACGGCTTCGGTGACATCAAGATCTCCGTCAAGCACAACGATCCGGTGATCATGGTCGAGGCTTACCGCCAACTCGCCGCCAAGTGCGACTACCCGTTGCACCTCGGCGTCACGGAGGCAGGGCCGGCGTTTCAGGGCACGATCAAGTCCGCGGTCGCCTTCGGTGCGCTGCTCGCGGAGGGTATCGGCGACACCATCCGGGTTTCGCTCTCGGCCCCGCCGGCCGAAGAAATCAAGGTCGGTAACCAGATTCTGCAGTCTCTGAACCTGCGTCCCCGCAAGCTCGAGATCGTGTCATGCCCCTCGTGTGGCCGTGCACAGGTCGATGTCTACACCCTTGCCGACGAGGTCTCTGCCGGCCTCGAAGGCATGGAGATCCCGCTGCGCGTGGCAGTCATGGGTTGCGTCGTGAACGGACCGGGTGAAGCACGTGAGGCTGACCTCGGTGTGGCGTCCGGCAACGGCAAGGGCCAGATCTTCGTCAAGGGCAAGGTCATCAAGACGGTGCCCGAGGCGCAGATCGTCGAGACTTTGATCGAAGAAGCGATGAAAATTGCCGAAAGCATGGAGGGTGACGCTTCGGAGGGTGCGCCGGTCGTCACCGTGAGTTGAGTGATTGCCGGATGAATCTTCCCCGTCGGTGTCAGGTTCGTGGCAATCTGAGTGCATCATGATCGGGTAGTGATATTCGTGGACGCGCAGTCGAGTCGAGGGGGTTGACGGATGCTCAAACTCCTCGGAGCCAAGCAGGTCGGAAGTCGAGATCTCGAAGACGTCCGACGGGTACTCGACGCCGATCCGGTGGCCGCCTGCATGATTGCCGCGCGCGTCGAAGAATGCGGTGTCGACCCACGAATGATTCACGGCGAGCTGTGGAGTCGAGGCGGGCCGTTGTCCTCGCTGTGCTTTGCCGGGGCAAATCTGGTTCCACTTCGAGGCGATCCGGATGACATTCGGGCATTCGCTGACCGCGCCTGTCGGATTCCGCGCATGTGCTCGTCGGTGGTCGGCCGCGCCGAATTGGCGTTGCCGCTGTGGGAGATGCTCGAGCTCGATTGGGGAACTGCGCGGGAGGTTCGCCCCGAACAGCCGTTGCTCGCGGTATCCGAGCCGCTGGCATGCCCGTCGGATCCACTGGTCCGGCAGGTTCGCTCGGACGAACTCGAGATCTATCTGCCTGCCGCGATTGCGATGTTCATCGAAGAGGTTGGCGTCGATCCGCGTGCAAACGACGGTGGGCGCGGATATCGACATCGTGTGGCAAGCCTGATCGCCGCTGGTCGAGCGTGGGCGCATATCGAGGACGGCCAGGTCGTTTTCAAGGCGGAGGTCGGTTCGATGTCTGCTCGCTGTGGCCAGATTCAGGGCGTGTGGGTCAACCCGGAATTTCGTGGGCAGGGCTTCGGCGTGACCGGTACAGCGGCTGTAGCGGAGTCGATCATGGCGACCGGTCGCATTGCGAGCCTGTACGTCAACAGCTTCAATACGATTGCGCGGTCGACCTATTCGCGGGTGGGGTTCCGGCAGGTCGCGACCTTCTCGACGGTGCTGCTCGACTGAGCGTCCAAGCTGCGTGCAATGGTCGCGCCTACGCTGGGTGGAGCATTTGTCGCCCTACTATGGGGCTCGATGAACACTCGGCATTTCTCTCGTAGTCGCTCGGCCCAACTGTTGGCCTCCTGCACCGTGATTTTTTTGGCGGTGGGGATCAGTTCGTGTACTCCGAAACCCGCCGGCCCCGAGCCCGTCGCGCAGCAGTTCCTGAGTGCGTTCGGTGACAGGGACATCGACGAGGCAGCAAAAATGACGGACCGGCCTGATTCCGCGGGTCCTGTATTGAGTGACACCTGGGATGCGCTTCAGGCGGAGTCGATGACTGCCGAGACCACGTCGGTGAAGATGAACGGTGATACTGCGACGGTCGGCTACACCTACGAGTGGCACCTGCCGAAAGACCGCGTCTGGACGTACGACGGCGAGCTGCAGATGGGACGCAAGGACGGCGACTGGTCCGTCCGTTGGAGTTCGACGGACGTTCATCCGCGCCTCGGTGACAAGCAGACGATGTCGTTGCGGGCAACCGCGGCGCCGCGAGCGCGGGTTAACGAGCATTCGGGGACCGACGTCCTGGTGCCGGGAATCGTCTACCGAGTGAAGTTCGATCGCTCCAAGAGCAACGACATCATCGGTTCCGCGAACAGTCTCGCAAGTGTTCTCGGGCGGTTCGATGCGTCGCTGACCGGTCAGTCGATCGCCGAATCCTCGACGGCCGTCAAGGGTGACTATCTGGTGACGCGGCTGCGCAGTGATGACTACGACCAAGTTTCGGCGCAGTTGGGTGCGATATCGGGAGTATCGGTATCGGACGAATCGGATCTCGTGTCGACCGACCCGGAGTTCGCGCCTGACCTTCTCGGGCAGATCAAGAAGACGATCATCGACGAGGTCGACGGCAAAGCCGGCTGGAGTGTCGTCACGGTCAACCAGAACGGCGTCGACACCGACGTGTTGACCGAGACTGCGCCACAACCGGTTCCGTCGTTCAGCATCAGTCTGGACCGCAACATCCAGATCGCTGCTCAGCGCGCGGTGAACGTGAACAAGGATCAGGCGATGATGGTGGTGATCGAACCGTCGAGTGGCGCGATCCTGGCCGTCGCGCAGAACAAGGCAGCTGACCGCGACGGGCCGGTCGCGACGATGGGTCAGTACCCGCCGGGTTCGACCTTCAAGATCATCACGGCAGGTGCGGCAATTTCGACCGGTCAGGCGACCCCCGACACGATGGTGCCATGCCCGGGCCGAATCGAGATCGGCGAGCGCAGCGTCCCCAACTACAACGAGTTCGCACTCGGCACGGTGCCGATGGCAACGGCCTTCGCGCGTTCGTGCAACACGTCCTTCGCCAAGTTGGCCAGCGAGATGCAGGCAGACACGTTGACCACTGCCGCAGCGCAGTTCGGCATCGGCCAGGACTACAACGTGGTGGGATTGCCGATCGATTCCGGTTCGGTGCCGCCGGCGTCGGACCTGGTCCAGCGGACCGAAGACGGGTTCGGTCAGGGCAAGGTCGTGGTCAGTCCGTTCGGAATGGCGATGGCAGCTGCGACGGTCGCGAACGGTTCGACTCCGGTGCCGCAACTGATTTCGGGGCGCGAAACCACCATCGACGGTGAGCGCCCGGCGATCACGCCGGCCATGGTCGACGGCCTGCGCGGCATGATGCGACTCGTGGTCACGAGCGGTACTGCAGAACGCGTCGAAGATCAGGGTGAGGTGTACGGCAAGACCGGTGAAGCCGAGGTCGACGGGGGATCGCATGCGTGGTTCGTCGGCTATCGCGGCAACCTGGCCTTCGCCACTCTGGTTGTGCGGGGCGGAAGTTCGGACAACGCCGTCGCAGTCACCCGCGACATGCTCACCGCCCTGCCGGAAGGCTACTGACCCCTCAGGGGAGCAGTCCCAACCTGCGAGCGGTAACCACGGCTTCGTGGCGTGAGCTCGCGTCCAGCTTTCCCATCGCGCTTCGCAGATAGCTCTTGACTGTTTCAGGTCGAAGGGAAAGCCTTTGGCCGGCTTCGATGTTGGTGCAGCCGAGTGCGACTTGCGAGAGAACATCCACTTCACGCGGGGTGAGCGCGACGTCGGATTCGGCGTCGGCGGTAGGCCGCAGCAGGTTGGCCAAACGCTGGGAAAGTCCGCGGAGCTTGGTCTGCAAGTCGGTGTCGGTCACGGTCTGGGCGACACTGCGTAGTTCGGCGTGGACTCCGCGGATCTCTTCCGAAGACATACCGTCGGCGGTGGTCGCGGCGGCGGCCTGAAGTAGTTGCAGGCGACGATCGACCTCGTCGCGGATGGCGAACTCCATCCCGAGACGCCGGGATGCGCTGACCATGACGTCTGCTGTGCGATCGCCGAGGGGAGCGGAATCACGGATCGCGGCGTAGAGGACAGCGCGCGATTTGCCGGACACCATGACCGGAACGGCGATGATCGAATGCAGGCCCTCGCTGAGAACAGGCCGGTCGAAATGATGAGTGATGGACTGCGAATTGCCGTAATCGTTGACGGTGATCGGTGAACCCTGGGCGACGACGCGTCCGCCCATGCCCGAGCGTGGCGGGATGGCCAAGCCCTTGAGATTGTTGGTGCGGGTGCCGACGAATTCGCTCAGGTGCAGGGTTCCGTCCTGGACCTCGCCTCCGAACAGCACGGGAACAACGCCCTGAGCTGCAATTGTTCGGAGTTCACCTCGCATAGCGTCCCCGTCGCGGGGACGCAGAAGTGACGAAGCATGTCGATTCACGCAGGTACCCCTTTCTGGGGGTAGTGAAGTTCTCTTGTGAGCTAGATCATAGGGGGTGAACAGTACGTATGACGAGCCGCCAACGTAACCGGTCGGGCCAACCATACGACGATCGATAAGGAGCAAGTTGATGAGCACCGATCCCACCGCACGGGTGCGCGAGCTGCTGGACCAGTACGACACCCCGCATGCCAGCGCCGCAGAATTGCTCTGCGATCGGCATCCCGCGGATGGCGTTGCATTCACCGTCGTCGAGGCAGACCTTAGCTCGGTGGATCTGACTTACGGTCATCTACGTGAGCAGTCCGCGCGTTTCGCGGCAGCTCTGGCCGACCTCGGAGTCGAGCCGGGTGACAACGTCGCGACCTTGATGGGCAAGTCTGCGGACCTCGTGGTCGCACTCCTCGGAATCTGGCGCCGCGGCGCGGTCCACGTGCCCTTGTTCACGGCGTTCGCTTCGCCGGCCATCGCTTTTCGCTTGACTGCCAGTGGCGCGAAGGTGGTCATTTCCGACGCCAATCAGCTCGACAAGCTCGCGCCGGGTGAGGACATCCCCGCCGACGCAGCGTGGCAGGTCATCGTCGCGGGCGGCGCGGCCGGTGACGAGTTGGACTTCGATGCACTTGTCGCAGCTCAGGATGCCGAAGATCCGAGGGGCGCTGCGCAGGCAGTCGGCGGCAACGCACCGATGGTGCAGTTGTTCACCAGTGGCACCACGGGAACACCCAAGGGCGTGCCGGTTCCGGTGCGCGCGCTCGCGTCGTTCCACGCCTACCAGGAGTTCGGCCTCGACGTCCGTCAGGACGACGTGTTCTGGAACGCCGCAGACCCGGGCTGGGCGTACGGGCTGTACTACGCGTTGCTCGGTCCGCTTGCCGCCGGCACGCGAAGCATTCTGCTGCACGCCGGATTCTCCGCGCCGCTGACGTGGCAGATCATCGAGAAGTTCGGTGTCACCAATTTTGCCGCTGCTCCGACCGTGTACCGCAGTCTGCGTGCCGACAAGGCGCCCGTTCCGGAAGGCATCTCGCTGCGCCGCGCGTCCTCGGCCGGTGAGCCCTTGACTCCGGATGTTGTTGCGTGGTCGAAGAACTCGTTGGGCGTCGAGGTTCGTGATCACTACGGCCAGACCGAGCACGGCATGTTCATCGTCAACGCCTGGGCCGACGGACTCCGCGAGGACGTCCGTCCCGGATCCATGGGTCGTCCGTTGCCGGGCTGGTCTGCCGCTGTGCTGGAGGACAATTCGGATGACATCGCACCGGCCCGCACTCAGGGCCGCGTTGCGATCGATACTCACAACAGCCCGTTGATGTGGTTCACCGGGTACGTCGATGCGCCGGAGAAGACGAAGCAGCGATTCAGCGAAGACGGTCGCTGGTACATCACCGGTGACGCCGGAATGACGGACGAGGACGGATTCTTCTTCTTCTCCTCGCGCGACGACGACGTCATCATCATGGCGGGCTACCGCATCGGTCCCTTCGACGTCGAGAGCGTGCTGGTCATGCACGAGCACGTCATCGAGGCGGCAGTGGTGGGCATGCCCGACGAGTTGCGCGGTGAGGTTCTCGAGGCGTTCGTCGTACTTCGCGAAGGTGTCGACGGCGACGACGAACTCGAGAAGGAACTGCAAACCCTGGTGAAGAAGAAGTTTGCAGCGCACGCGTACCCACGCACAGTGCACTTTGTTCCGAACCTTCCCAAGACCCCGAGCGGCAAGGTTCAGCGGTACATCTTGCGGAAGGGATAAACCCCTTGCTGTGCGCCTTTATTAACCGCGGGCGGTTAATAACAGTGCGATGGAAAGCCCGGCGGCCGCACCCAACGCTGGGAGCAGCAGCGGTAGCGTCACCCGCGTCAGCACCCGCACTGGGCCGGCGCCGAGTGATTCGGCAGCTTGACGGTAGGCGGGATCGAGCCGTTCGAGCGCGGCCGATACGGAACTGAAGGCAAAGGCAAGCACCAAAACCGTGTGAGCGAGAATCACGATCCATTTGGTGCCGCCGAGCAGTAGTGGGCGCTCGTTGAAAGTGATGAGCAGACCCAAGCCGATCGCGACCGACGGAACCGCAATCGGTAAATGGAATACGGCATCGGTGATGCGCCGCAGCCACATCGGTGCCTCACGAGAGGCCAGCGCGGCCCACGTTCCGACGATCAATGCCAATGCACCCGCGATGAATGCAGTCTGCAAACTGACGATCAGGCTGGCGAAGTTCTCGTCGGACAGCGCCGTGGAGAAGTTCTTGCCGCCGAGATTTGACGGAAGTGGACCGGTCCACGATCCGGCCAAGGCAGCCGCGACGACGGTGGCGATGGGCGCGACAAAAACCACCGCGACGACCAGGGTGAAGAATCCGAGTACGAGGGCCCTAGAGCTTCGTGTCCACAGCAGCACGGCTGCCTCCCATCAATCTGTTGAAGGTGAATCGGTAGAGGCAGTACAGGCCGAGTGAGAGTGCGACCTGGACCGTCGCGATCACTGCCGCGCCGGGCAAGTCGAAGGTGACGATGCCGCGGGTGTAGATGAGGACCGGAAGAGTTACGACGTCTTTTGCTCCGGTGAAGAGCACGATGCCGAATTCATTCAGTGTCATCAGAAGTACGAGCGATCCACCGCCCAGGAGGGCTGGCCACGCTTCCGGCATCACCACCTGCCGCAGAACTCGGACGGGTGACGCGCCGAGGCTGGCTGCAACGTCGAGCTGTTCACGCGGAATCTGGGTGAACGCGGCCAACAGTGGACGCACGACAAAGGGTGTGAAGAAGGTGATTTCGGCCGCGATGACTCCGAACGGAGTGTTCAGGAAATTTAGCGGGCCGCTCGCGTCGCCGGTAATGCTGATGATCAAGGCGTTGACGGCGCCGGCCGTGCCGTACAGAAACGTGAACGCCAGCGTGATCAGGAATGACGGCAGGGCGAGCACGGTGTCGATCAATCGCCCCACCACCTTGGATCCGGCGAATGGAACGAAGGCAAGCACCAAGGCGAGGAAGGTTCCCAGGATCAGGCACCCCAGAGTCGACGCCACGGCGATCTGGATGGTCCGCCAGAGTGCGGTCCTGAACAGTTCCGAACCGAGCACGGAGGACCACGTGGACAACCCGGTGCCGCTTCCGGTGCTCAGCGATTCCGTGAGGACACGCGCAGTGGGGTAGACAGCAAACACGAGGACTAGAAGCAGTGGCGGTAGCGTCCACCCGATCCGGCGCCACGGGATCGGGTCTTTGTGCTGGGGCACAGCGGTTTCGGGGCGTTCCAAGGTTGTCGTCATGGGTGGCGATCCGCCGGAACCAGGACACTGCCGTCCGTGGGCAAGACGACGCCCACTTCGGTGTCGACCGGTCGTTCGTCGTGCCCTGGAACATCCGCGTCGACGCGGACGTCGTCGAGGCCACGGACAGCCAGCGTCAGACGCGTCGTGGAACCGCGCCAGACGCTCGAGACGATGCGCGCCGGGAATGATCCTCGTGCGCCGACGCCGGTTACGCCTACCGCGTGTGGACGAACACACAGGTAGGCGTCCATGTCGGACTCCCATTCGATGTGCCCGATCTCGGGCTGCGGGGCGTGAGCGGTGAACGGCGTGCCACCGATCGAGACCAGTGCGGAGGTGCCGATGACGCGTGTGACGGTGCAGGGCAGCAGGTTCGCACCCCCGAGGAAGGCCGCGGTGAAGCTGGACGGCGGGCGTTTCCACAAGGCCTCGGCGGTGTCGATGTCCGCGAGTCTGGCGTTGCGCATCACTGCGATTCGGTCTGCGAGCGCCAGGGCTTCACTCTGATCGTGCGTCACATAGAGCATGGCTGTGTCAGGTAGTGCGGCGCGCAGTCTCGCCAGTTCGCCGAGCATGCTCTCGCGAAGTTGCGCATCCAGGGCGGCCAGTGGTTCGTCGAGGAGGAGTACTCCAGGGCGAATTGCCAAGGCTCGGGCGATTGCGATTCGCTGCTGTTGACCGCCGGAAAGCTCACGGGGAAGGCGCTTTCCGTACGCTGACATCCCGACCATGTCGAGGGCTTCGGCTACGCGAGGGCCGATCTCCGAGCGCGGCACGCGATGGGCTCGGAGTCCGAAGGCTACGTTCTCGGAAACTCGCATGTGCGGGAAAAGAGCGTACGACTGAACGACGACGCCGATACCGCGTTGTGCGGGAGGCAGATTGGTGACGTCTCGGGTGCCGAGCTTGACGGAACCGGACGTGGGGCGGACAAATCCCGCGAGGGCCTTCAGGGCGGTCGACTTGCCGGATCCACTGGGCCCCAGCAGTGCCACAGTTTCACCCGGTGCCACTCGCAGATTGAAATCGACGAGTGCATGGGTTGCGGTCTTCCCGCGGCCGTAGGCGACGTTGACGCGATCGAAGGTGATGGCCGGAGCGGAATGTTCGATCGCTCCGTGAACACCGACGGTCTCGGGGAGCGTCCGCCCCAGTCTGGTTCTTGCCATGATCAGCTCCCGGTGGCTTTCTGGTAAGCGGCGATGTCGGCGTCGAGCGAGCTGAGGACGTCGTTCCAGTTCGGGGTCCACACGTTGACGCCCTGCAGAACTCCCGACGGCGTGTTCTTGTCGGTCGATTCACCGGCACTGCTTCGGACGTCCTCGCGGACCGATACGCCGAGTGCATCGGTGGCGACGGTCTTCTGGGATTCTTCGGAGAGCAGGAACTCCATCAACTTCTTGGCTTGTTCGCTGCTCGGTGCGCTCTTGGCGAGGCCCATCACGTAGGGCAGTGCAATGGTGGTGCGAGTGCCGTCGGCTCCCGCGGGGAAGAAGATGTCGAACTTCGAGCCGTCGTCGGCGATGGAGGCGAGGTTCATCTGGACGTCACCGTTGGCGACCAGGAGTTCTCCGTTGCTGACCTTGGGCTGGAGCTTTCCGGTGGAGGACGAGGGACCGACGTTGTTGGCCTGGAGCTTTCCGAGGTAGTCGAGTGCGCCTTCCTTGCCCATCAGATGCTGGAGCAGCAACAACACCGCGGTACCGTCGCCGGCCTGGCCGGGCGTGGAGTACTGCAACTTGCCCTTGAACTGATCAGTGAGCAGGTCGTCCCAAGATTGTGGGGCGGGTGACGCAGTCGGATTGGCGATGAACGAGAGGTAATTCTCGACGACGGGTACGTATTTGCCGGCGTCGTCCTTCTCGTCCGCGGGAACGGCGGAGGTGTCGATTCCGCTGGGCTCGAGCAGACCTTGGGCGTCGGCCTTCTGGATGAACGGCGGCAGCGTGATGATCACGTCCGCCTGTGGGTTGGACTGTTCTTTCTCGACCCGCGAGACGACCTCGCCGGATCCGGCTTCCACGAGGTTGACGGCGATACCGGTCTGCGCGGTGAAGGCGTCGAATCTTCCCTTGTACCAACCGGACAGACCGTCGGCGCTGTAGACGGTGACGGTTTCGGTGTCTGATCCGGCAGCAGTGCCGGTGCCACCGCAGGCGGTGGTGAACGAAAGGACGGACACGGCGAGAGCGGCCGCAGCGATGCTCGGGCGTAGACGCATGACGATTCCTTTTTCGGAGGTGAGATCAGGAGTGGATGAGGAGTTCGGCGAACTCCGTCACGGACGGGACGATGTGGGTGGCTCCGGCGTCGCGAAGCTGTTGCTCGTCGTGTGCGCCGGTCAGAGTTCCGGCGACGATGGATGCGCCGGAGCGAACGCCGCTGAGCACGTCGTTGGACGTGTCGCCGAGTACGGCGATCTGGTGGACGTCGTCGATCGAAAGTTTGAGCAGGGCAGTCAGAATCAGGTCCGGGTACGGTCGACCGCGACCGGCCTCGGCGGGGGAGAGGGTGAGATCGGCGAGGGTTTCCCAGCCGAGCGCGACGAGGAGTTTGTCCTGTGTCGATCGGCTGAATCCGGTGGTCAAGGCAACTTTGATGCCGGCCTCGCGCAGTGTGGTGATCGCCTTCTCCGCGCCAGGGATCGGCTCGGCCAGGCCCTGGTCGATGAGGGAATCGTAAGTGGTTTCGAAGGCGGCGTTCGCGGCCTGGGCACGGTCTTCGTCACCGAAGATCGCCCGGAACACGACGATCTTCGACTGGCCCATGGTGTCGAGGACGTACTGGCGAGCGGCGTCGGCTTCCGGGCCTTCGGCAGGCAGTCCGCCGGCTTCGGCAGCGGCGGCGAACGCGCGAAGAACCAGTCCGTCGTCGGCGACGGTGGTTCCGGCCATGTCGAGAACGGCAAGGGTGATGGGAGACATGAGAAGTCTTTCTTGTCGGAAGGATTCAGAGACCGAGCTGGTCGGCGGTTTGTTCCGCCAGTGCCGGGCCGAGCGTCATGCCGCGGCCACCGGGACCGGCAACCACCCAGACGTTGTCGGCGGCTTGTGCGCGGTGAACAAGTTGTGAGGGGTCGAGGCACTGGCTGTAGACGCCCGCCCATCGCTTGACGATGGGCGGAAGATCGCGTCCCAGAAGTGTTTCCACGACTCCGGACAGATGGCGATAGGGCGCCTCGTCGACGTCGAAGTCGAAGGGCTCCTCGTATTCGTGGGTGTCACCGATGGTCAGACCGCCGTGCAAGCGCTGCACGCACAGGAGCTGCATGCGGTGCTCCTCGGCAGTCGGTTCCTGTGGCTGCACCGTGCGAAGGTGATCGAGGGCAGATCCGGCGAAACCGGGGTAGTAGCGGAAGCTGTCACCGTCAGCGATTGCGGTGGTGAGCTTTTCGCCGAGTGGGGCACTCTGCATCATCTGCAGGCGCACACGTCGCAACGGGAGATCGCCGGCGAGATCGCGGGCCAATCCGCCGAGTGTTGCTCCGGGGCAGACGATCACGAGATCGGCGTCGAAGTTGCGACCGTGGTCGTCGCGGACATGTACGCCGGAGGTTTTCGTCGTGATCTCGCGGGCTTCCGTTCCGGCGTGGAAGGTGTAACGGCCGGTGGATTCGAGGTAAGAACGGATGGCGGGGAGCGCTTGCCGTGACTCGACAGCGGCGTCCAGGGTGCAGTGCAGTCCGCCGAGAAACTTGCCCCGGAGCGCGGGGTTGACGACGCGAACGGCGTCGGGATCGAGAAGTGCGAACCCTCGGTTGTCGGCGTCCGGCCGAGCGAATGCTTCCTGCGCGACCGCGACCTCCTCCTCGGTGCGCATGAGGGTGATGGAGCCGGCCGGGCGGTATCCGACGCCGGGGACACGGGCGGCAAGGTCCGCCCACAGCTCGCGCGAACGCAGCGCGGCTTCGAGTTCGTGCGGAGCACGCCCGGATACCCAGACCAATCCGAAGTTCCGTACCGTTGCACCGCGGGCTTCGGGCTCGCGTTCGAGATGGATGACGTCGTGTCCCCGGCGGATTGCCTCGTCGGCGTGCGCCGTTCCGAGGATTCCTCCGCCCACAATCAAAATTCGCATGTAGAGATAGTGACGTTTGGTCTAGACCAATAGGGGGAATCGAGACGAACTCCAGGTTAACAATTGGTATAGACCGAATTCTTGTACGCTTGCGCCATGAATCAGCAGACGTCCACCGGGCCGGGGACCTCGAGCGTCGTGATCGAACCGGAGCTGAAGTACTACCGGGTGCGCACCGAGATCGAGACCATTCTCAGTGGGCTCGAGGAGGGCGACGCAGTCCCGTCCGAGCGGGAATTGGCGGCACGGTTCACTGTCGCTCGCGAGACGGTCCGTCAAGCGCTTCGTGATCTGCTTGTCGAAGGACGGATCGAGCGGAGGGGGCGGGGCACTGTCGTCGCGAGTCCGAAGTTGGTTCAGCCGCTCTCGATTCGTTCTTATACCGAAGGCGCACTGAGTGCTGGGCGAGTGCCCAGTCGTAAGGTTGTGACGTTCGAACGAATGTCGGCCGACGACGGTCTCGCCACGGAGTTGGGTATCGAGGTGGGCGACAGCGTCGTTCATCTCGAGCGTGTCCTCTTTGCCGACGGCGAGAAGATCGGACTCGAATCAACCTTCCTGCCGGACAGCAGGTTCGGTGAAATGCTCGACGCTTTCGATGCCACGACGTCGCTGTACGCGGCTATCCGTTCCATCGGCGTGGTCTTCGCCTCCGCAACCGAACGGATCGAGACGGTGCTCGCGTCACCGCGTGAGGCAACGCTCGTCGAGTCCACGACCTCGATGCCGATGCTTCTGCTGCACCGGACCTCCGTCGATCCGGAGGGTGTGCCGATCGAGCGCGTTCGTTCGCTCTACCGTGGTGACCGTATTGCCTTCTTGACGACTCTTCGCGAGTAGGAGGGGCGTCGAGGGGGTCTGCTGTTACCGGGAACGATAGGCACTCCCAGGCCCGTGGAATCTGTTCTGTACTGGACTCCATCAAACGGGAGGACAGTGAACATGGGTGACAAGAAGGTCTGGTTCGTAACCGGCGCAGGCCGGGGCATGGGAGTCGACATTGCTCAGGCGGCTCTTGCCGGCGGGCACGCGGTGGTGGCAACGGGGCGTGATGCGGACCGTGTTTCTGCAGCGATCGGTGAGCATGACGACCTGTTGGTGATTGCCTTGGACATCACTGACGAACAAGCCGCATATGCTGCGGTGGACACGGCAGTTGCGCGATTCGGTGGAATCGATGTGCTGGTGAACAACGCCGGAAACTTCTACGCCGGGTTCTTCGAGGTTGTCAGTCCGGCGCAACTTCGCGCTCAGATGGAGACCAACTTTTTCGGGCCGATCAATGTGACACGGGCGGTGTTGCCGGTGATGCGTAGGCAACGGAGTGGACATGTCGTGACTGTCAGTTCGCTTGCGGGCCTGGTTGGTCAGGAGTTTTGCGCAGCCTACGCCGCGTCGAAATTTGCGCTGGAGGGCTGGATGGAATCATTGCGATTCGACGTCGAACCGTACGGAATCGGGACGACGATCGTGGAGCCGGGATTCTTCCGGACCGAACTGCTTGTCGAGGGTGCGTCGTCGATCTGGCCTGAATTGTCGATAGACGACTACGACGCTCGGACTGGCAAGACCGTCGAAGCGTGGAAGAGCATGAACGGTGCCCAGGGTGGGGATCCGGTGAAACTTGCAGCGGCACTTGTGGCACTTGTCGATTCGCCGCTACCCCCGCGTCGGTGGGTCGCCGGCGCCGATGCACTGTCCGTGGTCGAGCAGAAAGCCCACCAACTGCTCGATGAAGTCGAAGCCCACCGTGGTTTGTCTTCGTCGCTTGCCCTCGAGGCATGACGACCTGATCCGAATTCGTCAGGTCACGGTTGTGAGTTGAACATGTCCAGGAGCCCCTGGGGTGCGTTCTCGCCGAAGCACATGTCCAGACCGTCAGCCGACTGTTGTGCCGATGCGGCGCTGCGTGGGAAGAGTCGTTCTTCGTAGGCAGCAAGTCCTTCCTCCGTGCCGCTATGTGACGCGATCGCCTCGCCGAGTTCGGCGCCGTCGAGCATTGCCAGGTTCGCGCCCTCTCCGGCAAACGGCGACATGACATGCGCTGCGTCCCCGAGCAGAGTGACCCCGGGAGTACGGCTCCAACTGTGCCCGATGGGAAGAGCATGGATGGGGCGAGGGGTCAGCGAGCTGTCCGCTTCGACGATCAGTGACCGCAGCGACTCGTCCCAGTCCGAGAAGTGTTCCAGCAGAATCTTCTTCGCAATATGATCGTCGGAGAAGTCGACACTCGCTGACCAGTTCTCGGGAACCCGCAGGGCGGCGTAGATGTGCAGACTGTTGTCGGTCTCACGGTGGGCAAGGAAGCCCTTGTCGGCACTGAGCGCGAACATCATTCCGCCGCCGACTGTTTCAGCGGCCTTCGCGTGCTGGTTGTCGGCGTCGTGAAGGTCGAACTCCACGAAAGATACTCCGGTATAGGCAGGAGTGGCGTTTGAAACCAGTGGGCGAATTTTCGACCACGCGCCGTCGGCTCCGACCAGGAGATCGGTGGTGAAGTGGGTGCCATCCACGAGGTGGACTTCATGCCGACCGTCCGGCAACGGATGGGCACTGCGGACCTTTGCTCCCCAGCGGATTGTTTCTTTCGGAATTGAGCTGAGCAGTAGGTCACGCAGCTGGCCGCGGTCGATTTCCGGGCGGTCGCCGTCTCCGGTGTCCTGCTCGCTCAGGTGCACGACGGCATTTCGATCGAGGACGCGTGTCTCTTCGCCGCCTTGATGAACGAGTGCGCGGAACTCGTCGTAGAGGCCTGCGGCACGAAGCGCGATCTGGCCCGAGTCTTCGTGGATGTCGAGCATCCCGCCTTGGGTCCGAGCTGTTGGTCCGGATTCGAAATCGAATACCGCCGAATCGATTCCGCGGAGATGGAGGACTCGGGCGAGGGTGAGGCCGCCGAGGCCGGCGCCGATGATTGCGATGGGGTAGTGGTTCATGGTGGGTTCCTAAGAAGTGAGTGGAGTGTTCTCGATGCCCGTGATGAGCGTGCGGAATCCCCAGGAGAGGCGCGCGGTGGGTTCACCGGCAAGTAGAGCTGTTGCATGGCCTGCGACGAGTGGGTGCGTCTGCGGGTTTGCGTTCCGGATTGCGTCGGTCAACGCGCTCCATTGGGCATCCGAGTCGGCAGAATTGTTCGGCGCCGAGTGTTCGGCAGCAGTGGACGTCGCGTACTGCAGCAGCAAGTCCACGCCCCACGCGGCTTGACCCGAAGGGACTTCGCCTTCGTCGAGCAATGCCAGCAGGCGCTCGAGCAGGCGTACGTAGTGAACTCCGCTGGGCCGGGAAACGAGAGCCGACTGGGCAAGGCCGGGATGATCGAACAGTATGGCCGTGTAGGACGTCAGCACCCGTTCGAGGCGCGCTTGCCAAGTGCCGGAGGAATTTTCGGCGAGGTCCACGACTCCGAGCAGTTCGTCCAGAACGGCGGCGTGCAATTCGGCGGTATTTTGAACGTACACGTACAGCGACGCCGGCCCGGTGTCGAGTTCGAGGGCGAGTCGACGCATGGTCAACTTCTGCAACCCCTCCGACCGCAAGATTTCCACCGCGGTACTGACGATGCCCTCGCGTGTCAGAGCGGGTTTGGCCGGACGATTGCGTCGGCTCGATGGACTTGCTGGCTGATTGGGCATATTTTCACGGTACACGAACATGTTCGTAACGAACATGTT
>NZ_JBFUJN010000028.1:0-61154 GCF_056401335.1 Rhodococcus sp. P4_F3_2
CTGTCCGGGAGCCTGCGCGCAGCTTCCAGCGCGTCCATCCACACACGCGAATACCGGCGTTGACGTGGTCCGCCGAACACGGGAAGCGAACGGAGCGCATCCAGCGACTGAGGATCTTTGAGGGCGGCGTCGATGATTGCGGAGTCAGGGAGAACCCGGCTCGGCGACACGTCGCGCTTGCGCGCGAGATCCTCACGCGCCTGCCACAGCGCCCGTACTGCCGCCAACTGCCGAGTGGTCTTGAGCGAGGTGATGTGCGATGTACGACGCCAACGGTCGGGCTTGGGCTTGGGCGGGCCGGCCAGACGGATGTACTCGAACTCCTCCTTCGCCCACTCGAGCTTGCCCTGGGATTCGAGTTCGGCTTCCATGGCGTCGCGCAGTTCGAGAAGCACTTCGACGTCGAGGGCGGCGTAGTTCAACCAGGCGTCCGGCAGCGGACGTGTCGACCAGTCCGCGGCCCCGTGACCCTTGCGAAGTTCCACCCGCAGGGTTCGTTCCACTATCGCGGCGAGTCCGACTCGTTCGAACCCGGCCAGTCGACCGGCCAGTTCGGTGTCGAACAGCTCGGCCGGTGTCAGGCCCAGTTCGGCGAGGCCGGGGAGATCCTGATCGGCCGAGTGCAGCACCCATTGCAACGGATTGATCGCCTCGGCCAACGGCTGCAGGTCCTGCGCTGTCGGGATCGGGTCGAGCAGGAACGATCCCGCTCCTTCGCGTCGGAGCTGGATCAGGTACGCCCGTGCCGAATAACGGAATCCGGATGCTCGCTCGGCGTCCACGGCGAGCGGGCCGTGGCCGGAGGCCAGCGCGGCCGCGGCGTCGGCGACACCGGCGGCAGTGGTGATGACGTCCGGAACTCCGTCACGCGGAACGAGCAGCGGAACTACGTCGGAGGTGGGCTCGGTTGCATCATCGGTGACTTCGGACATGGTCACTGACTCTACGTCGCAGTCGGGGCCGGGGTTGTCACCTCAGCGTCGAACAGTTCGTCGAGTGCGGCTCCGAAACCTTGCGCGAGCTGGTCCAATTCGGGTGCCAGATCGGAGCAACTGACGATGCCGACGTCGAGTTTTCCGTCGAGTGACATCACCGTCACGTTGAGTCCTGCCCCGTGAAAGATCGGGCCGAGCGGGAACATTCCCTTGATCTGGGCGCCGAGGAAGTAGAGCGGGACCGGCGGCCCGGGCACGTTCGAGACGACCAGGTTGGACACGACGGGGTGACGCTCGGCGAGTTTGAGCGACGAGTACACCCGCATGGCGGCGCCGAACACCGCCGGCGATGCGAACTGGGACCAGTCCTGGAGCATGTTCGCGCCCAGAGCCTCGTTGTGGTTCTTCGAGGTGGCGTTGTAATCGCTGATCGCGTGCAGACGCTCGACCGGATCGCCGATCTGGGTGCCCAGCTGCGTGAACATGCCCGAGATCTGGTTTGTGCCCGGCCGATCGGATTTACCGTGGACCGATACGGGGACCATCGCGACGAGTGAGTCCTCCGGCAGTTCGTCGCGGTCCTCGAGGTAGGTCCGCAAAGCACCCGCGCACAGCGCGAGAACCACATCGTTGACCTTCACGCCGTGACGGTCTTTGACGGCTTTGACCTTCGCGAGATCGAGCTGGCTGAAGGCGACGTTGCGGTGACCGGTGATAGCGCCGTTGAACGAGGTCCGCGGCGCGGTGAACGGAGCAGGCATCGCTTCACCCTTGCGTGCACGCGTCACCCACTTGGGGAGCATCGCGATTCCGCCGGGGACCAGACGGGCAATTCTTGCGGGTCGGGCGATGACGGCCATGAGTCCGCCGATCGCGATGTCCAGCGTTCCCGCGTCGCCCGCACCCTGTGCGGTGGGATCCACGAGCGCCGGTGAATCCGGTTCGAGACTGCACAGCTGAGCGAGGATGTTCGCGCCGGTGACGCCGTCGGCAGCGCTGTGATGAATCTTCGACATGACGGCGATCTGTCCGTCGGCAAGTCCCTCGATGACCCACATCTCCCACAGTGGGCGGGAACGATCCAGCGGTTGGCTCGCGATGTGTCCGGCGAGTTCTGCCAGTTCCGCGTGTGTGCCCGGAGCAGGTACCGCGGTCCGGTGGCAGTGCCGCTCGATGTCGAAATCGTGATCGTCGACCCATACCGGGTAGTCGAGATTGAGGCGGGAATCTTTGAGTTTGCGCCGGAAGGTCGGCATCGTGGCCATCCGCGAGTCCAACTCGCGAAGCAGCTTCCGGTAGTCGTAACCGCCCGGAATGGTCGAGGGGTCGAGCAGTACGAGTCCACAAACGTGCAATAGCTGGGTCGGTGTTTCCAAGTAGAGGAAGGTCGCGTCGAGTCCGCTGAGACGTTGCATGACTCATTTTAGAACAGGTTCTAGTATTTTTCCGGGGGAATGCGTAAACGAGTAGTGGAGTTAGTCGCCCTGCCGCGACAGCGTGGTTATCCCGGCAGGCGGAAGTCCTGCCGCGTACGCGAGAACTTCACAGAAAGCCTCGACGTGGTGAGCCAATTCCGATGACGTTGCAGTCCAGGATGCTCGTAACTCGAGTTGGTGGGCTCGTGGCGGGCCCGCGATGTCGCCGTATCGCACGGAAGTTGTGGCTGTGACCGTACCGCCCAGGGCCACAAAAGGTTCCGGTCCGGCTTCGAGTGCGTCCACCAGCCAACTCCAGGCTACTTCGGGAAGTAGTGGATCCGCGGCGACGGCTTCGTCGAGGTCGGCCTGTATGTAGGCCACCAACCGCATGGTGCCGTTCCACGCCTCGTCGCCGTCCGGATCGAACAACAGGATCAGGCGGCCGAAAGCGTCGCCTTCGGACTGCTCGGCCACGACGTCGGAGTCCGGGTGCAGAACCTCGGCTCCCACTGCGTGGCTGTACGGAGCGAGACGCTGCGGTGGACGGATGGGACCGACCTCTATCTCGGGCCGAACCCGCGCAGCGGTCATCGCCTCCACGGCGGCACGGAACTCGGCCGGGTCGGCTGTCGATCCGGATGTCGTCACAGGTCAGGACGTTAGTCGGGGATAAGGGCGGGTAGGTGGAGGCGCGCCGACCGAGTGTGGTTCGGGTGTGTGGCCGCTCACGAACCGCTCGGGTGTCCGATCCCGAGTGTGGGACATGGCAGCATTGAGTCGATCGAAGACACACGTTGGCGGAGAGCGCGAGGACTGATGAGCGGGTTGGACAACATGAATTCAGGCATGACCGGGTCGGCGGAATACAGCGCTCGGCGAGTTTTGCCCGACGCACCGTTGCTCGCCGCGGCGACCGGACGCACTCCGAGTCGACGGCCGGTGTGGTTCATGCGCCAGGCCGGACGTTCGTTGCCGGAGTATCGCGAGATCCGCGCGGGGATCGGCATGTTGGAGTCGTGTTTCGATCCGGCGCTGGTCTGTGAGATCACGATGCAGCCGGTGCGCCGTCACGATGTGGACGCGGCAATCCTGTTCTCGGACATCGTTGTTCCGCTCAAGGCTGCGGGAATCGATCTCGACATCGTTGCCGGCGTCGGACCGGTGGTTGCCAATCCGATTCGCTCCATCGCCGACGTCGCAGCCCTCCCTCGATTGGTTCCCGAAGAGGTCGGGGCGATCGCGCAGGCCGTTCGACTTCTCACCACCGAGTTGGGCTCGACTCCGCTGATCGGCTTTGCCGGAGCACCGTTCACCTTGGCGTCGTATCTGGTCGAGGGTGGTCCGAGCCGGAACCACGAGAAGACCAAGGCGCTCATGCACTCCGATCCGAAGACCTGGCACGCGTTGCTCGGAAGCCTGGCAGACACCACGATCTGCTTCCTGCAGACGCAGCTCAAGGCGGGTGTCGACGCGGTTCAGCTGTTCGACTCGTGGGCCGGCGCGCTCTCGCTGGCCGATTACCGGGAATTTGTTCTCCCGCATTCCGAACGGGTGTTTGCCGAGGTTGCAGCTGCCGGCGTTCCGCGTATCCACTTCGGTGTCGGAACCGGTGAACTTCTCGGCGCGATGGGGGAGGCAGGTGCCGACGTCGTGGGTGTCGACTGGCGGATTCCGCTCGACGTCGCGGCCGGTCGTGTCGGTCCGGGCAAGGCGCTGCAAGGCAATCTCGATCCCGCTGTACTGTTCGCGGGCCCCGAGGTGATCGATCGTGAGGTGCGCCGGATCGCCGCTGAAGGTGACCGCGCGATCGAGGCCGGTGCCATCGGCCACATCTTCAACCTCGGCCATGGAGTTCTTCCCGACACCGATCCCACGGCGATCACCTCGGCGGTGGAGCTGGTGCACTCGCTGTGACAACCACTCGGCCGTCGGTCGCGGTGATCGGAGGCGGAATCTCCGGTCTGGTTGCCGCGTACCGGCTTCGGTGCAGTCTGGGCTCCGTTGCCGACATCACGGTCGTCGACGACTCTCCGCGACTGGGCGGGAAGCTGCGAACGATTGATCTCGGTGGTGGCCCGATCGACATCGGCGCCGAGGCGTTCATCGCCCGTCGGCCCGAAGTCCCTGCGCTTCTCGCCGAGCTGGGACTGACCGATCAGATCGTTTACCCCGCGGGGTTGAGCCCGTTGATCTGGTCCCAGGGCTCACTGAATCGACTTCCTGCCGGAACCCTGATGGGAATCCCGGCATCGTCCGAGTCGGTGAGAGATCTAGTCGACGAGCAGACGCTGTCGCGCATAGCTGCCGAACCAGGCGTTCCGTTCGAGTGGACACGCGGTTCCGATTGCAGTGTTGCCGAACTGGTTTCAGGGCGATTCGGTGATCAGGTGGTCAGCCGATCGGTGGATCCCCTTCTCGGCGGGGTGTACTCGGGCCTGGCGGAGACCATCGGAGTGCGTGCAGCTTTGCCGACACTCGCTGCGGCGCTCGATGCGGGCGCTCAGAGCCTCACGGATGCAGTTGCAGCCGCAGTGCCGACACCTGCACCCGGACCAGTGTTCGGAGCGCTCAGGGACGGTTACGGCATCTTGCTCGATGCGCTGCGGCAGGCCGCCGACGCGACGTTCGTCCGCGGCGAGGCTTCCGAGTTACGCAGGGACGGGAAAGGTTGGAACGTCGATCCGCTCGGCAGCGTCGACGCGGTGATTCTGGCTGTTCCGGCGCCGCGCGCAGCGGTGCTGTTGGCCGGCGTCGATGCGGATATTGCGCGTATCGCGTCGCGGATCGAACTGGCGTCGTCCGCGGTGGTGGCGCTCCGCTTGCCCGGTCAGGTCGACCTTCCGCAGAATTCGGGGATCCTGGTTGCCACCGACGCCGACCTGACCGCCAAGGCGTTCACGCTGTCGAGCCGAAAGTGGACGCACCTCGCTGATCGCGGCGAGCATCTCGTTCGGGTGTCGTTCGGTCGATTCGGCGCATCGGAGATCGTCGACCGGCCGGATGGTGAACTGATCGAACTTGCGTGCGCCGATCTCGCGACCGTGACCGGAATCACCGAGGAGCCAGGAGCGAGCTTCGTACAGCGGTGGCACGGCGGTCTTCCCCAGTACTCCCCAGGTCACACGGAAATCGTGGCTGAAATCGAGTCCGGGATGACGCAGTTCGACGGCCTCGAAGTGGCCGGGTCGTGGCTGCACGGCGTCGGGGTTCCGGCGTGTGTCGCAGTCGGCACGACGGCGGCTACACGGATATTCGAGCGAGTGGCACGATAGACCCATGGCACGCCTTGATTTCGACAAACTGAACTCTGAAATCCGTTACCTCATGTTCTCCGTGTTCCAGGTGGAACCCGGTGTGCTGGGCGATGATCGGGAAGCTGCGGTCAAGGACGCCCGCTTGTTCTTCGAGGGTCTCGAAGACAAGGGCGTCGTGGTTCGCGGCATCTACGACGTCGCCGGCTTGCGCGCCGACGCGGACTTCATGATCTGGACCCACGCGGCCAGCATCGAGGAACTGCAGGCCGCGTACGCGGATTTCCGCCGCACCACCGTCCTCGGACAGGCCAGTGCTCCCATCTGGAGCAACTCGGCGGTGCACCGCCCCGCGGAGTTCAACAAGAGCCACGTGCCCTCGTTCATCGCGGGTGAGGATCCCGGTGACTACATCTGCGTTTACCCGTTCGTCCGCTCGTACGAGTGGTACCTGCTCCCCGACGAGGAGCGTCGCAAGATGCTCGCCGATCACGGTATGGCTGCTCGTTCGTACAAGGACGTTCGCGCCAACACGGTCCCGGCCTTCGCTCTGGGGGACTACGAGTGGATTCTCGCGTTCGAAGCGCCTGAGCTCATCCGTATCGTCGATCTGATGCGCGATCTGCGTGCCACCGAAGCTCGCTTGCACGTTCGCGAAGAGGTGCCGTTCTTCACCGGGCCGCGCGTGGACATCGAGAAGCTGGTCCTTTCCCTTCCCTGATCTACTTCGAAAGTAGTTTCTGTGACAACTGCACCGAACCGGCGTCGTCAACACATGTCCCATTGGGGAATGTTCACCGCCGAATCGGTCGCCGGCGAGGTGACCGCCGTGCATCCGTACGAGGGTGATTCGAATCCCTCGCCGATGCTCGGGAACCTCGCCGGTTCGGTGCGCAGTCGGGCTCGCGTTTCGGGCCCGGCGGTACGCCGCGGTTGGCTCGAGAACGGGCCTGGTCCCAGCGACCGACGTGGAGCGGACGAGTTCGTCTCGGTCTCGTGGGACGAACTGACCGAACTCCTCTCCCGCGAGTTGCGTCGCGTGGTCGACACGCACGGGAACAAAGCGATCTTCGGCGGCTCGTACGGCTGGGCCAGCGCCGGTCGATTCCATCACGCGCAGAGCCAAGTTCACCGATTTCTGAATCAGCTGGGTGGATACACCAAGTCGGTCCACAGCTACTCGCTCGGTGCCACCGGTGTCATCATGCCGCGTGTGGTCGGAACTCACTGGAAGTTGTTCGCGCGCTCCACGTCGTGGGACGTCATCGCCAAGCACTCCGATCTTCTCGTCTCGTTCGGGGGAGTACCGATCAAGAACACCGGCGTCAATGCCGGTGGTACGAGCGATCATCCGACGAGCGGGGCGCTCGACGCATTTCGTGCCCGCGGCGGAAAGATCGTCTCCTTCAGTCCGTTGCGCGACGACGTCGATGGCGACTGCGAGTGGATCGCACCCATTCCGGGAACCGACGTGGCAATCATGCTTGCCCTGGCGTTTGTCCTGGCGTCGGAGGACCTGCACGATCGCGATTTCCTGAACCGCTTCTGCGTCGGCTACGAACGCTTCGAGGATTACCTGCTCGGACGTGCCGACGGTGTACCGAAGGATCCGCGCTGGGCGGAGAAGATCTCCGGGGTGCCGGCGGAGTTCATCACCGACCTGGCTCGGAGAATGGCGTCCGGCCGGACGCTGGTGACCGTCACGTGGTCGTTGCAACGCATCAAACACGGTGAACAGGCACCGTGGATGGGCGTGACACTCGCCGCGATGCTCGGCCAATTCGGGCTTGCGGGTGGCGGTTTCGGCCACGGCTACGGTTCGATGAACGAGCCGGGTCTGGCTCCGGTGCCGTATCCGTTGCCGACCTTCTCACAAGGTGTGAATCCGGTGCCCGATTTCATTCCGGTGGCCGCGATCTCCGATCTCTTGCTCTCGCCCGGCGAGGAGTTCGACTACGACGGCAGGCGCCTGACCTATCCGGATATTCGGTTGGTCTACTGGGCCGGTGGCAATCCGTTTCACCACCACCAGGATCTCCCGAGGCTGCGACGGGCATTTGCGCGTCCGGACACGATCGTCGTTCACGATCCCTACTGGACGCCGATGGCCCGCAATGCCGACATCGTTGTCCCGTCGACAACGTCGCTCGAACGAAATGACCTGAGCTGCACACGAAATGATCCACTTCTGGTCGCGATGCAGCAAGTAGTTCCACCTTTCGCGAACTCGCGAGACGACTACGACACGTTTGCCGCTCTGGCTTCTGCGCTCGGATTCGGGGAGCAGTTCACCGAGGGGAGATCCTCACAGGAGTGGATCGAGCATCTCTACGGTCAATGGCGGCCGTTCGTCGATGCAGACGGCGGCAACACACCGACGTTCGAGGATTTCTGGTCGGACGGGCACTACCGGATGCGAACCGAAGACAACCTCGTGCTCTTCGGTGACTTCCGCGAGGACCCCGAGAAGTATCCGCTCTCGACTCCGAGTGGGAAGATCGAGATCTTCTCCGAGACCATCGAGTCTTTCGGCTACGACGACTGCGCCGGCCATCCGCGCTGGTACGAGCCCGACGAGTGGCTGGGTGGACCACGGGCCACGCAATTCCCGCTTCACTTGATCGCCAACCAGCCCAAGACGCGGCTGCACAGCCAACTCGATCACGGCGCTGCGAGCCAGGCATCGAAGATTCAGGGACGCGAGCCGATTCGTATGCACCCCGATGCAGCGGCCCAGCGCGGCGTGTCGGCTGGGGACGTGGTGCGCGTATTCAACGATCGCGGGGCGTGCCTGGCTGGTGTGATCGTCGATTCGGATTTGCGGAGCGACGTCGTCCAGTTGTCGACCGGGGCGTGGTACGACCCGCTCGATCCTGCCGATCCCGATTCGCTGTGTGTTCACGGAAATCCCAACGTTCTTACGCCGGACGTCGGCACGTCTTCGCTTTCGCACGGGTGCACCGGCCAGCACGTTCTGGTGCAGATCGAGAAATTCGAAGGGGTTCTGCCGCCGGTCAAGGCGTTCGATCCGCCCGTGCTTCGTTCGCGCTGACGGAACCGATCGGCCACCTCCCGCGTCGAACCTCGTGAGCGCCTGAATCAGGTGTCACGATCTATCGAAGGTGGGGGCCATCGTGAGTGGGGCGGATGTTGGTTCGATGAGGGGACAGGTCGAAGTTCTTCGGGCTCAGATCGATTCGATGCAGGTTGATCTGTTGGAGCGAACGCGATCGCTGGCGGATATGCAGGAGAAGATCGCACGAGCGACGGCGAGCGCGCGCTCGAGTGATGGCAGTGTGGAAGTCGTCGTAGACGCTTCGGGGGCGACCGTGGGAGTCGCCCTCTCCGGGAGCGCTTACGGCAAGCATTCGCCGGTAGCGTTGGGAAATCTGATCCTGGCCACGGCCACATCTGCGGCGGAGGACATGCGCCGACAGATTGCCGAGATGTCGAGGCCGTTCACCGAAGCGGCCAGGATCGATTTGCCCGACCTCGTTCCCGGTGTGCTCGGATTGCGTGAGATTCTCGCGCCTCGTCCGGCGTCGGTGCCGGTCGGCGGCGACGAGCACTGGGACCGCACCGTTCTGAGGAGCTCCGGCAATGTCTGAACTGGACGTGGACGTGGCCGCGATGGGAAGTGCTGCACCAGCATTCGAGGTGGTCGCTGCCGATCTCGACGAGGCACGGAGTGCTCTGGAAACAGTGGCCGGCGACGAAGAGGGGTGCTGGGGCGCTGACCAGTTCGGAACCGCATTCTCGGACGCGTATGTTCCCGGTGCGGAGTCAGCAGTCGGTGGGATGACACTGGTCGCGGGCGCGCTCCGCGAATTGACCGCCACGCTGATCGAGATCACCGATCGTTTCGAATCGATCGACACCTCGCTTGCCGACGACATGGCGGGTGGGCTCTGATGGGACTCGAGATTCCAGGCTGGTTACAGGCGGTTGCGTCGGTCGCGGTGGGCAGTGACTGGCCGCAAGGAGACGAAACGGCACTGTGGAGGTTGGGTGATGCCTGGTCAGGCGCGGCYGATCGGATCGAGGCTTCGGCCGCTGCCGGTGGTTACGGATTGCAAACAGTACTGGCATCGATCGACGGTCGAGCCGGCGACTCGTTGTCTCGGTATTGGTCGGAGGCCGGGGGAGTTGCGGATGTCTTCGAGCGGTTGTCCTCTGCCGCGGCCGAACTGGGTCAGTCATGCACCGATACCGGCACGGACATCGAGTACACCAAACTGTCGATCCTCGCGGCGCTGGGCGCACTGGCGCTCGAGATTGCCGCCATGGTGGCGGCCGCTGTCCCGACACTGGGTGCGAGTACCGCCGGAATCGTGGCGGCTGAGGTGGCAACAACACTCACGGTCCGAATGCTGTTGCAGCAATTGTTGATACGAGTGATCGAGGCTGCAGCAGTGGAAGCTGCCGCTGCCGTCTTCTCCGGCCTCGCCATTCAACTCGGGCAGATGACGATGGATCATCGCCAGTCGATCGACGGTGGCAAGGTCGTGACCGAGGGGCGCGACGGTTTCATCAAGGGACTTGCGAACGGAGGGTTGAAGACGACGCCGGATCGTGTCGGCCCCGACCCGAACCCGCTCCCGACCGGTTCGAGATTGCAGCAGATCGCGCGGGGGGCTTTCGACGATGCGGTATCGGGAGCGTCCGCTGCGATCGTGACGAAGGAAGTCACGGGCGGCGATGCCTCGTTGACGGACATCACTTCCGGCGCGATCGGTGGTGGGATCGGGTCAGTCAAGGACGGTCTTGTCGCTCGAAACGAGGACCTGAACGCGGCTGGTCTGAGCCCGACTGCGCTGAACTGGGACTTCTGAGTTGAAGTCTCGAATCGTGGGCTACCAGTGACTCGGGGTAGCCCACGACCTGGCTACTGAGCGGGCTTGAGAACCAGCGAGATCGAGTTGATGCAGTACCGCTGATCGGTCGGCGTCGGGTATCCCTCGCCCTCGAAGACGTGACCGAGGTGGCTGTGGCACTTCTTGCAGATGACCTCGACACGGCGCATCCCGAGTGAGCTGTCTTCCTTCAGGATCACGGCATCCGAATCCGCCGGATCGAAGAAGGACGGCCACCCGCAGTGCGATTCGAACTTCTCGGTGCTGCGGAACAGTTCGGCTCCGCACGCACGGCAGGAGTAAACGCCTTCCGTGGTGGTGTCGGTGTACTCGCCGACGAAGGGGCGTTCGGTGCCGGCTTGGCGCAGGACGGCGAACTCCTCCGGCGTCAGCTTTTCGCGCCACTCGCTCTCGGTGTACGTGACCTCAGGTGTGCTGTCGATGCCATCGTGTGAAGAACTCATGCCTCCACGCTAATGCTTTGTCGCCGTTTCGGCTTCGTCGGCAGGTGAGACGGTATCGAGTGGGGGATCGAGGAGGTAGGCGGGATCGATTCCGCGATCCAAGCGGCCCTCGCGACGCGCGACCAGATACCGGTATCCGAGGACACAGAAGATCACGATCAGCAGAAGGCTCCAGCCGAGGGTGCTCTTGGTGTATTCGGCTGCCCGGCCGAAGGTCGGCCAGCGGTTCGACCACCAGCTGTCGAACGTCATGAAGCCGTAGACGGCGAGCCACGCCGGCCAGTTCCGCATGACCGAGTTCTTGAGCACCACGGACATCAACAGCGGCAACAGCATCATCGAGTAGTACATCTGGCCGAGCGATGGCAGCAGGAACGACGCGGTCATGATCACACCGGTCGCGGTGGTGAGGAAGAAGAGTTCGTCGTTGCGGTAATAGCGGTAAAGAAGCCACAGAGAGACGACGACCATGGCGGCCAACACGACGCGCAACAGCAGGATCAACCATTCGGGCAGACCGAAGTAAGCGCCGTTTCCGACAATCGAACTGTTGAAGTAGTCACGAGATTCGAGCAGGTACGGCACGGTGCGGCGGACGAAGTCCATCGGATCCGACGCAAGCGGCCATGCCACGACCGTGAGAATGAACGGGATGCCCAGGGCGGTGACGAGCACCTTCCACTGACCGCGAACGAGCGGCAGCAGGAGCAGTGGCGCGAGAGTGGGTTTCACTGCGATGGTGAGACCGATCGCGGCGCCGGCCCACAGATCCTTCTTGCGCATCAGCAGCAGGAGGAAGGCAACTTCGCCGAGTAGTACGAGGCCGTTGATGTTGGTGAACACCAACGTGTTGGTGACCGTCTCCGACATGAAAGCGCCGAGCACCAGAATCGGCGCCGCGATGGAACTGATCGTCAGGTCGAACAAGCGCAACAGCAGGTAGAGAGCCACGAGAATGGCGACGGCATTGACACCGATGAACAGCCACCGCGAGCGCTCGGGATCGAGGATCGCCAGGGGTGCCATCAACAAGGAACCCGATGGTGGGTACAGATAATGGGGGTCTACGGAGTTGAAATCTGCGGTGTAGACGTCGCGCCCGTTCCAGAACGCCAGCGCGGCGTTGTAGACCGGTCGGAAGTCATCGGTGATGGCGCCGTTGACTGCTGTGACGATGACACGATTGAGCACAGTCATCACGGCGATCGGCCACAAAACGAAGTTGACGACTTGTTGGGTTGTCCGCCCGGTACGCGGCTCGAGCTGTCGAAGGAACACTTCGGCACGGTACACCGGAGCAGGGTGTGATCGGGGGATGCACCCCTTTTCCGTCGTGGTGGACAAGCGCCCGAGTCAGGCCGGGCACACGCTTCCGTTGCTGGGCAGGGAGGCATCGGTGAGGTATGCCCTCATCGCCTGCTGCGCGCAGGTGGATTGTGCCGCGGGGTGACCTGCACCCTGCCAGTCCAGGGTTGCGAAGCGCGACCCCGCGTTGGTCACGACGCCGGTGACGGTCGAGAGTCCGGAGTTCCCGACGGCCGGGTCGCCCTGACCGCTCAGCACGAGGACGGCGGGCTTCAACTGATTCGGCAGGGGAGAGTTGGCGGTCGACGGCCAGCTGGCGCATGCGAGCAAACCGAGCGCGGCTTCTCGACCGAATACCGGATAGTTGGTGCCCCAGGTGTCCGCCAGTTCGCGGACGCGCCCGATCCCCGGCCACTGCATGCCGTCGGTGCATCGTCCGATGAACTGGCCGTCACCGTCCACCTCGTTCTCTGCCCGGGCGGCGCGCTCTCGAATCGGCGAAGCGTTGCCGGTACCGAGCGCGGACAGAGCGTCTGAGAGCGAGCGGGTCTCTTGCTCACGGTTGGTTCCGGCAGTCCACAGGCTCGCCGAAATCGCGTTCGACACCGCAGCGGCGGACAGCGGCTGGAATTCATCGGCCCGAGCGCGCTCCATCAGGTCCGTGACCGCTTTCTTCGGATCAGGTCCGAGAGAGCACCCCAGCGCCACACATCGCTGAGCGAATGCGGTCAACGCCGCTTCCTCGCCCTGCACGCGGCTCTCCGCCTCGGTGGCAGCGTCGGTGGCCACCGGAGCGGGAGAATCGAGGATCAACCTCGCGAGGTTGTCGGGGTGGGCTGCCGCGTAGCTCAGCGCGATGTCCGAGCCGGACCCTGCCGACCACAGAGCGATGGTCTCGACGCCCCACCGCGTACGTAGAGCGTCGATGTCCTCGGCAGCGGAGTCCGCGCCGAACTTCAGTTCTTGAGGATCGAGGTAGTCGGTACAGGCGATGGTTGCATCGTGACCGAGAGCGGCGACCGCGTCGGCGGCGTCGCCGGTGGAGTCCGCGTCGAACTGGCCCAGATCGTGAAGGCCGCGCCGAATCTCCGGCGTCATGCAGTCGATTGCGGTGGACCTGTCGATTCCGCGTCGATCCAGGGCAACGACGGGGTGATCCGCGAGTACCGTCGTCAAGCCGGACGTAGCGAGCATGGCCAGAGAGTTTCCCGACGAACGGTCGGTGCCGGACGTGAACACGATCGGATACGCGTTGGCAGGCGTCGACGACGTTCGAGCGCGGGTCAAGCCGGCAGTGAAGTTGCCGTCGATGGCGCCGGTCACGTCGATGGGGGCACTGAATTCCGCGCATTCGAGGATGACGCCGGCGCTCGACGCTGCGAGAGCCTGGTCGGCGAGTGACGTGCCGGTGCAGTCTCGCCACGGTATGTCGTCGGTCGGGACGCCGGGGTCGACCGGCGGCGCATCGGGTGACGGCCCCTCGCTCTGGGCAGGGCTGCCGTCGGTGCGGCCTTCGACCGCGACGGCGGGCCGAAGCGACGGCCCGGCGCCGCACGCACAACACGTCGCGAGGACGACGGCCATCAAAGCAACTCTGCGCATGCCGACCAGAGTGCCAGGTTCACCGACGTGGCTGCTGACGAACCCATCGAGTGAGGATCGTGCCGTCCGAATCGCCGAGAATGTGAGCGGGACGCATCGACGTGGGCATTGCATTGGGGGAGAGCGAGATTCGGCCGACTTTGCTCCCCACCAGTTGAGGTGAAGTGGTGATGCAGAGTTCGTCGACGGCATTGTCCTCGATCAACTGCCCGAAAAGTGACGGCCCGCCCTCGCACAGCGCGCGACGGAGCTTGCGAGCCGACAAGGCCCTGTCGATGTCGCCGCTGCTGACATTCGGTGAGTCCGTCACCTCCACCTGCGCTCCGGCCGACCTCAGCGCTGAAATCGCTGCGCTGTCCGCGGCGCTACCGACAACAAGAATCGGCGGAATTTCGGTATCTCGCAGGAGCCGGCTTTCAGGGTCGATCGACGCGTGCGCCGAGACGACGAGGATCGGTGGGACCGGAGCGAGGCCGCCCGCCTTTCGTCGCGCCCGGGCTGCGTCCGAGATCTGCACACCCCCGTAGTTCTCGGCTCGCGCTGTGCCTGCGCCGACCACGACGACGTCACAAAGTTCGCGCAAGATCCCGAATACCGACTTGTCTGCAGGTGTGCCCAGTCCATGGCTCACTCCGTCGACGGAGACGCACCCGTCGATGCTGGAAACGAAGTTCACGCGCATCCAGGGTTGGGAGAGGTTCTCCGGATAGGCGTACAAGCCGCGGAGTTCGTCTTCGTGGCCTGGTGTGAAGTAGGTCGCAATATCCATACGGTGCACATGAGAGATCACATCACGTAGATACCCTTGACGGATGCATGAACGTCTTGTCGATCGCAGCCCGGTGGTACCCGCCGATCAACTGGTAGCTCAAATGGTGCCTCCCGCAATGTTCGACGAGGTGAGTTTTGCGTCCTACATTCCTGATCCGAAGGAACCGAGCCAGGCAGCTGCTGTCGCCAAGGCCGAGGAATTCTCCAAGCGCGTAACCAAGATCCGTAGTGGTGGACGCCGCGGACTGTTCGGCAAGAAGACCCAGGCGACCGGCGCCGGCCTGTACCTCGACGGCGGGTTCGGTGTCGGTAAGACTCACTTGCTGGCGTCGATCTTCCACAGCGTTCCGTCGCCGAAGGCTTTCGGAACCTTCGTCGAGCTGACACACGTCGTCGGCGCTCTCGGCTTCAACAAAGCGGTCGAAGCGCTCGCCGACCACAGCGTTCTCTGCATCGACGAGTTCGAGCTCGACGATCCGGGCGACACCATGCTCGTCTCTCGCCTCCTTTCGGAGCTTTCCGCGCGCGGCGTGTCCATCGTCGCGACGTCGAACACGCTTCCCGGCCAGCTCGGTGAGGGTCGCTTCGCGGCTCAGGACTTCCTGCGTGAGATCAAGAAGCTCGGCTCGATCTTCGAGACGATTCGCGTCGACGGCCCCGACTACCGTCACCGCGATCTCCCGCCCGCACCAGAGCCCATCTCCTCGGAGGAATTGGTCTCTCGGGCCGAGGCGATCGACGGCGCCACGCTCGACAACTTCGACGAGCTGTGCAAGCACCTCAGCACACTGCATCCGTCGCGCTACAACAAGCTGGTCGAGGGTGTGAAGGCAGTCTTCATCGACGGCGTTCACCCGGCCACGGATCAGTCTGTTGCACTGCGCATCGTGGTTCTCGCCGACCGTTTGTACGACGCGAGCATCCCGGTCACCGTTTCCGGCGCACGCCTCGATGAGATCTTCACTCCCGAGATGCTCGCCGGTGGGTACAAGAAGAAGTACCTGCGCGCGACCTCGCGTCTGCTCGCACTTTCTCGTTTCGAGGTCGCGGCCGGCTGATCAGCAGGCCTGTCAGCTGACGGGGCGCTCCATCACGAAATCGTGGTGGAGTTGTGCCCCCACGAGAAAAGTCTTCGTGCCGACCTGGGTGAAGCCGTGTTTGGCGTAGAACTTCTGGGCGCGCAGATTTTCCTGATTGACACCCAGCCAGATCCCGGCACTTCCGCTGCGTCGTGCATGGTCGACAACCGCGTCCATCAGGGATGCTGCCGCGCCGGTTCCGTGGTTTCCCGGAAGCACGTACAACTTGCTCAGTTCCGTCGTCGGGCGAAGTGTCACAGCAGCTTTGACGTCCGGATCGGCGGGCTCGTCGTCGACGAGCATCGCGTAGCCGACGATCGAGCCGTCGCGAATGACCTTGAGAACGGTTCGTGTCGGGTCCGTCAGATACTCGGAGAACTTGTCGACCGAGAGAACGTTGTCGATGAAGGCACTGATGTCGTCGTCGGATGCGTCCGGCGGACAAGCCAGCGGAAACGTCACCGCTGCCACGTCGGCGATTGCTTCGGAATCCCAGATTCCGGCCCGGTCAACGGTGATCGTCACGTCAGTTTCTACCTCTCGCGCACATGATTCGGTTGATCAAGTACACCACCTTCGTCGAGCGTGATGCTCACGCGGCGTTCTCGGCGACCGGCGTCGTGGCTCGTTTCGGTGCGAACGCGGGAGCAAGAACTATCAAGATCGCGCAGAACGCCAGCGGAATCAGGAACCCGATTCGAAGGTCACTGAAGGCAGCGACCGCGCCGACGATGCCGCCGCCGACCACCGTGCCGACGTAGTTGAAGAGGTTGATGCGTGCGATCACCGCGTCGACCTGATCCGGGGGAGCCATCCGTCCGGCGGCGCTGAAGCAGATCGGGGCGATCACCGGTACGCCGAGGCCGACGATCAGGAAGCCGGCGATGGCAACGGCGGGAGATTGCGCGAGGACAACGATCGTCATGCCGACCACGCCGATGAGAGAGCCGATCCGCACGACGGTGGTCTCACCGAACTTGCCGACCCAGTAGTCGCCGGTCAGTCGTGCGACCAGTGCCGCGATTTGGTACGCCGCCACGGAAAGGGCGGCCGTCCCGGCGTCGGCGAGCAGTTCGTCCTTGACGTACAGCGTCGACCAGTTTCCGACGCTGAAGTCGACCGCATAGAACAATGCCATCGCGACGCCGAGGAGGACGAACGCGCGGGTGGGTACGGTGAATTTCGCGGTGCTCGTGATGTTTGCATCGGCAACCGGAGACTCGGAGCGATCGAGCAGTTGCGGGCCGAAGGCCAGAAGCATCAGTCCGACAACAACTCCCGCGATCACCTGCGTTATGCGGATCGAGATGTCGAGGCTTGCGGTAGCAGAGATGAACAGAGCGCCGACAATCGCTCCGACGCTCCAGGAAGCATGGAACGAGGAGAGGATGAAGCGGCCCTTGGCGTGTTGGATCGAGACTGCCTGCATGTTGGCGGCCGCGTCGACCATGCCGAGTCCGATGCCGTAGATCGCCAGGAAGACGAAGAACATCGCCGCGTTGGGCGCAATTCCGGTTGCCCCGCCGAAGACTGCGATGACGGCGAGTCCGGTTCGCAGAGTCATCTTGCTCGACGTTCTCACGGCCAGAATCTCGGCGAGCACGCTGCCGAGCCCGGCGATGACGGACACGGTGACAACCGCAACCACAACCAGTGTCTCGCTCAGCTCGAACAAGTCCTTGTACTGCGGCAGCTGCGTCAGAATGGCGGCGAGCAGAAATCCTTGAAGTCCGAAGGCCACCGAAGTGGCGATCCGAGCCCTCGTCAGGGTGCGGGTGTTATCCGTCATCAAGCAGGGCCTTTGTCTCGTTCGTTCGGTTAGGCCGAACGGTACTGGATCTTGATACTGGTCGAGTGTCCAACAAAGCTGCGTGTTTTGCACGTTTCTTTGATTAACTGACCGACATGACTCGGCAGCCGACACCAGAATTTCCGTCTTCCTTCGTCTGGGGARCCGCCACCGCGGCCTACCAAATCGAAGGAGCTGTGGCCGAAGACGGTCGCGGACCGTCGATTTGGGACGAGTTCTGTGACCGCCCCGGTGTAGTCGTCGGGGGCGACACCGGAGCGGTTGCTGCCGATCATTATCACCGCTGGGAATCGGATATCGAGTTGATGAAAGACCTCGGGCTCGACGCTTATCGGCTGTCCCTGTCGTGGTCGCGAATTCTGCCCACCGGATCGGGGGCTGTGAATGCGAAAGGGCTCGACTTCTACGACCGCCTGATCGATCGACTGTGTTCGGTGGGAATTACTCCTGCCGTCACTCTCTTTCACTGGGATCTGCCCCTCGCACTGCAAGAGCAGGGCGGCTGGATGAACCGAGACACCTCGTACCGGCTGGGGGAGTACGCCCAGGTCGTCGGCGAACGGTTGTCCGATCGCGTCGGAATGTGGATGCCGCTCAACGAACCGGTAGTGCACACGCTCTACGGTCATGCCCTGGGAGTTCATGCCCCCGGCCTGGCCTTGGGGTTCGAGGCTTTCCAAGCCGCACATCACCAGCTGCTCGGGCACGGCCTCGCTGTCGAAGCGCTTCGGGCAACCGGATGCACGAACATCGGAATCGCCTCGAACCATGCACCGGTGCGGGCCGCTTCCGATTCCCCGGAAGACGTGATGGCTGCCGACATCTACGACCACGTCGTCAATTGGATGTTCGCCGACCCGGTATTGGTCGGAAAGTACCCCGCCGACGAATTCGCCCAGCTGCTCAGCGGTCCCGTCGACGAGGACTTGAAAATCATCGGGGCGCCGCTCGACTGGTACGGGATCAACTACTACGAGCCGACGATGATTGCCGCTCCGGTGGAAGGCCAGGGGACCGAAGGTGTGCTCGAGGTCGACCTACCGCCGGGCCTGCCCTTTGCGCCTGTCGCGATTACCGGTTATCCCACAACCGATTTCGGATGGCCGATCGTTCCCGAAGGGCTGGGTGAGATCCTGCGGACGTTCCGAGCTCGGTTCGGTGACGCACTGCCGCCGATCTACATCACGGAAAGCGGATGTTCATTCCACGACGCACCGGATGCCGCAGGCGTCGTCGAGGACGAAGCGCGAATCGACTACCACGATGCGCACCTTCGCGCCCTCCGATCGGCAATGGACGACGGTGTCGACGTCCGTGGCTATTTTGTGTGGTCACTCCTCGACAACTTCGAGTGGGCAGCCGGCTACCAGGAACGATTCGGCCTGGTCCACGTCGATTTCGATACCCAGAAGCGCACACCGAAGACCTCGTTCGAGTGGTATCGCGCCCTGATCGCCGGGCACAAATCGGCTCAGGTCTGACCTGTGCGGAGGCGGTCCGGGTTGCATTCTCGAACCGGGCCGCCTAGCCTCGTCTCTCATGAAGCGAATTCTCGTAGTAAGCCGCCGTAGCGGGGTCTGAATCGGACCGACCCCTCGCTGCGGGTCGTCTTGCTACCAGTTGGTCCTCCACTTCATTCCAGGAAGACCACGATCATGACTTACAACTTCGCCTTCGCTTCTGATTCTGCCTTCGCTTCTGATTCTTCTTCTACCGCTGCTGATCCTTTCGCGACGCGTCACGGAAAATCTCTGCCAGCCGGCCTGCGCACCGAATGCTCAGCGATGTCTTGGACCGAGTTCGAGTCCACGTATGCGGCTATGAGCGGCCCGATCCGTTTGGGCGCGTGGTCCTCCGAGAAGATTGCGCCGGGTCGTTGGACTTTCGAAGCGACTCTCGGTCTGGGGGAGCGCATCCAGAAGGCTTCCGCCACCTCGACTGGCGCGATCTCGGCCATGACGTCGATGCTGCACGACGCGGGAATCTCGCTCGAGATCCTGTCTTTCCATCAGCACCAGATCGGCCACCGCACGGCGACGTTCATCTTCACCGAGTGCGACGGCCGTCGGAGCTGGGCGATGGGGATTGCGGAGTCGTCGACTGAGTCCTCGCTGCGCGCGATGACTTCGGCAGCGAACCGCTTCTCTCACTGATCAGTTACAACAATCTGATCAGCTACATCAACCGCAGTACTGACGTGGATTCCCGAGAGGGCTTGCGTCTGTACTGCGGTTGATGTGTTCGGCGCTCGAACGCAAAAAGCCGGAACCCTGAGGTTCCGGCTTCTTGCAATTTCAAATGGTGCGCGATACTGGGATTGAACCAGTGACCTCTTCCGTGTCAGGGAAGCGCTCTCCCGCTGAGCTAATCGCGCGGGTTCTGGAGAAAAATGGAGCGGACGACGGGATTCGAACCCGCGACCCCAACCTTGGCAAGGTTGTGCGCTACCAGCTGCGCCACGTCCGCATGAGCAATGAACTCCGTTACCGGAACTCAGTACTTTTCTAACTTATCAGACCTGCAAGCAGGTCTTGACCATCAGGCCCGAGGGCCTGACGTGGTGCGCGATACTGGGATTGAACCAGTGACCTCTTCCGTGTCAGGGAAGCGCTCTCCCGCTGAGCTAATCGCGCGAGGTGGAGACGGGAATCGAACCCGTGTGCACGGCTTTGCAGGCCGTTGCCTCACCACTCGGCCACTCCACCGTAAAAGGTTGAGTCACACCTCTCGAGCGGACGACGGGATTCGAACCCGCGACCCCAACCTTGGCAAGGTTGTGCGCTACCAGCTGCGCCACGTCCGCATCGCACCGTGTTGCTTGGGGAGCTGCTCGCTCTCCTCGGTGCGTTGGAAACATTAGCCGACCGTGTCGGATACACACAAATCACCAGCTCAGTGGCGTGTTCGGAGTCGAATCGGCCCGTCGCGCGCGTTGCAACTGTCCGTCTTGGCGATGAATACGGTCTGAAATCAGCTCGAATTCGGAGATTTCGGGGTCGCCTGGGGCAAAACGAATGCCAACCTGGTGATTCGTATTCATCGCGCAGCCGTGTTAATGTTCCAACTCGTTCGAGCGCATGCGTTCGGATGACTTACGGTCCCGTGGCTCAGTGGGAGAGCGTCCGCTTCACACGCGGAAGGTCGCTGGTTCGATCCCAGCCGGGACCACAGAAAAACACTGAAGGCGTTCCCGATCATCGGGGACGCCTTCAGTCGTTTGAGAGCACAGTCGTTTGAGAGCACAGTCGTTTGAGAGCACAGTCGTTTGAGAGCACAGTCGTTTGAGAGCATAGCTGTTTGAGAGCACAGCTGTTCGAGGGCACGGTTGTTTCGGCATGCAGACCGTCGTCGCAGGTCGCCGGCCAATGATTTCGGTAGCCTGGTCGAAGAGACATTTCGCGACCGAAAAGGTGACCGACTTGAGTACCGAAAAGGTCGATTCTCCCGTCGACAATTCAGACCTGTCCGTCTTCCAAGACGCAGAGTCCCGCTGGGAGCGGTGGCGCGCTGGAATCGCCGCGCGGCCCACCCTCAATCTTGCGTACCGCATCGGTGTGGGAGTCGTGGGCACGATCGTGTTCGCAGCAGGCATCGTGGCTATTCCGTACCCCGGGCCCGGCTGGCTCATCGTCTTCGCCGGCCTCGGCATACTGGCGTCGGAGTTCGCGTGGGCACATCGACTCCTTCATTTCGCGAAGGCTCGATACGACAGGTTCATGGAATGGTTCGGCAAGCAGTCGCTGTTCGTCAAGGGGTTGGGCGTTCTGTTCACCACAGTGATCGTCCTGGCGACTTTGTGGGTGCTCGGCACCTTCGGCCTGATCGGGACATGGGTGGGCCTGGACTACTCGTGGCTCGAGTCGCCACTGTGAGCTGAACGCGGCCCGGTTTCCTTCACTCGGTTGTCTCACCATGTCGGTAGGGCCGATAACATGATCGTGCGCGTGCTCGCAGTGGGTACGACGCCTGTCGAACTTGTCGCAATACCTTTAGGAGCACATCGCCGTGACCAGTCCCGCGCCAGAGCACTCAGCCGCCCCACTTCGGGTGCCCGCGGGGACGACCGCCGGGACTGCAGTGCGCGAAGCCGGATACCCCACGAAGGGGCCCGACGTGATCGTCGTTGTCCGCGATGGCGAGGGAACGCTCAAGGATCTGTCGTGKACACCTGAGGTCGATGTCGACGTCGAGCCGGTGGCAGCATCCACCGAGGACGGCCGCAGCGTCATCCGGCACTCCGCGGCTCACGTCCTCGCGCAGGCGGTCCAGAAGGAATTCCCCGACGCGAAGCTCGGCATCGGTCCGCCGATCAAGGACGGCTTCTACTACGACTTCGCGGTGGACCGCCCGTTCACTCCGGAGGATCTGGCCAAGCTCGAAAAGCGTATGAAGCAGATCATCAAGGGATCGCAGCGTTTCTCGCGTCGAGTGGTCGATTCGATCGAGGACGCTCGGGTCGAGTTGGCCGACGAGCCCTTCAAGCTCGAACTGATCGACGACAAGTCCGGTATCGACGATCCCGAGATCATGGAGGTGGGTGGCAACGAGCTGACCATCTACGACAATCTCGATCCTCGTACCGGCGACAAGATCTGGTCCGATCTGTGCCGCGGCCCGCATATTCCGACCACGAAGCACATTCCGGCCTTCAAGTTGACCCGAAGCTCCGCCGCCTACTGGCGTGGCAACCAGGACAACGCCGATCTTCAGCGTGTCTACGGCACCGCGTGGGAGTCCACCGAGGCTCAGGACGAGTACCTCGAACTGCTCGCCGAGGCCGAGCGTCGTGATCACCGCAAGCTCGGTACCGAACTGGACCTCTTCAGCTTCCCCGACGAGCTCGGTTCGGGCCTGCCGGTGTTCCACCCCAAGGGCGGCATCATCCGCACCGAGATGGAGAACTACTCGCGCAGCCGCCACATCGAGGCGGGCTACGAGTTCGTCAACACTCCGCACATCACCAAGGGACATCTGTACGAGGTTTCCGGTCACCTCGACTGGTACCGCGACGGAATGTTCCCGGCGATGCACGTCGACGAGGAACTGAACGAGGACGGCACCGTGCGCAAGCCGGGCCAGGACTACTACCTCAAGCCGATGAACTGCCCGATGCACAACCTGATCTTCCGTGCTCGCGGACGCTCGTACCGTGAATTGCCGTTGCGGCTCTTCGAATTCGGCTCGGTCTACCGCTACGAGAAGTCCGGCGTCATCCACGGCCTGACCCGCGTGCGCGGCATGACCCAGGACGACGCTCACATCTACTGCACCCGTGAGCAGATGCGCGACGAGCTGACCACCACCCTGCAGTTCGTTCTGAACCTGCTCAAGGACTACGGCCTCGACGACTTCTACCTCGAACTGTCCACCAAGAACCCGGACAAGTTCGTCGGTAGCGACGACGTCTGGGAAGAGGCGACCGCAACGCTTGCCGAGGTCGGCGAAGCTTCCGGCCTGACTCTGGTGCCGGATCCGGGTGGAGCCGCGTTCTACGGTCCCAAGATCTCCGTTCAGGTCAAGGACGCACTCGGCCGCACCTGGCAGATGTCGACCATCCAGCTCGACTTCAACCTGCCCGAGCGGTTCGAACTCGAGTACACCGGCAACGACGGCGTCAAGACTCGTCCGGTCATGATCCACCGCGCGCTGTTCGGCTCGATCGAGCGGTTCTTCGGTGTCCTGACCGAGCACTACGCGGGCGCGTTCCCGGCGTGGCTGGCGCCGGTGCAGGTCGTCGGAATCCCGGTGGCCGAGGCCTTCGCCGATCACCTGTTCGACGTCACGAAGAAGCTCAAGGCAGCCGGTGTTCGCGCCGAGGTCGATTTCAGTGATGACCGGATGCAGAAGAAGATCCGTAACCACACCACGCAAAAGGTCCCGTTCATGCTCCTCGCGGGCGAGCGTGACGTGGAAGCCGGCGCGGTCAGCTTCCGTTTCCGTGACGGCACCCAGATCAACGGAATTCCCGTCGACGACGCCGTCCGGATCATCACCGAGTGGATCGGTCGCCGCGAGAATGCCTCGCCGACAGCCGAACTGGTGCAGCCAAGCGTGGCGCAGTGAGCGCCCCCGGTGACGATGGTCCGGGTTCGCTGATCGACCACGGCGTCGGCGATCCTGATCATTTGCAGCGTATTTGGTCGCCACATCGGATGTCGTACATCACCGAGGCGCCCAACACCCCGGGTACGACGGGTGAACCGTTCATCGACATTCCGAAAATGTCGGACGAGGAAGGGTTGATCGTCGCCCGCGGTGAACACGTCTACGCGGTCTTGAACCTGTACCCGTACAACCCGGGTCACCTGATGGTGGTGCCGTACCGCAAGGTCGCGGCCCTCGAAGACCTCACGCCGGAGGAGAGCGCCGAGTTGATGGCGTTCACCCAGCGTGCGTTGCGGGTGATCAAGAGCGTGTCGAATCCGCACGGATTCAACGTCGGTCTGAATCTCGGTGCTGCCGCGGGCGGTTCGCTGTCCGAGCACCTTCACCAACACGTAGTCCCACGTTGGGGCGGCGACGCCAACTTCATCACCGTGCTCGGTGGGGTCAAGGTGATGCCGCAATTGCTGCGGGAGACCAGGGGACTACTCGCCGGTGCCTGGCAACAATAGGTTGATGGATCCGGCTTCATGGCAGGATGCATTGCTGCAACGAGTTCCGAACCGGAACTCACGACGGGGAGGGTTCCTGCGGTGTTGAGCTTCTTCGGGCGCGCATCGGTGTCCAAGGTGACGGCACCTATGGGGAAGGCGCTGGTCAAGACCGGTCTGACGCCGGACTCGGTGACGGTGATCGGCACGGTGGCAAGCGTCGCCGGTGCGGTGACGCTGTTTCCGTCCGGACATCTGTTCTGGGGAACCTTGTTCATCTGGTTCTTCGTCATGTTCGACATGCTCGACGGCGCAATGGCTCGTGCTCGCGGCGGCGGAACGCGGTACGGGGCGGTACTGGACGCGACCTGCGACCGCGTGGCCGACGGCGCGATTTTTGCCGGCCTGGCCTGGTGGGCGGTCTACCACGAGAACAGCAAGTGGCTGCTCGTCGCGACGCTCATCTGCCTCGTCACCTCGCAGGTCATCTCGTACGCGAAGGCGCGCGCAGAGGCGAGCGGGCTGACTGCGGACGGCGGGTGGATCGAGCGCCCGGACCGACTGATCATCGTGTTGGTCGGATCTGGCCTGACAGGTATGGGTCTACCGTGGGCGATTCACATCGCGATGTGGGTACTTGCCGCCGGAAGTATCGTGACGGTCTTCCAACGAGTGCTCGCGGTGCGCAATTCGCCTGGCGCCCGGGAACTTCTGCCGATCGCCCCGGCGGCATCGACGGTCGAAGGCGCGGCGGGCACCGAGGGCGATCCCAAGCCTGAAGGTGAGGCAGAGCAGTGAGTTTTTCCGAGCGCGCAACCGATCTGGGATATGCCGCGGGTTGGCGGCTGGTGAGAAGCCTGCCGGAATCGGTGGCGGTCAAGCTGTTCGACGCCGGAGCGGATTTCGCGGTACGCAAGGGCGGACCCGAACAACTCAGGAAGAACCTCGCGAGAGTTCTGGGCACGACGCCGGCGGAAGTTCCGGATCAGTTGATCAAGGATTCAATGCGCTCGTACGCCCGGTACTGGCGTGAGGCGTTCCGTCTTCCGTCGATGGACCTGGTCGCGACAGGTAAAGCGCTGCATGCGCTGGTCGAGGGCCAGGAACATCTGGAAAAAGCAATGGCGGCAGGTCATGGCGCGGTATTGGCGCTGCCCCACAGCGGTAATTGGGACATGGCCGGCGTGTGGTGTGTTCAGCAATGGGGTGGGTTGACCTCCGTTGCCGAGCGGCTCAAGCCCGAATCCCTGTACGAACGGTTTGTCGAATACCGCGAGAGTCTCGGTTTCGAGATCTTCCCGCTAAGCGGCGGGGAGCATCCACCGTTCGTCGAACTCTCCAAGCATCTGCGTGAGAACAAGATCGTGTGCCTGTTGGGGGAGCGCGATCTGGCGAAGAAGGGTGTGCCCGTCACCTTCTTCGGCGAACCTACTCGCATGCCCGCCGGCCCGGCGAAGCTCGCGATCGACACCGGCGCGCCGCTACTTCCGGTCCACTGCTGGTTCACTCCCGACGGTTGGGGTTTCAAGATCGACCCGCCGATCGACGTATCCGGCGGAGTCGGCCCGGCCACGCAGGCGCTTGCCGACCGTTTCGCGGTCAACATCGCAGCGCACCCCGCTGACTGGCACATGCTTCAGCCGCTGTGGCGCTCCGACCTCTCCGAATCGCGGCTCGCCCGCATGGAGGGTGAATGAAAATCGGCATGATCTGCCCGTACTCCTTCGACGTCCCCGGCGGCGTGCAGGCGCACGTGGTGGATCTGGCCGAGGTGCTGATCGAACGTGGTCACAAAGTGAGTGTGCTTGCGCCGTCGTCCGATGACGACGAGTTGCCGGATTTTGTGGTTTCCGCAGGTAAAGCCGTCGCGATTCCCTACAACGGTTCTGTTGCGCGGTTGTCTTTCGGCCCGACGGCGAACAACCGCCTCCGCAAGTTCATCGCGGAAGGTGACTTCGACGTTCTACATATCCACGAACCCAATGCGCCGAGTCTGTCCATGCTCGCGTTGCGTATCGCGGAAGGCCCTATCGTCGCCACCTTCCACACGTCGACCACGAAGTCGTTGGTGCTGAGCACTTTTCAGGGTGTCTTGGCTCCGTATCTCGAGAAGATCAGTGGCCGGATCGCAGTCTCGGAGTTGGCGCGTCGTTGGCAGGTCGAGTCCCTCGGATCCGATGCGGTCGAAATTCCCAACGGCGTCGATGTCGCAGCGTTTGCCGAGGCCGATCTGTTGCCCGGCTACCCGCGCGAAGGTGGAACCATTCTGTTCCTCGGTCGCTACGACGAACCGCGCAAGGGGATGGCCGTCCTCCTCGGCGCACTGCCGGAGTTGGTCGAGCGTCACCCGGATCTCGAAGTGATCGTGGTCGGACGCGGCGACGAGGAGAAACTCCGCAAAGAGGCGGGCAAGTACTTCAAGCATCTCCGCCTGCTCGGGCAGGTCAGCGATGAGGAGAAAGCGTCGGCGCTTCGCAGTGCGGACGTCTACTGTGCGCCCAATCTCGGCGGTGAGAGCTTCGGGATCGTGCTGGTCGAGGCCATGGCGGCTGGCACTGCCGTCGTGGCCAGTGAGTTGGACGCTTTCCGCCGTGTTCTTCGCGACGGTCAGGCCGGCTTGCTGGTCCCCATCGGGAACTCCGATGCCTTGGCCGAGGCAATCGATTCCGTTCTCGGTGACCCGGATCGACGACGCGCGCTGGTCAACACCGCGACAAGTGTTGTTGCCGAATACGACTGGCCGGTGGTGGCCGAACAGATCCTGCGTGTCTACGAGACCGTCACGGTTGGCGGCACCGGCGTACGCGTGGTGGGTTCATGACCTTCTCCGCTCTGACGATCTTCATTCTCGGGCTCGTCGCTGCCGTCGTCCTGGTCGTCGGACTGTGGGCGTACGGGACGGCGAACCGACTCGATCGACTGCATGTGCGTTCGGATCAGTCGTGGTTGGCGCTCGATGCGGCTCTGTCCCGTCGTGCCGCGGTTGTCCGCGCGGCGGCTGTGGACATGAGCGCCGACGACGCCCGCAGATTCGTCACCTTGGCGGACGCCGCCGAACGGGCGGATCGTCAGGATCGCGAGCTTGCCGAGAACCGGCTGTCCAATGCTCTCGCTGCCTACGGCACGACCTCGCTGCGACCTCAACTGGTGGCCGAGTTGGCCGATGCCGAGGCGCGCGTGCTGATCGCCCGGCGGTTCCACAACGACGCGGTGCGAGACACTCTCGCGTTGCGTACCCGACGACTTGTTCGATGGCTACATCTCGGCGGAACGGCGCCACTGCCTCAATACTTCGAGATCTCTGAGCGCACGACCGCGGCGGCGGTGCCCGAGGGAATCACCGTGGATACGTCACGGACCTCTGCCCGCGTGGTGATGCTGGACGAGGAAGATCGGGTGCTGCTGTTGCGCGGGCACGATCCCAAGATCCCGAACACTTACTTCTGGTTCACCGTCGGCGGCGGGCTCGAACGCGGCGAACATCTGCGAGCGGCCGCGGTTCGTGAGATCGAGGAGGAAACGGGGTTCAAGGTAGCGCCGGAGAATCTGCGAGGTCCGCTTTGGCGTCGGGTGGCGATCTTCCCGTTCGACGGTGAGCTGATCCGTTCGGAAGAGCTGTTCTTCGCTACGCGCACTCACGGCTTCGAGCCGGTCTTCCAAGGCCACACGGAATTGGAACAGCGTGCCATCACCGGCCATCGCTGGTGCAGCGCCGACGAGATCCGCCGACTGGCCAAGTCCGGTGAGCCCGTCTACCCGTTGGATCTGGCAAACCTCCTGGTGGAGGCCGCGACGATTGCGGACGGTTCCGAGGATCCGGAAGTGCGTTCCATCCGCTGATCGTTCGGTCGTTCAGTGCTCGCGGCCGTTTAAGGCCAGCAATGGCAAATTGGATACGGAATCGAAGGCCGGTTCGTCCTAGAGTTCTGGCCAGAGGCCTCCGAGCGTATGAACTCGTGTGTTCGCCGTGCCTTGTTTCTTTCGTCACGCCACTACTGCAGGAGTTTGCTGTGAGCACCCCCGACTCTGCCCCCACCACCGCCATCGGCACCGCCCGCGTCAAGCGCGGCATGGCTGAAATGCTCAAGGGCGGTGTGATCATGGACGTGGTCACCGCTGAGCAGGCCAAGATCGCCGAAGACGCCGGCGCCGTCGCCGTCATGGCACTCGAGCGGGTCCCCGCAGACATTCGCGCACAGGGCGGCGTCTCGCGCATGAGTGACCCGGACATGATCGACAGCATCATCTCCACCGTCAGCATCCCCGTCATGGCGAAGGCACGCATCGGTCACTTCGTCGAAGCTCAGATCCTGCAGAGCCTCGGCGTCGACTACATCGACGAGTCCGAGGTCCTGACCCCGGCCGACTACGCCAACCACATCGACAAGTGGAAGTTCACCGCTCCCTTCGTCTGTGGCGCCACCAACCTCGGTGAAGCGCTCCGTCGCATCAACGAAGGCGCGGCCATGATCCGCTCGAAGGGTGAAGCCGGCACCGGAGACGTCTCCAACGCCACCACTCACATGCGCACCATCCGCGGCGAGATCCGCCGGTTGACCTCGCTGAGCGAGGACGAACTGTACGTAGCCGCCAAGGAACTGCAGGCCCCCTACGAACTGGTCGTCGAGGTCGCCAAGGCCGGCAAGCTGCCTGTCACCATGTTCACCGCCGGCGGCATCGCCACCCCGGCAGACGCTGCGATGATGATGCAACTCGGCGCCGAGGGCGTCTTCGTCGGATCGGGCATCTTCAAGTCCGGCAACCCGAAGCAGCGCGCTGAGGCCATCGTCAAGGCCACCACGTTCTACGACGACCCGGACGTGCTCGCCAAGGTCTCGCGCGGACTCGGCGAGGCAATGGTCGGCATCAACGTCGACGACCTGCCCGTCGGACACCGCCTCGCAGAGCGCGGTTGGTGACAGCAGGTTCGACGACCGGGCTCAGTGCCTGAAAGTCTTCACACAAGAAGGGCGGCGGTTGCATTGGCAACCGCCGCCCTTCGGGGTGTGGCGGACCGTCAGATGCTGTCCGATACCTCGAACACGAACTCGACCTCGACAGCACTGTTTCGGGGGAGTTCGGCCACGCCGATCGCAGAGCGGGCGTGTTGTCCAGCGGTACCGAAGATCTCGGCCAGCAGGTCGGACGCACCGTTGATCACCTGGGGTTGCTGCGAGAATCCGGATCCCGAAGCAACAAATCCAACGACCTTGACGACCCGAACGATGCGGTCGAGACCGACCAAGGCATCAACGGCCGCGAGTCCGTTGAGAGTGCACAACCGCGCCGCCTGGGCGGCGTCTTCGACGGAGACGCCCTCGCCCAACTTGCCGATGCACGTCGTAGTGCCGTCGACGAGCGGCAATTGCCCCGACGTGTAGACGTATGACCCCGTCTGAACGGCGGGGAGGTATGAGCCTGCGGGGGTGGCAACAGGCGGGAGGGTCAGGTCGAGTGCGGCGAGTCGTGCGGTCCAGGTACTTGCGTCGTTCATCGGTTCCTCAATGGGTTCTTTTGTCCGGGAATGGTGTTCGAGTCTGTCATCGGGAGTCTCGGCAAGTCCAAGTCGTATTTGCGCCCACCCCATCACTTTTGGTGATATTCGCCGTCGTCGGATTCAAAATGATGTTCGAGTTGGACACCTAAACTGTGTCGTATGTCGTCAATTCGTAACATCTCACTGGGGATACCTGTCCGTTCCGGTCACGTACTCATGCTCGACGGCACGGACTCTGTCACAGGGGAGAACTTTCATCGATTGATCGGTGGCGGTATCGAGTTCGGTGAGACGGCCGAGGCAGCGCTGCGACGCGAGTTCGCGGAGGAACTCGGCGTCAGGTTGGGAAGCGTCGAGTTGCTCGAGGTCGTCGAGAACATCTTCGAGTTCGAGGGGCGACCTGGGCATGAGATTGTCCATGTCTTTGCAGTCGACTCAGCTGACATCGATGCGTTTCCGCTCGACGTGCAACTCCGAGTCCTCGACGAAGGTAGTCCAGTCCACTGGGTTTTGAGTGGTGGGTCCGACCGCCCTATCTACCCGGCCGAAGCTGCCCGCATTATCAACGCCCTGGTTCAGTAGGGGAATCCGTTGCCGGAACACGAGTGGCCGCAAAGGTTGCTCCGCAACAATTTTCGGTCAATCGGGATTGTTCGGACTGATTCCTGGAAATCATGGATATCGAACGTATATTCGAATAATGTTGAGGAATGTTCGATGACGGAGTAGGAAGTTCGGGTACCGCAGCGCAGCTGCCTGGTGCCGAATCCGACTGCGCCCTCATCGATCTCATCGCCGATCTGCATGCGCGCGAATCGATGCTCGTGGAACGGAAACTGGCTGCCATTGCCGAGTTTTTCGAGCGTCGCAGCGCTGACCACACCGATAATGGTGCTTGGTCGTCTACCGCTCACGAACTGGCTGAGGCCGAGCTCGGCGCGGCATTGACCATGGGCCGTGCCTCAGCGGGAAAGTTGATCGGTCTCGGCTTTTCTCTCAAGTCTCGGCTCCATCGCACGCGTGCCGCCATGGCGCGCGGAGAACTGGATCTATATCGAGTCGGATTGATCGACTCCGCTACGGCCAACGTCGCCGACGATTTGATCGACGAGGTGGAACGGCAACTCCTCGAAAAGATCTCGGCGCCACCGATGCCTGGCGGTACTGGCTTGACCGGTCGCCGATTGACAGCGGCTATCGACCGGATCGTCGCCGTGGTGGATCCCGAGGGGATGCGCGAACGTCGACGCCGCGCCCTGGCTGATCGGTTCGTGGGTGTGAGCGCTGCCGAGGACGGAATGGCGCGGATATTGGGGAGTATTCCGGCGGAGGAAGCACGGGCTTTCGACCGTCGGTTGCGGGAGTTGGCAATGTCGGTGTGTCGACACGATTCCCGTAAGTACGAGCAACGACGAGCTGACGCATTGGGAGCGTTGGTATCCGGGTCGACGATTCTGCCGTGCGATTGCGGCCGGGACGATTGCCCACAAGATCGAAGCGGGATTGTCGTGGTGCGTCGGCCGTTGGTTCACGTGGTCATGCTGGAATCAACGCTTCAGGGCGGTGACGCACCAGGTGCAGACGAACCCGCTCACCTTGACGGTTATGGAGTGATCAGTGCAGAGCATGCGCGTGACATCGCCGCGGGTGCGCTGATTCGGAAGGTGAAAGTACCAGTCGATGCCGCGCTCGAGTCTTCCGGTGAGGGCGAGCCAGTACCTCCGCCCGTTGTTCCTTCGGCGTCGGTCTACCGCCCAGGCGCTGTCCTCGACACCTGGGTGCGGGTGATCGCAGGAAGCTGCCAGTGGTTGCACTGCGATGTCGCTGCATGGAATTCAGATCTTGATCACACGGAGCCCTTTGATCATCGCGATCCCACTCGTGGTGGAAAGACCGTGGCGTCGAATATGAGTGCGTATTGTCGAAACCATCACCGCCTCAAGCATTCCGGTCAGTGGTTGCACACCTCGAACCCGGACCGGAGTGTCATGCTGACTTCGCCGACCGGACATTGCTACCGAACCAGGCCGTCAGGTCTGCTGGCGGGAATGCTCGAGCCTGTACTGCCCGAGGGTGGTCGGCGTCGGCGCACACGTCTGGAGAACAAGGCCTCTCGTGTGCGGGGTGAACGCCGGCGTCAGCGGATACGGATGCACCGGCGGATGAAGAAGGCACAGAGGAGGACCTTCGACGGCGGAGACGATCCACCGCCATTCTGAGTCGATGCGCCCCGTCGCTCAGTGTTTTCGGATGCCCACTTTGGTGGCCGGGGGTGCGTCAGGCATTGTGTGAAGGTCGGTAGACGTCGGTACACGGGAAGATGTGGAGCATCGATGGCGAGGATCGAAGAAATTCTGGAGTTGGAACGCCTCGAGCGTGACATCTTTCGAGGAATCATCGCGGAGACCACCCTGACCCGCACTTTCGGCGGCCAGGTCGCCGGTCAGGCATTGGTGTCAGCGGTACGCACGGTCGATCCGGCCTATTCAGTTCATTCGTTGCACGGATATTTCCTGCGTCCGGGCAATCCGATGGAGCCGACCGTTTTTCTGGTTGATCGTGTTCGGGACGGTCGATCGTTCGCGACCCGCTTGGTCACCGGAATTCAAGACGGGCAAGCCATTTTCACGATGTCGGCGTCCTTCCACGTCCAAGACGAAGGCATCGAGCACCAGGACGAGATGCCACCGGTCCCTGACCCCGAGACCTTGGCCATCGCCCAGGATTCGGAAGATCCCGAGACTGCGTGGCTGGCTCGCGAGTGGGCCGATTGGGACCTCCGGATGGTGCCGAAGGCCGACATCAACAAACGTCCAGGCGCTGCCGCACAGCAGCAAGTATGGTTCCGTTCCCGCGAGGCTCTCCCGGACGACCCGGTATTTCACGTGTGCACGCTTGCGTACATGAGCGACATGACGCTGCTCGGATCTTCCCGAGGCCCTCACATGGACGTCGCAATGCAAAGCGCCTCGCTCGATCACGCCATGTGGTTCCTGCGGCCGTTCCGGGCCGACGAGTGGCTGTTGTACGACCAGACGTCGCCGTCAGCGGGCTTCGGTCGCGCATTGACGCAGGGACGAATCTTCGACAGCCGAGGAAATATGGTTGCTGCAGTCGTTCAGGAAGGCCTGACCAGGCTGTATCGCCCGAAGTGAGGTCGGCCGCAGTGAGATCAATCGCAGTGAGACCTTCACTGGCGAGACCGCACCGCAGGCCGGGCCGGATGGTCGTACCTGACCTCGAAATCGACCTCCTCGGACACCTCTGATCGGTGTTCGAGGAGTGCGTCGACGGTCCACAGATCCGCCTCCGGAGTGTGCCGCCGCATGGCAGGTTCGCTCATGTCCAGGCGGACGCTGACGTCGAACTCCAGCCCACGCCCGAGCAACATCGGACCGGCGATCACGATGACCGCGCGCTCATGGACGGGGACGCGGGTCGAGCGAGCCGATCGATCGGTGGGTTCGTCCCAGAGTTTCGGCAACAACGCTCGTTTGGTGCGGGCAGCGGTGATCACTTCACGATCGAGTGCCGGATAGTCGAACCAGATGGTGCGGTAACTCAGCGCATCCTCGTGACCGAACTCGTATCGCAGCGAAGCCGGCCGCACGTAGTCGTGCAGTGACACAACAGCACTCGGCCTGCTGTGCGACTCGACGGCGGCCCGGACCAGTTCCGCGAGCCGAGACGGCTGCGCACAATCAGGTCCGTCGATCGCTACTACCGCCACCGACGGAAATGATCCGGTCAGCGTTGCGATCTGCTCGGCCAGGGCGAGGGGAGTGGACGGGATGAATGTGCTCACGCCCACCATGGTGCCGTGCCCGCTCGCCGAGGCGATATTGTGAACCGTCATCGCGCCCACTGCGGCGGTCTATTTCCGGAGGACTCATGGTTGGTATCGAGGAGATCCTCGCGCTCGAACACCTGGAGAAGGACATCTTCCGTGGTGCGGTCCATCCCACCGCACTTCAGCGGACGTTCGGCGGGCAGGTTGCCGGGCAGTCGTTGGTTTCTGCCGTGAGTACCGTCGACGAGAGCTACCACGTGCACTCGTTGCACGGATACTTCCTGCGCCCGGGCAACCCGAAGATTCCGACGGTCTACCTGGTGGACCGCATCCGCGACGGGCGCTCGTTCTGCACCCGCCGGGTGAACGCAGTCCAGGACGGCAAGACGATCTTCACGATGTCGGCCTCGTTCCACGTCGAGGACGAAGGTATCGAGCATCAGGATCGGATGCCTTCCGTTCCGGCGCCGGAGGACTTGCAGGACGCGCAGACCGTTCCCAAGTTGGCGGAATCGCAGTTCTACCAAGAATGGAAGAACTGGGACATCAGAATTGTGCCGGCCGAGCAGAGTGCGTCAGCGCCGGATCTCGCCGCACAACAGCGCGTGTGGATGCGCTACCGCGAGCCTCTGCCGGATCGTCCGCTGCTGCACATCTGCACGCTTGCGTACCTCAGTGACATGACCCTGCTCGGAACTTCGAAAGTCCCGCACCGGGGCGTGAAGACGCAGACTGCTTCGCTCGATCACGCGATGTGGTTCCTGCGTCCGTTCCGGGCCGACGAGTGGTTGCTCTACGACCAGACATCGCCGTCGGCAGGTTTCGGTCGCGCGCTCACTCAGGGGCGTATCTACGATCGCGATGGCAACATGGTGGCAGCGGTGGTTCAGGAGGGTTTGACGCGTCTGGAACGCGAACCCGACAGCCGTGAGAACAAGACAGGAACTGTGTGATGACGCGTCCGTTGATCGGTGTACTCGCCCTCCAGGGTGATGTTCGCGAACACCTTGCTGCACTTGATGATTCGGGTGCGGATGCCGTGGGTGTCCGTCGGCCGGAGGAGCTGGACAAGGTAGACGGAATCGTGATTCCGGGTGGCGAATCCACCACCATGAGCCGGCTTCTGCAGGTGTTCGAACTGTTGGATCCGCTGCGTGAGCGTCTTCGCGGCGGTCTGCCGGCCTACGGTTCGTGTGCCGGCATGATTCTGCTGGCGAGCGAGGTACTCGACACCCGGCCGGACGCCGAGCATCTCGGCGCCATCGACATGACGGTGCGCCGCAACGCTTTCGGCAGACAGGTCGATTCTTTCGAGTCCGACCTGGAGTTCGAGGGCATCATCGGAGATCCCATCCGCGCCGTCTTCATCCGCGCGCCGTGGGTGGAGCGAGTTGGACCGGGCGTTGAGGTCCTTGCGCAGGTTCCCGCCGCCGCGGGGGAGGCCGCGGGCCGGATCGTCGCGGTTCGGCAGGGCTCGGTGATCGCCACTTCTTTCCATCCCGAGGTAACCGGTGACCGTCGAGTACACGAGATGTTCGTCGATCTGGTTCGCGGATAACTCGAGTAGCCAGCCTCGGCCGAACCTACAGCTCCAGTTCGCGGGCAAGGATCGCTGCCTGGACGCGTGAGGTGAGGTGCAACTTCGACAGAACTCGCGACACATGCGACTTCACCGTCGGAGCACCGACACCGAGTTCACGCGACAGTTCGGCATTGGACATACCCGTCCCCAGCAGCGCGAGCACCTCACGTTCACGGTCGGTGAGCTCGCTCAATCCCAGCGGTTCGGTGGGTTTGGGTGCACGCTGCACGAACTCGCCGATCAGTGCACGCGCCGCGCGAGGAGCGAGCACTGCATCTCCGGCCGCGACGTTGCGGATAGCGTTGGTCAGTTCGTCCGCGGTCGCAGTCTTGAGCAGGAATCCCGACGCGCCGGCGCGCAGGGCCGCGAAGACGTATTCGTCGAGGTCGAAGGTGGTCAACACCAGAACCCGGCTGCGGGTCGTCCCGATGATCTGACGCGTCGCCTCGATGCCGTCGGTGCCTGGCATCCGGACGTCCATGAGTACGACGTCGGGTTGATGCGTGCGGGTGACGGTGATCGCCGACGCTCCGTCACCGGCTTCTGCAACGACATCGATGTCGTCGTGCTGCCGCAGGATCATCGCCAGGCCGGAGCGGATTGCGGCGTGGTCGTCGACCAGGGCGACGGTGATCACCGATCCGTTCCGTTCGGTGCGGGGACCGGTAGCTGCGCGCATACCGTCCATTCTCCGTCGACCGGAAGTGCGTCGAGTGAACCGCCCAGCAGCTCGGCGCGGTGACGCATGTTTGCAAGTCCACGCGTTCCAGTCCGCGGATGGGATGTGTCGCGACCGACCGGGTTTCGGATCTCGATCTGTAATGCATTGTGCTGGAGAGAGATCGACATCGAGATCGGCGCACCAGGTGCATGCTTGAGCGCATTGGTCAACGCTTCCTGGGTGATCCGATACGCCGTGTGATCGACCACGCTCGGCAGGTCGGCAGCATCGATGTCGATCGCAACGTGCACAGTGCCGCCGGCTGCCCGAACTGCGTCCAGGACGACGGGCAACTCGGTCAGCCGCGGGGGAGAGGAACGCGGGTCCGGGGTCTCGTCGTCCCCGGCGTGGAGCAGTTCGATCATCGACCGCATCTCGGAAAGGCCCGCGAGACTGCTCGATCTGATCGCTCCGATCATCTCCCTCAAGCCGTCGTCTGGTTCGCCCCGTTCACCGGAGAGAGCTGTGGTGGACAGTGCCGCCTCCGAATGGATTGCGATGGCGGAGAGGTGGCTTGCGATGACGTCGTGCAGATCGCGCGCCWTGGTTGCTCGTTCGTGAGCGACTGCGGCCTCGCGGTCCAGAGTGGCGAGTGCTTCGTGGACTCTGGAACGCTCGCGTTCGGCCTCGGTCAGTTCGACTTGTCGACGGATGACCAGTGCCCACCACACCGGCGTACCGAAGAACAGTGCCGTCACCACGCCTGCCCCAGCCGCAGCGCGGACGTCCTGGGTGGACAGGTAGACGAGTGCGGTGAGCGCGGCAACCGTCACCGCGGTCAGAGAACACACCACTCGGCCCAGCCGCGCCGTCCCGTACAGAACTGCGGCGTAGGTGAGATCCGAGAGGACCAGCCACATCGGCAGAGTGGGTCCCAGGGCAGCGTCGACCGCGACGATGACGGCCCCCGCCGCCAAAGCTGTTGCCGGACGCACCCGCCGGAACGAGTCGATCGCACACAGCAGAGCCAGCATCCCGATCCGAACCCCGGCGGGAACCTCGGCGACACCTCCGACATCGGTCCACATTTGGTACAGGCCGACCAGGTAGAGGAGTACCCCGATCGCGAACAGGCCGAAGGCGATGAGCGGATCGTTCCACTTGCCGACACTCCGACTTCTGGTCACCACAGACTTATCAGAGCACATCGGGGCGCCTGACTTGTCATACCAAATGATGAGGTCGGCGTTGTTCCGATGGCTGATGTGCGGATTCGATAGAGAAGACAGGCTCGACGTATGAAAATTCGCTTCGAGTTGATGATCGGCATTCTCTTGGTCGTCGGTGGCGGCTGTCTGTGGCTGTTCGCGCGTGACGCCGAGTTCTTCTGGTTTCGCGGCGGACCACTCGGCGTGATCCTCGCGATCATCGGTGCCTTCGACATCGTGAATGCAGTCCGAACGAGGGAGACAGCGATACCCGAGCGCCGAAACGACTGACGTGGAACTCGTCCTGCTCACCACGCTGGGCGGGCTCGCCCTGCTGGACAGTACGAGCATCGGAACTTTGGTCGTCCCGGTCTGGATGTTGTTGATGCCGGGACGACCGCAGGTTCGCAGGCTGCTGACGTATCTGGTGGTCATCACGACGTTCTATTTTGTCGTCGGGGTGGCAGTCTGGACGACGGCACGGGCAGGTATGCCTGTCGTCGCCCCGCTGCTCGAAACCCCCGCCGCCCGCGGTGCGCAGTTGATACTCGGTATCGCGTTGTTCGCGTGGAGCTTTCGATTCGATTCCGAGAAGAGGCGCACATCCGGTCAAGCCGATCGAACCCATGTTTGGCGAGAGCGGGTGCTCGGCTCGGCCAGTTCCGCGAGAAGTGTTGTACTTCTGGCAATTGCTGCCGGGACCGCCGAATTGGTGACGATGCTGCCCTACTTGGCGGCGATCGCGATGATCACCGCTGCTGGGCTGTCCGCAGTCACGTCTGCGTCGATACTTGCCGGATACTGCCTGATCATGGCCACTCCGGCAGTGCTTCTGTTGTGCGGGCGGATCGTGGCCGGCGACCGACTGGACAAGCCGCTGAGCGGGGTGGACTCGTTCATCTCACGCCACGGCGACAGCGCGATGGGTTGGGTGTTCGGCATTGCCGGCTTCTACCTCGCCGGCAATGCCGCTGCCGTGTTGTTCGTGAATTGACGTTGTTCGTGAATCAACCAGCCTGAACCAACGAATTGATCAGCTTCACACCGTCTTCCGGGTGATCGACGGTTACGGCGAACAGTCGTCCGTTCGCGAGAGTGACCACGATGGCCTCACCCGAGCGGAGAGTGACGGCTGTTCCGCGCGGTGTCATTCGGTAACCCCATCCACCCCATTCGGCCGGACGTATCGCGTCGACTGATGCGGACTTCACCTTCGAGATGGGGATCTTCTTCCATCGAACGCCCCAGGAACTGATGCCGACACCATGACGGTCGACGCGCACGGTGACCGACGCGAATGCTGTGACGGCGAGGGTGGACACACCCAGGATCACGGCAACCCACCAATCCGAGTACGCGGCAGTCGCGATCACGAGAACTACGAGGCCGGCGGTAACGATCCACGGCCAGACGCTGCGGACCTGCCCGACCCACACTGCACGTTCGGAGGCCGTCAGCGGAGTATCGAGCGTCGGGGTTGGCAGTGGCGACTCCCGGCGGCTTCGTTGCTGGTCAGGCAGCGCGTATGCCAGAACTCCTACGAGTACCGCCGCGATCGGCGCAAGAATCCACCAGCCGATACGCGCGTCTTCCGGCGACCCGGCGTCGATCGTCAAGGCGACGCTCAGAATCCAGATCGTCGCCAGTGTCGCACTCGAGATCGAGGTTACGGCGAGAAACAAGGGCGCGTTGTCGCTCGAACGGGCCGCGACGACACAGGCGCAAACGACAGCCGCCAGTGAAATCACCAGTGCGATGGCGAAAAACGTCGTCGTGGTGCTGAACCCGTCCGGGGTCGATCCGGACCAATGGCTCGCGACGGTCTCGGGTATGCGGTCACCCCACGCGAAGCGTGCGAGAACCAGAATCAGGGTCGGGATCAGAGTCAGCGAAGCTGCTGTCCAGAGTCGGATCTTGCTGGTCGTCATTGTGTGCTGGTCTCCTTGATGAGGTCGAGCATGTGCGCAGTGTCGAGTCCGAGATTGCGGGCCTGCCGTACGAACTCGCGCGCAGATTCGTTGAGAGCTGTTCTTCCCGAGTCGAATTCGGCGCGAATGACGGCGCCACGTCCGCGTCGGAGGTCGATCAGGCCTTCGTCGCGGAGTGTTGCGTACGCACGAAGAACCGTGTGGAGATTGACGTCGATCGACTCGGCGAGAGCGCGAGCGGACGGCAGGCGGTCACCTGGTCCGATCTCACCGCGGATGACCGAGCCACGAACCCCGGCTGCAATCTGCTCCGCTAGTGGAGTTGTGGAGGCGTGATCTATTCGGACCAACATGTTTGCATTCTATGCAAACAATGCGCGGTTTGACTAATTCGTGTCGGGGGATGCAGCGCGTTGTGACGTGGGACGGGTAACATCGGCAGAGCTGAAAGACGCGCATTCGGCGTGCGCAACGCAGCAGGAAAGGGGCTTGAATCGCATGAGCGGCCACTCAAAATGGGCCACCACCAAGCACAAGAAGGCTGTGATCGACGCACGTCGTGGCAAATCCTTCGCGAAGCTGATCAAGAACATCGAGGTGGCGGCACGAACCGGCGGTGGCGATCCCACGGGCAACCCCACCTTGTACGACGCCATCCAGAAGGCGAAGAAGACGTCTGTTCCCAATGACAACATCGAGCGTGCGCGCAAGCGCGGCGCCGGTGAAGAAGCGGGCGGCGCAGACTGGCAGACCATCATGTACGAGGGCTACGGACCCAACGGCGTCGCCGTTCTGATCGAGTGCCTCACCGACAACCGCAACCGCGCAGCCGGTGAAGTTCGCACCGCGATGACCCGTAACGGTGGCAACCTCGCTGACCCGGGTTCTGTCTCCTACCTGTTTGCTCGCAAGGGTGTCGTCACGCTCGAGAAGAACGGCCAGTCGGAGGACGACGTCCTGATGGCTGTGCTCGACGCCGGTGCCGAGGAAGTGACCGATCTCGGTGAAACCTTCGAAATCGTCAGTGAGCCACAGGATCTGGTTGCCGTCCGTTCGGCACTTCAGGAAGCCGGCATCGACTACGACTCCGCTGAAGCCGATTTCCGCGCTTCCGTCGAGGTTCCCTTGGATGTCGACGGCGCACGCAAGATCTTCAAGCTCGTCGACGCGCTCGAAGACTCTGACGACGTGCAGAACGTCTACACCAACATCGATCTGTCCGACGAGGTTCTCGCGGCTCTCGAAGACTGATTGCTTTTCAACTCAACCCGGCCCTGACGTCCGCGTCTCGGCCGGGTTGCGTGTTGATGCGGGGTAGTAGGCCCGCGCACCGCTAAGCTATCGAACAGCTGTTCGGTATGGAGAGGTGTGACAAAGTGCGCGTGCTCGGAGTGGACCCAGGCTTGACTCGCTGCGGGTTGGGTGTGGTCGACGGGAGCAACGGCAGGAAAGTGCGCCCCATTGCTGTCGACGTGGTGCGGACCCCGCCCGAGATGGACCTCGGGTCTCGGCTACTGCGAATCTCCGATGCGGCGGAGCTGTGGATCGAGCAGTACAAGCCGGAGGTCGTCGCGATCGAGCGTGTATTCGCGCAGCACAACGTCAGTACGGCGATGGGGACGGCACAAGCAGGCGGAGTTGTCGCGCTCGCTGCCGCCAGACGCGGCATCCCGGTGTGTTTCCACACGCCCAGCGAGGTGAAGGCCGCCGTTACCGGCAGCGGTAACGCCGACAAGGCGCAGGTCACCGCGATGGTGACGCGAATCCTGAACTTGAAGACGGCGCCGAAACCGGCTGACGCCGCTGACGCTCTGGCGCTCGCGATCTGTCACTGCTGGCGAGCACCGATGATCGAGCGAATGGCCCGCGCCGAGGCGATGGCCGCTGAACAAATGCGTAAGTATCAGGCAAAATTGGCCGAGATGAAGAAGGCAGGTTCACGATGATCGCGTCGGTACGCGGCGAGGTACTCGATATTGCGCTCGACCACGCGGTCATCGAAGCGTCAGGTGTCGGCTATCGGGTCAATGCCACCCCGGTGACTCTCGGTGCACTGCATCGGGGAAGCGAAGCGCGACTGTTCACGACGATGATCGTTCGCGAAGACTCGATGACGCTCTACGGTTTTTCCGATACCGAGTCGAAGGACCTGTTCAGCCTCTTGCAGACGGTTTCCGGAGTCGGACCGCGCCTGGCGATGGCAACTCTTGCAGTGCTCGAACCGGACGCATTGCGGCGGGCACTCTCGGAAGGCAACCTGACGGCGTTGACGAGGGTCCCCGGTATCGGGAAACGCGGCGCCGAGCGCATGGTCGTCGAACTGCGCGACAAGGTCGACGCCGTCGCGACGACGGCCGGCGCGGCTTCCGGTGTCGTCGTCGGCAGTTCGATCCGTGATCAGATCGTCGAGGCTCTCGAAGGTCTGGGCTTCCCGATCAAGCAGGCCGAGCAAGCCACGGATTCGGTCCTGGCGGAATCGCCCGAGGCCACAACGTCGGTAGCACTGCGTTCTGCTCTGTCGCTGCTCGGTAAGACTCGATGAACTTCGACCCGATCGACGATTTCGACGACGAGTCGCAGGTCTCTGCCGAATTGGTGGCGGGAGACGGTGATGTCGAAGCGAGTTTGCGTCCCAAGAGTCTCGACGACTTCATCGGGCAACCCCGTGTTCGCGAACAACTGCAGCTCGTGCTCACCGGAGCAAAACTTCGCGGCAGCACACCTGATCACATCCTGATGTCCGGTCCCCCCGGACTCGGCAAGACGTCGATGGCGATGATCATCGCGGGGGAGTTGGGCTCTTCTCTGCGGTTGACGTCCGGACCGGCGCTCGAACGCGCCGGAGACCTGGCCGCGATGCTGAGCAACCTCGTCGAAGGTGACGTGCTGTTCATCGACGAGATTCACCGAATCGCTCGTCCGGCCGAGGAGATGTTGTACCTGGCGATGGAAGACTTCCGTGTCGACGTCGTCGTCGGTAAGGGGCCGGGTGCCACGTCGATTCCTCTGGAGGTTGCACCGTTCACGCTGGTCGGTGCGACTACACGGTCAGGTGCGTTGACCGGTCCGTTGCGCGACCGCTTCGGGTTCACCGCTCACATGGATTTCTACGAACCCGAAGAGCTGCAACAGATTCTGATGCGTTCGGCCGGAATTCTGGGTGTCAATCTCGAAGTTGACGCCGGCGCCGAAATCGCACGACGCTCGCGAGGGACGCCGCGTATCGCGAACCGATTGCTGCGCCGGGTTCGTGACTTCGCCGAGGTTCGCGCCGACGGAATCGTCACGATGGACGTCGCTCAGGCGGCCTTGGCTGTTTACGACGTGGACCAGTTGGGCTTGGACCGTCTCGACCGATCCGTACTGAGTGCGTTGGTGCGGTCGTTCGGCGGCGGGCCAGTCGGCGTGTCGACGCTTGCGGTGGCCGTCGGCGAGGAACCGTCGACGGTGGAAGAAGTGTGCGAGCCGTTCCTGGTTCGGGCCGGGATGATCGCCCGGACGCCGCGAGGACGCGTGGCTACCGCCGCTGCCTGGACTCAACTCGGAATGACACCGCCGCCGGATGCCGCAGCGGGCGGTATCGAGGTTCGTGTCAACGAACCGCAGGCCACGTTGTTCGATCCGAACGGAGAGTGAATTTCGACTGGAAAGGCCTACTTGAACGGCCGATCTGTCAGGAATCCTCAGCAACTAATGGCACACTGGTGTATTGCGTAGGTCCATCCGGGACCATCGCGGCGTAAAACGTGCAACACAACCGAGGTTGATCAACACATGTCGAGTTTGCTTTTCCCACTCTTGATCCTCGCATTGCTGGTGCCCATGTTCCTGGGCATGCGCAAGCAGAAGAAGGCTTTGGCTGCCACTTCCGAGATGCAGGACTCGCTGCAGGTCGGCGATCGAGTGCAGACCACGGCCGGGCTCTATGCCACGATTGCTTCTCTGGACGACGACACCGTGGACCTCGAGATCGCCGACGGTGTCATCACCACCTGGTCGCGTCTGGTCATCCGTGAGCGCGTTGTCGAGACGACCGAAACCGACGAGTACGACGACGACTCGGTTTCCGAGATCGAAGAATCAGCTGCTGACACCGAAATCCGGCTCACCAAGGAGTCCTGACTTCGTCGACCTGGCACGWGTTCTAGAGTTGTGAACTCGGACACACGTCCAGATCGGTTGGTCTGTAGTAGTTCTTTCATCGGAGTAGTTCTTTCACCAGCAGCTCAGTTCATCCCGTTGATCAATCGTTGCAGTTCGAACGCCGCAGCTCGGGTGGTCGTCGACCGCCCGAGCCCTGCATTTACTGAAGCTCTGCACCTACTGAGGAGACTTAAAGATCGTGGCACCTTCCACCGGAACGGTGCATCCGGTCCGCTACCTGGCCCTTTTCGGGGTCCTGGTGGTGGCACTGTATGCCCTGGTGTTCTTCACTGGAGACAAGTCGGCCACGCCGAAACTCGGCATCGACCTGCAGGGTGGAACGCGCGTCACGTTGACCGCTCGTACCCCGGACGGCAGCGCTCCCAGTCAGGACAGTCTCAAGCAGGCTCAGGAAATCATCGAGACCCGCGTCAACGGTCTCGGCGTTTCCGGCTCCGAGGTCGTCGTCGACGGTGACAACCTCGTCATCACCGTTCCCGGCGACGACAGTGCGCAGGCTCGCTCGCTCGGCCAGACCGCCCGTCTGTACATCCGCCCGGTGACGGGTTCGATCGACGTCGCCACCCGTGACGCGAACCGGACAGCTACCCCAGAGGTGCCAGCGGCTGAAACTCCGGCCACTGATGCTCCGGCTCCCGAGGCGCCGGCCGACGGGACCCAGACGCCGCAGAACCGCCCGTTCCTGGCTCAGGACCCGACCACTCCGGAGGCAACCCCTGCGCCGGAGACGACAACACCGGCTCCCCCCGTGGACGCATCGAGTGACGGCACCGACGAAGGCGACGCAGCAGCAGCGGAAATCGCCGCAGCGCGCGCCCTCCGACAGAGCAGCGATCCGACGGTGCAGCAGCAAGCAGTGGCGAACCTCGACTGCTCCGTCGCGGATCCGCTCCGTGGAAACGACGACCCGACTCTTCCGCTGGTTGCGTGCTCGCAAGACGGACTGAACATCTATCTTCTCGGTCCTTCGATCATCGACGGCCAGGAGATTGCCGACGCGTCTTCGGTCTTCAACTCGCAGCAGTCGCGCCACGAGATCAGCCTCTCGTTCAAGACGACCGGCAGCAACACCTGGGCCGAGTTCACCTCAGCCAACATCGGCAAGCAGGCAGCGTTCACGCTCGACTCGAAGGTCGTCAGCGCCCCCACGATTCAAGGTGCAACGCCTGCGGGTAGCGCGACCTCGATCACGGGCAGTTTCACTGCGGAGAGCGCCAAAGAACTTGCCAACACTCTGAAGTACGGTTCGCTTCCGCTGTCGTTCGCAGCTTCCGAGGCCGAGACGGTCTCGGCAACGCTCGGCCTGGCCTCACTGCAGGCGGCATTGATTGCCGGCGCGGTCGGTCTCGTTCTCGTTCTGCTGTACTGCCTCGTCTACTACCGGATGCTCGGCGTCCTGACGGCGTTGTCGCTGATCCTCTCCGGAGTCATGGTCTACGCGATCATGGTTCTGCTCGGCAGATACATCGGCTTCACACTCGACTTGGCCGGCATGGCTGGTCTGATCATCGGTATCGGTATGACCGCCGACTCGTTCGTCGTGTTCTTCGAACGCATCAAGGACGAAATGCGTGAGGGCCGTAGCTTCCGCTCCGCGGTGCCACGCGGTTGGGCGCGAGCGCGCCGAACAATTCTTTCCGGCAACGCGGTGAGCTTCATCGCCGCTGCAGTTCTGTACGTGCTGGCGGTCGGACAGGTGCGAGGCTTCGCCTTCACCTTGGGTCTGACCACCATCCTCGACGTGATTGTCGTGTTCCTCGTGACGTGGCCACTGGTCAGTATGGCGTCCCGTTCGGCGTTCTGGTCCAAGCCCAGCGTCAACRGTCTCGGCGCAGTGCAAGAGGTTGCCCGCGAACGTAAGGTTGCCGCCGCTGCGTCGGCTAAGGAGACACGAGCATGAGCGAGTCCAACAACTCCCCGGTGGGGCCCAACAACAGTTCCTCGGCCGAGTCCGCCGATGCCGCAGCCCGGTCGGAGATCACCGACTCCGGCGTCGATCAGGGCGCGATGCCCAAGCACAGTTGGCTCTCGCGGCTGTACACGGGAACGGGTGCGTTCGAGGTCGTCGGCAGGCGTCGCTTCTACTACGGACTGACCGGCGCTCTGGTCGCCATTGCGCTGCTCAGCATCATCCTGCGCGGCTTCACCTTCGGTATCGATTTCGAGGGCGGATCGCGCATTCAGTTCCCGGCCGAGGGTGGAGTCGAGACGTCGGAGGTGGAAACCGTCTACTCCGACACACTCGGGTTCGAGCCGGTCAGCGTGCAGACGGTCGGCTCGGGTGCCAGCGCCACCGTACAGATTCGGTCGGAGACGTTGAACGCGACGCAGATCAACGATCTGCAGTCGGCGCTCTTCGACGAGTTCCAGCCCAAGGACAAGAACGGGAACCCGTCGGCGCAGGCCATCAGTTTTGCGGACGTGAGTGAAACCTGGGGCGGTCAGATCACCAAGAAGGCGCTGATCGCGCTGATTGTGTTCCTGGTGATCGTGAGTATCTACATCGCCATCCGCTTCGAGCGGGACATGGCCGTAGCCGCGATCGTTGCGTTGTTCTTCGACATCATCGTCACTGCCGGCGTCTACTCGCTCGTCGGTTTCGAGGTGACGCCCGCGACGGTGATCGGTTTGCTCACCATTCTCGGCTTCTCGCTGTACGACACAGTGGTGGTGTTCGACAAGGTCGAAGAGAACACCCGCGGTGTTCTGCATCTGACGCGACGGACGTACGGCGAGCAGGCCAACCTCGCGGTGAATCAGACTTTGATGCGATCGATCAACACGACCGTCATCAGTGTGCTCCCGGTGATCGCTCTGATGGTTGTCGCGGTTTGGATGCTCGGCGTCGGCACGCTCAAGGACCTTGCGCTGGTTCAGCTCGTCGGCATCATCGTGGGTGCGTACTCCTCGATCTTCTTCGCGACGCCGCTCCTGGTGTCGATGAAGGAACGCTGGGGACCCGTTGCCGCGCACACTCGTAAGGTGCTCTCGCGCCGGGCTACGCTGGCCGAGAAGGGTACGCAGACGGTTGCCGTCGGCGCACCAGTTGCACGCCGTGCGCCGGTTGCTCCGCAGCCGGGTGTGCGGCCGACCGGAAAGCGAAACAAGAAGGGGCATTGAACATGCTCCCAAGAACACGCACACTGGTTCGATCGATGACGTTCGTTGCGGCCACTGCTGTGGCTGCCGGTTCGCTGGCGGCCTGCTCGGAAAGCGCCGAGCAGGTTCCGTCCATCGGATATGCCATCGACAACTCCATCTCCACGTACAACGCCAACACGACAGCTGGATCGGTGTCCGGGGCGATGGCCGCGTTCGGCCGGGTGCTTCCCGGCTTCACGTTCACCGGTCCGGCCGGTGCTCCTGTGTCGGACACCGACATCGGCACGGCGTCGGAGTTGCCCGGTGACGTGCTCACGGTCTCGTACAAGCTCAATCCGGCGTCGGTGTACTCCGACGGGATTCCGATGTCCTGTGACGATCTGGTCCTCACCTGGGCGGCGTCGAGTGGCAAGTTCACCAAAGACGTCGATGGTGCGGTGAAGCCCATGTTCGACACGGCGAACAATCTCGGTTACGCGGACATCGACCGGATCGACTGCCAGAGCGGGTCGAAGGACGCGACTGTCTTCTTCAAGCCCGGGCGATCGTTCACCGATTGGCGGTCGTTGTTCGGTGCGACTGCATTGATGCCTTCACACATCGTGACGCAGCGCGCCGGAGTCGGCGACGTRGTGAGCGCGGTGAATGCCGGTGACACCGAAGCGTTGTCGAAGATCGCCGACTTCTGGAACACCGGGTGGAACCTGACTCCAGGTCAGGTGKACACCTCCGTACTGCCTTCCGCTGGTCCGTATCGAATCGACTCGTACAGCGCCGACGACGGCCTGGTGCTGGTCGCGAACGAGCGGTGGTGGGGCAACAAGCCCGCGACCGATCGCATCGTCGTCTGGCCACGTGGTGTGAATCTGACCGAGGATCTCGACAAGAACTCGATCGAGGTCGTCGACGTCGCTTCCGGGTCGGCCGGCGAGCTCGGTACTCCGTCCGGGTTCGACGTCCAACAGATTCCGTCGCGGTCGATCGAGCAGTTCGTTCTCGCGACGTCTGGTTCGCTGGGCGACGAAGCCGCCCGTCGAGCGTTCGCGCACTGTGTTCCGCGGACAACTCTGTTCGAGAAGTTCGGGCAGACGGATAACGCGCCGCAGGCTGGTCTGGGTTCCGGCGTGGTCGATTCGCGACTGATGGCGCCGGATTCACTCGTGTACAGCGACGCCGCTGCGGTCGACGGTGACCGGTACGCCAATGCCGACGTCGATGCCGCGAAGACGTCGTTGTCGGAAGCCGATCTCGACCAGTTGACCGTCCGGGTCGGGTACCTCGCACCTGACCCGGTGCGGGCGCAGATCGTCTCTGAAGCGAAAGCCGCGTGTGCTCCGGCGGGAATTACGATCGAGGACGCGAGTACCGACAGCTTCGATCCTGCGAGTCTGCAGTCCGGGGGAGTCGACGCTGTGCTTTCCGGCATGGCAGGCAAAGTCGGGGCAGGCGGAACAGCGAGCATGATCGACGCGCGCGGAGCGTTGCGATCGGGCAACGGCGCAAACCTCGGTACGTACGGAAATGCACGGATCGATCAGATCATCGATCAGTTGAACGTGGATGCGAGCACCAGTGCGCAATTGGGACTCTCGGTGGAGGCGGAGAACATCCTGTGGACCCAGGTGCCTACGATTCCACTGTTCAATCAACTACGAACTGTCGCTGTAGCTCCAGGCATGTCGGCAGTGTTGGTCAATCCGACTCGGGCCGCTACCGGCTGGAACATGGACAGATGGGTATTACGCAGATGAGCGTCTCGAATGGTGTTGCCTTGCACACGCCTGAAGAATTGATCGCAATCCACCGGGCTGCCGGAGACGCCGTTGTTCGGCTGACTCGCTGGGCAGACAACTTTCCCGGGCCCGGGGTTCGGTTCGCCGATCTGACTCCGGTGTTCGCCGACGCCGAGGGGTTCGGGGCCGTGCTCGACGCCCTTGTCGCCTGTGCTCCGGACGCCGACACGATTGCCGCCGTCGATGCTCGCGGGTTCCTGCTCGGTGCCGGCGCGGCTGCGAAGATGGGTGCTGGGGTGGTGGCCGTGCGGAAGGTCGGCAAATTGCCGCCGCCGGTACTCTCTCGTTCGTACAGCCTCGAGTACGGATCCTCGACTCTCGAGATCCCCGCAAACGGCTTCGATCTCACCGGGCGGAATGTTCTGGTGATCGACGACGTTCTGGCTACCGGAGGGACACTCGAGGCGGCTGTACAGTTGGTTGAGTTGGGTGGAGCGAACGTCGTCGGCGTCGCAGTGGTGCTCGAGATCGAGGAACTGCGCGGTCGAGATCGCTTCTTGAAGTACCCACTGACATCCCTGGTGAAGGTCTGAGTATTAAAGTTGTCTCCTGGGGGTCGAGTTAGACCTCCAGGGCAATTACCCGATGCAGGGCGGTTGCCTCAACCAACTCGGTGGTAGGAGGTGGCGACATGACGTCGAATCTTGATCGATCACAGAACTCGGGTGCAGTGTCGCAGGGGACGGGTGCAGATCCGGCTCCGGAGACGACACCATCGAAGTCCGCGGTGCCCGACGATTCGGGATCTGCGCAAACTGCCGGCAATCGGGGTGGGCAGAACCTGGCCGTGCCCGCTTCCGCCTCCCGTAGGGTGCGCGCTCGGCTTGCTCGGCGCATCACCGGTCAGCGCAACGCCACCATCCGCCCGGTGCTCGAGCCGTTGGTCAGCCTCCACCGTGAGCTGTATCCGAAGGCCGACCTCGCGCTGCTCCAGCGTGCGTACGACGTCGCCGAGGACAGACATTCGAGCCAGCGTCGCAAGTCCGGCGATCCGTACATCACGCATCCGTTGGCCGTCGCAAGCATTCTGGCCGAGTTGGGTATGGACACCACCACCCTCGTCGCAGCCCTGCTGCACGACACCGTCGAGGACACCGGGTACTCACTCGACGAGTTGACCAAGGACTTCGGTGACGAGGTCGCTCACCTCGTCGACGGAGTCACCAAACTCGACAAGGTCGTTCTGGGTACCGCCGCCGAGGGCGAAACCATCCGCAAGATGATCATCGCGATGGCGCGGGACCCGCGCGTGCTCGTGATCAAGGTCGCGGATCGTCTGCACAACATGCGCACGATGCGATTCCTGCCGCCCGAGAAGCAGGCACGTAAGGCGCGAGAGACTCTCGAAGTCATTGCGCCACTTGCACATCGACTTGGAATGGCGACCGTCAAGTGGGAACTCGAGGATCTCTCGTTCGCTATCCTGCACCCGAAAAAGTATGACGAGATCGTTCGACTGGTCGCCGATCGCGCGCCTTCTCGTGACACCTATCTGGCCAAGGTTCGCGCCGAGATCAACTCGACTCTGTCCGCCTCGCGGATCAACGCCATCGTCGAGGGCCGGCCCAAGCACTACTGGTCGATCTACCAGAAGATGATCGTCAAGGGCCGCGATTTCGACGACATCCACGATCTGGTCGGCGTGCGCATTCTGTGCGAAGAAGTGCGTGACTGTTACGCCGCGGTCGGTGTTGTCCACTCGCTGTGGCAGCCGATGGCCGGACGCTTCAAGGACTACATCGCACAACCGCGCTACGGCGTCTACCAGTCGCTGCACACCACCGTCGTGGGACCGGAAGGCAAGCCCCTGGAGGTCCAGATCCGGACCCAGGACATGCACCGGACCGCCGAGTTCGGTATCGCCGCGCACTGGCGGTACAAGGAGACCAAGGGCAAGCACGCGGGCGACATCGCCGAGGTCGACGACATGGCGTGGATGCGTCAGCTACTCGACTGGCAACGAGAAGCGGCCGATCCGGGGGAGTTCCTCGAATCGTTGCGTTACGACCTCGCGGTCAAGGAGATCTTCGTCTTCACACCGAAGGGTGACGTGATCACGTTGCCTGCCGGATCGACCCCCGTCGATTTCGCGTATGCGGTGCACACCGAGGTCGGGCACCGATGCATCGGTGCCAGGGTCAACGGCCGACTGGTCGCGCTGGAACGAACTCTCGAAAACGGCGAAGTGGTGGAGGTCTTCACGTCGAAGGCCGCAACCGCCGGGCCGAGTCGAGATTGGCAGACGTTTGTCGTCTCGCCGCGTGCCAAGGCGAAGATCCGTCAGTGGTTCGCGAAGGAACGCCGCGAGGAGGCGCTCGAGTCCGGCAAGGATCAGATCGCGAAGGAAGTCCGCCGTGTGGGACTTCCGTTGCAGCGGTTGATGAACGCCGAATCGATGAGCACGATCGCGCACGAACTTCGCTATCCCGACGTCTCGGCGTTGTACACGGCGGTAGGCGAGAGCCAGGTGTCGGCGCACCACGTCGTGCAGCGACTGGTTGCTCATCTGGGCGGCGTCGGCGCCGTCGAGGAGGAACTGGCCGAGCGTTCGACGCCGTCGACCATGCCGGTGCGCACCCGCAGTACGGGTGACTCCGGAATTCTGGTTCCCGGAGCACCCGGTACGGTGGCAAAACTCGCAAAGTGTTGCACGCCGGTTCCGGGCGATTCGATTCTGGGCTTCGTCACGCGCGGTGGGGCGGTCAGCGTGCACCGTACCGACTGCACCAACGCCAACTCGCTCCACGATCAGTCGGAGCGAATCATCGACGTCGAATGGGCACCGTCAGCGACCTCGGTGTTCCTGGTCGCGATCCAGATCGAGGCGCTCGACCGTCATCGGTTGCTTTCCGACGTCACCAAGGCGTTGGCCGACGAGAAGGTGAACATCCTGTCGGCCTCGGTCACCACCTCAGGTGACCGAGTGGCGATCAGCAAGTTCACCTTCGAGATGGGTGACCCAAAGCATCTGGGTCATGTGCTCAACGTGGTTCGCAATGTGGAAGGCGTCTACGACGTCTACCGCGTGACCTCTGCTTCGTAAACTGCTGTGCGCCTTTATTAACCGCGGGGGGTTAATAAAGGCGCACACGTCGCCGTCGGCTGCGATCTTCTCGATCGTCGCCAGGCCGGCGTCGTCGATCTTTCCGAAGACCGTGTAGTTGGGCGGCAAGACCGAATCCTCGTAGACGAGGAAGAACTGGCTGCCGTTGCTGCCCGGTGCACCCGAGTTGGCCATTGCGAGCGTGCCGCGGGGGTAGACGGCAGGCAAGGAGAGCGCCGGATCGTTAGCGGAGTACGCAGTGGTCGGGTACTCGTTGTCGAATCCGTAGCCCGGTCCGCCCGTGCCCTTGCCCGAGGGATCGCCGCACTGCAGGATCTGAAGACCGGGTGTGGTGACCAGTCGATGGCACGGGGTGTCGTCGAAATACTTCTGCTCGGTCAAGCTCACGATGCTGTTGACCGTGCATGGGGCTTCTGCCCGGTTCAGTTCCATCCCGATCGGGCCGGCCGTAGTCGTGAGCGCGACGTTGACGGTTCCCTCGGTGGACACGCCCGTGGAGTTCGGCGGATTGACGGTCTTTGCAGCGCCCGCCGCGCTCGGGTACGAGCAGTCGACAGTCGCCGACGCCGGAGTCGGGACAGGCGGGAGTGCGTCGAACTGTGACATGTCGAGCGGCGGCATGGCAGCCGTTGTCGTCTTCGCCTTGGAGGTGCTGGACGGCGAGTCCGAGCTACCGGAATCACTGGAACAACCAGCCAGAAGCAGCGCTGCGGCGCTTGCAGCGGCAATAACTACAGGAAAGCGCATCACAGGATTACGTCGCATCAGTCGAGCCTTACTGTCTTGATGTCGGTGGTCAGATTCGGCTTGCCGTCACCCTCTGGTGTCGATCCGCCGGCCGCGACCTTGTCCAAAGTGGCGAGACCGGTCTCGTCGATCGTGCCGAAAACCGTGTACTGCGGCGGGAGTTGTGAGTCGCCGTAGACGAGGAAGAACTGGCTGCCGTTGCTACCGGGTGTCCCGGTGTTGGCCATCGCAACCGTGCCGCGCGCGTAGGTGACTGGCTCTTGCGCTGCCGGGTCGGTGGTGGCGTACGCCGTGGTGGGGAACTCGTTGTCGAATCCGTAGCCCGGTCCGCCGGAGCCGGTGCCCGACGGGTCACCGCACTGCAGAACCTGGAGCGAGGGGCTCGTCGTCATGCGGTGGCAGGTGGTGTCGTTGAAGTAATCCTGCTGCGCCAAGCTCACGAAGCTGTTGACCGTGCACGGAGACTTCGTTCCGTCGAGCGTGAGCCCGATGTTTCCCTGCGAGGTCTCGACGCTGATGCTCGGCGTCGCGTCCGGCGCGGTGGTGGGAATCCCGTCGGTACGAGGAGGGTTGTTGGCCTTGGACGCGGTAGCGCCGTCAGCCGGGTACGAGCAGGAAACCGTGTCGGCCAGCGGCGTCGACAGACCGGCCGGCATTGCACCCGCGGTCTGCGGCGTGAGGCTCGAATCGTCGGCAGCAGTGTTGGTGGTGTTCGCGTCGTCGTCACTGCGATTGCTGAACCAGATGAGTCCACCGACGACACCGACTACGACGACCACGCCGAGCGCAGTTCCGGCTATCGTCATCTGCTTGCGCTTGCGGGCACGTTCTGCGCGACGTTCGAGCTGACGCTCGAGCTTGCGTTTCGCCGCCTCGCGGCGTTGCTCGTTACTCGGCACTGCTGTAGTCCTCCGTATCGCGGGTGGATCGTGGTCGGCCCGCCGAGCGACACCCTGGGGTCGGCTTCGGCAAGCGGCTCTACTCGTCGTCAGAGTCTCCCATTGCAACCTGAGAACTTACTGGCGGGGCAGCAGCTTAGGCTGTAACCGACAGCGTGTTGTTCGTTTCCACCCTTCGAAGAGGAGTTGCCCCCGTGCTCGTCACTGGTTTTCCGGCCGGGATGTTCCAAACCAACTGCTACATACTCGCTCAGGACGACGCGTGCGAATGCGTAGTCGTCGATCCGGGTCAGGATGCAGCCGAGCCGCTCTTCGAATATCTCGACTCCAAGGACATGTCGGTCAATGCAGTACTTCTGACCCACGGTCACCTCGATCACGTGTGGTCGGCCCGCGAGGTCTGTGAGCGGTACTCCGTGCCCGCGTACATCCATCCCGAGGATCGCTACATGCTCAGCGATCCGGCACGAGGGATCGGCCCGACGATGAAGGAATTCATTCAGGGCATGACGTTCGTGGAGCCGGACGAGGTGATCGAACTGAGTGACGGAGACAAGATCACCGAGGCCGGAATGACGTTCGTCGTGGACCACACGCCCGGGCACACGCAGGGATCGGTGGTGTTCCGCACCCAGGCGAACACCGAGAGCGGGCCTGCGGACTTGGCGTTCACCGGTGACACCCTGTTCCAGGGTTCCATCGGGCGCAGCGACCTGCCAGGCGGAAATCACGAGCAGTTGCTCGCTTCGATCGCCCGGAAGCTACTGGTACTCGGTGACGAGACCGTGGTCCTGCCCGGGCACGGTGGCAACAGTTCGATCGGCGCCGAGCGAAGCTCGAACCCGTTTCTCGTTGGACTCAGCGCACAAGAATAAGGAAAAGTACCTCTCGTGAGTAAAGCCAGCACCTTCTCTGCACCCAAGGGAATTCCGGACTACGTTCCGCCGCAGTCAGCCGAATTCGTCGCCGTTCGTGACGGTTTGACGCGCGCCGCCAGGTTGGCCGGGTACGGCCACATCGAATTGCCGATCTTCGAGGACACCGGCCTGTTCGCGCGCGGTGTCGGTGAGTCGACCGACGTCGTCAGCAAAGAGATGTACACGTTCGCCGATCGCGGTGACCGTTCGGTGACGTTGCGTCCCGAGGGAACCGCCGGTGTCATGCGTGCCGTCATCGAGCACAGCCTCGATCGTGGACAGTTGCCGGTCAAGGTCAGCTACGCGGGCCCGTTCTTCCGCTACGAGCGCCCGCAGGCCGGCCGCTACCGCCAGTTGCAGCAGGTCGGCGTCGAGGCCATCGGGATCGACGACCCCGCGCTCGACGCTGAGGTCATCGCGATCGCCGACGCCGGATTCCGGTCGTTGGGGCTCGACGGCTTCCGCCTCGAAATCACCTCTCTCGGCGATGACACCTGCCGACCGCAGTACCGCGAACTGCTGCAGGAGTTTCTCTTTGCACTCCCGCTCGACGAAGACACGCGTCGACGCGCCGAGATCAACCCGCTTCGGGTGCTCGACGACAAGCGCCCAGATGTACGCGAGATGACGGCCGGCGCACCGCTCATGCTCGATCACCTCTCGGAGAGCTGCAAGGCGCACTTCGACGAGGTACTAGCGCACCTCGACGCCTTGGGAGTTCCCTACGTCGTCAACCCGCGCATGGTCCGCGGCCTCGACTACTACACCAAGACGACCTTCGAATTCGTGCACGACGGACTGGGCGCGCAGTCCGGAATCGGTGGTGGTGGTCGTTACGACGGACTGATGGAACAGCTGGGCGGACAGCCGCTCTCGGGGATCGGGTTCGGAATCGGCGTCGACCGCACGGTTCTCGCGCTCGAGGCCGAGGGTAAGTCGGTTGCGCCACCGGCACGTGTCGACGTCTTCTGTGTACCGATGGGAGCCGAGGCGAAGGCGGCACTGGTGAAGATCGCACACCAGTTGCGTGCCAATGGGATTCGCGTCGACCTGGCGTACGGAAATCGTGGCGTCAAGGGCTCGATGAAAGCGGCCGATCGCTCGGGCGCCGCAGTCGCGTTGGTTCTCGGCGAGCGCGAGCTCGAAGAGGGCGTTGTCGTTGTCAAACAATTGGCGACGGGTGAGCAGGAGACGGTGCCGCTCGACCAAGTTGTCGACAAGCTCGGGGATCTCGTTGAGCACTGAGGCTGAACCGGTTTCGCTCGATCTGGTTCCCGTGGCGTTGATCGCGCCGCGGCTGAAGAAGTTCGCCGTTGTTGTGGTGGTCTTCGGTGTGGTCGTCGGGTTGATCGTCAGTGTGTTCTCGACGATGACGGTCGGAGTGATCGTCGGTGCCGTCATCGCGGTTCCGACGTCACTGGCGATTCTGATGACGCTGCGCCGGCATATCACCTTGTATGGCAACAGGATTCGAGCACAAGCTGGTTTTCGCACCAACGACGTCGACGTGGCCGAGGTGCTCACGGCGGCGTTGACGGTGCGATCCGGCCGGATCAGCGAGGTCAGCCTGACACTCGGTGACGGTCGGTCCACCGTGCGAATACCGCTCGCGCTCTACACGGCAGGGGGCGGGCGCGAATTGGAGATCCTTGCACTCCGCAAGCTCGCCGACGCCCTGGCGGCCAGTGAGTTGGTACCGGCTGCCGCGTTGTCCTCGGTGCTGATCGAACAGTTGCGTGCCGAAGCCCGCGGCGCCGGACTGGCCGAGCGTCCGCTCTACCGCGCCGTCGAACTCGTGACGGCGGAGGGACGAGTGCCGAGAACCACACTGACGGACCACGAAGTGGCCGGATTACTCGACTAGCGTGGAAACCGTTCTTACAGCGTTGTAGAACGGACAGTCGTGAAAACGGCAGGTGAGGAGTCGGCAATGAGTATTGCGCCCGTAACCGTCACGGTGACCGGAGCGTCGGGTCAGATCGCATACGGCATGCTTTTCCGCATAGCTGCGGGGGAGATGCTCGGCGCTGACGTACCGATCAAACTTCGACTGCTCGAGATTCCCGCCGCCGTGTCCGCAGCCGAAGGCGTCGCGATGGAGCTCGAAGACGGCGCATTTCCCTTGCTGAGCTCCATCGACATCACCGACGATCCCGATGTCGCCTTCTCCGGCGCGAACGTCGGGATGCTGGTCGGTGCACGTCCGCGGAGCAAGGGGATGGAGCGCGCCGACTTGCTGAGCGCGAACGGCGCTATTTTCGCAGCGCATGGGAAGGCGATCAACAACAACGCAGCCTCGGACGTCAAGGTGCTGGTCGTCGGAAACCCGGCCAACACCAACGCTCTCATCGCGATGAACAACGCGCCGGATGTACCCGATACTCGGTTCAGTGCGCTGACGCGCCTCGACCACAACCGAGCGATTGCGCAGGTGGTGAAGAAGACCGGCGTTCGTGCGTCGTCGGTGCGCAAGGTGTCCGTCTGGGGAAACCATTCGGCGACGCAGTACCCGGACCTGTCCCACGCGACCGTCGCGGGTGAGCCTGCGCTCGCGGTGATCAACGACCGAGACTGGGTGGAGAACGATTTCATCCCGACTGTGCAGGTGCGAGGCACCGCCATCATTGCTGCGCGTGGATCGTCCTCTGCGGCAAGTGCGGCCAGCGCGTCGATCGACCACGTCCGTGACTGGGTGATCGGAACGGCCGAGGACGACTGGGTATCCATGGCCGTCTGTTCGGACGGTTCCTACGGGGTGCCCGAAGGATTGATCTCGTCCTTCCCGGTGACCTGTGCCGATGGTGAATTCGCTATCGTTCCGGATCTCGCGATCGACGACTTCTCACGCGAACGGATTGACCTGTCCGTCAGCGAATTGGAGCAGGAGCGTGCGGCGGTACGGGAGTTGGGCTTCGTTTGAGGTTGTAATGCCGCCCCGGCCGGGGAGTCCCGATCAGAGATCTCGGAACAGGTACTGATCGGGATTCTCGGCACCGAGCACGGGCGGTGACACCATCGGTAGATCGTCGACCATCGAGTTTTCGTCACCGGCGCTGACGAGATACCCCGGAGTCGTGCGTGACGACTCGTCGTCCCGCGTTCCGCGAGGACCGCCGCCCATCATGCCGCCCGGCGATATGCCGCTACTGCCGACCGCCGAAGATGGTGCACCCAGGCCGGGCGTTGCTACCGGAACCGGTTGAACTGCAGCAACTCCCGCTGCACCTCTCATCGTTCCACCGGTAGTGCCGCTTCCACCCACCCATGCTCCGCCGGAGCTCGCTGTCGCACTGGGCGACGGCGACCCGCCGGCTGCGAGTGACGTCGACGAATTGCCTGCGCCCCACAGCTTGTCGACGCCGGTCGGAAGTCCGGCGCCTGCCTGCGCTGCCGAGGTCCGAACGGCGTCGGCGCCTGAGCGGGTGGAGAACGGTGCGTCGCCGGCATCGGTCGATCCAGACAGCGGCGATCCAGACAGCGGCGATGCCGACGCGGCTGATGCCGCCAGAGGTTGGGCGATCTGACGGGCGGCGTCGGCGAGCGCCTCCGGAGTGGCAAGGTTGGCGAGAGCCTCACCGATCGGTGGAGTCGGCACGGGGATCGACCCGGCAAGGGCGTTCATGGCAGCGGTGTGCCCGAGCATTTCCCCGCGAGTCTGTGTCACCGCCGCGACGGCTGCCTGCATGTGTTCGGCTGCGGAGGCAATCAGCATCGCCTGTCCTGGTGGTGTCCACGCGATCGGTGCAGCAGCTGCAACCGTGGTCGCGAAGGACTGCGCGATCGCCGCGAGATTCGCGTTGCCTCGCTGCACCGATTCCGCGGCGGCAGCAGCGGTTTTCGATATCGCGGTTCCGCGTTCGCTCAATTCTGCGCCGCTGTTCTGGGCGGATCGCGACAGTTCGGTCGCGGCTTCGCTGCCGGTGCTGTTCCAGGTCTGGCCCACCTCGGCGACTGCCCTTTGGGACAGTCCCATGGCTTGGTCGATGAGAGTGGACGCCTGGTTGAAGATGCCGACGGGATCGGTGCCGGCAAAAGTGCCGGTGCCGAGGCTCTTCCCGAGTTCGATCAACGGCGCGAACAGATCTTCGATTCCGGGTAATGCCGGAACCGGTATGCCGGCGAGCATCGATTCGACCGTGTTGTTCGGCAATGCCGGGGCCGGAGCACCACCTTGAAGGAATTCGAGGACCGTCGTCGAGTCGTCTTCGGTGTTCATGCGATCGGTGTCGACGCGATCGCTGTTCACGCGGTCACGTCCGTCGATCCAGCGATGCCGGCCAGATCTGACGCGGTTGAAAGATCTGTGGTGTCGTAGGCCTGAGCGGCTGCACTCGCCGTTGCTGCGTTGCCGGCGTAGAAGGTCGCCAGTGCTGCAACATCTTTGGTGTGAGTTGCCTGGGCGCGCGCGAATGCCTCGAGAAACTCGATGCCGACAGGACCGACGGCTGGTGCGACTGCCGCGATGTTGGCGCCCAGATCGACGGCGGCGGCCTGCGCGATGTGTCCTGCAGCTTCGGCCGACGTCGAGCCGTACCTTCGGATGTCGTCAGTGACGACAGTCAATTCGCTCATCGTTACCCCCCAGTTGGTAAGCGTCGTGAGAACTGTAACGGACGGAATCGGCGCCGGAGGGGAGTGGACACGGCTCACCCTGCGCTTTCCGGACAACCTGGACGAAGTGGCAGAGATTACATTCTGATCCGGTGTTGGTATTGCGGGTGCGATCGATTTGGCACACTCGAACCATGCGAACCGCTTCGGACGTCATCCTCCGACTCACGTCCGATCCAGCTCGCTGTGGACTGGTGATGGATTTCGACGGTGTGCTTGCACCTATCGTCGACGATCCGTCGGCCAGTGCGCTCCTGCCCGGTGCCGAGGAGGTGCTCGCGACTTTGTCGAGGCACTTCGGCGTGGTGGGCTTGCTCTCGGGACGGCCGGCGTCGTTCTTGCGAGAACGACTGAGTCTGGATTCGGTTGTTCTCATGGGTTCCTACGGCGTCGAGACCTGGACGGAGAACGGAATCGAAGTGCTTCCGGCCGTCGCTGCGTTCAGTGATGCCGTCGCCGAAGCAGAAGCCGAACTGCGTCGCCTGTTCGACTCTCAGTCAGTTCCTGGCATCCACGTCGAGAGCAAAGGCCTTGCGGTGGCTGTGCATTGGCGTCGGGCCGCGGATCGAGCGGTCGCGCAGCGCCTGGTGGAAGCAGCGACGACAGAAATCGCGAGCCGGACCGGGTTGCGGCGTGAGCCCGGCAAGTTGGTCGAAGAATTGCGTCCACCCGTTGAGGAGGACAAGGGGACAGGCCTCCTTCGCGCGATCGCCACCGCAGGCGTCGACGTCGTCGCGTACGCGGGCGACGACCGTGGTGACCTACCTGCCTTTGCTGCTGTCCTTGCCTCGGGTGGAGAAGCGTTGGTGGTCAAGGGCGATGACATTGCACCGGAAGTGGCTGCTGTCGACGGCGTCCAGTTCGACGGCCCGCCGGCATTCCTCGATTGGATGAAAGAGCTTGCCGCGCACCTGGAACGCTGACACGTGAGGTCAGTCTGCCAAGAACTCGACCAGCGCGCGGTTGACCTCTTCCGGATTGTCCTGTGTGCATTGATGTCCGACGCCGGTGATCACCACCCGGCGAATCAGGTCCGGTAGCTGGTCGCTCAGGGCGTCGTAGATTCGATCGAGTTGGCGCGGCATGTCGACCTCTCCCCGCATCAGGAGGGTCTCCTTTCGGGGTGCCGTATCCACCGGGCAGAGTGACGCGAACCCGCTTGTTCCCAGATCCAGCCAGGTCTGCCGTCCGGCGGCCAGCATGCAGTCTGCAACGTATCTGCGAGTTGCGGGATTTCGACTCGACCACCGGCCACTGTAAAAGGCAAAGGGACCCCACGGGATCCGTTGATACAAATGCGTGCCGATTTTGATCGCCGAGGCAGCGGTTCCACTCATTTCCCGGTGCTGGCCAGGGCTGCCGATCATGACGAGCTTGTCTACTCGATTCGCATGACGATGGGTGAACTCCTGCGCGATGTTTCCGCCGAACGAGTGTCCGACGATGCTTGCACGATCGATTCCGAGCGAGTCGAGCATGACCTTCACGTCGTCGATCACAGTGTCGAGAGTGGCGCGGTGGCCTTCCTCGAGAATCGACAGCCCTTGACCGCGTAGGTCGGGCAGCACCAGGGAATAGGCGCCCGCGAGTTCCGCGACCTGGTCGTCGAACATTCGATGATCAACTCCGGCGCCATGCAGGAAGACGATGCATTTCCGATCGAGCGCCGGCGTGCGCCACACACGCATTTCGGTGCCCGGAGTGGAAATAGTCTGGGTTGTCAGAGTCTGCATCGCTGTCCGTTGCCTCAGTTCGTTGCCGAATCAGATGGAAGTGAGCCTATCCTAACTTCTGTGGACCGCGGTTGTGGCAACAAGAAACTGGCCGCACCGGAACATCTCCGGTACGGCCAGTCTTGGTGTTAGGTCAGGCGTCGCGCTTGTTGACGACGGCGATGCTGATTCCGAAAACCACCAGCACAAATGCTGCGAAGTAGAACAGGCTTCCCCAAGGGCCCCAATGGAAATTGGTGCTCGAACCCGAAGAGAGGAAGTGGTCGGCGTTGGCGAACGGGAGGAACGGTGTGACGTTTCTACCGAAGGATCCGAACATGCCGAACAGGCTCTCGATGAGCAGCGGCCAGAGCAGGAGCAATGCAATAGCGCCGGCAGATTGCCGCAGGAGTGCTCCGACGGCGATGGCAAGGACAACGCAGAGGAAGGCGAAGATCGGTACGCCGTAGACGGCGCGCCAGGCATCGGCGTTGTCGAGTGCCAGATTGGTGGAACCTTCAGAGCCTGCAGCAGCTTTGGTGATGAATACCGCGCCGAGCATGAGAACGAAAGACAGCGCCGCGCCGAAGGCGCCGATCAGGCCGGCTTTGGCGATCAGGACCGAAGCCCGGCTCGGGATGGCCTGGAAGGTGGTGCGGATGATGCCGAAGCGGTATTCGCTGGTAATCGCGAGGGCCGCCATGATCATCAGGACCATGACGCCGAAGCCGGAAACTCCCAGTCCCGCTTCATTGAACGTGGGGAGGAACTTCTCGAAATCAGGAGTTCCTGATGCGGCTTCGTCGTTGTACGCCTGAATGCTCGAACTCGACGAACGCCCGATCATCCAGGCGACGCCCAACCCTAGGACGATGATTGTGATCGTGCACCACAGCGGCGACTTGGTCGTGGTGATCTTGATACGTTCAGCACTGAGAACAGCCATTACAGTGCACCTCCCATAGCGTGCTGTGTGTTTGTGTGGTGGGCTCCGGCACCCGGATCGATACCGGATGCGTGGTACTGGACATCGTCTCCGGTCAACTTCATGAACGCATCCTCGAGCGATCCCTGCACAGACGCCAACTCGTGCAACACGATTCCCTGCGAACCAGCCAGACCGCCGATCGCATCAGTGGTCGAATCCACGACCACCAACACCGGCTCCGATCCTGAATGCTCCTCGCGGACAGTCAGTCCGTGGGCAGTCAATGCGGCATGGAGAGCGTCCAATTGTGGGCTGCGCACGCGCACCGTCGACTCCGACGAGCGATCCACGAACTCCGCCACCGTCGAATCCGAAATCAACCGACCCCGACCGATCACCACCAACTGCTCCGCCGTCAACGCCATCTCCGAGAGAAGGTGACTCGACACCAGCACCGTGCGGCCCTCGGC
>NZ_JBFUJN010000029.1:0-93368 GCF_056401335.1 Rhodococcus sp. P4_F3_2
ACCCGACGACACCTCAACCGAAGCCGCCACCAAATCCGCCAACGTCACACCGTCAACACAACGATCCGTCTCATTCACACCCCCCAACACCAACCCACGCTCCACCACAGACTCCACCTCGAACATCTCGACTCGCCGATCCGGTTCTGCGACAGCAGTAGTCAAGACCGATTCGAAGGCGTACATCAGGCGTGAGGCGGTGGATTCCTCGAACAGATCAGTGGCGTAGGTCAACTGAACGACAAGCCCTGCCGGTAGGCCGTCGTTGTCGAACTGTTCGGCCGCAACAAAATCGAGGTCGAACTGAGTGCTCACCACCGCAGGTTCGATGCTCTCGATGTGCAACCCGTTGAGAGTCAACCGTGAATCGAGATGGTTCTGTAGTGCGAGGCTGACCTGGAAGAGCGGTGAATAGGACTGCGAACGAACGGGATCGAGTACCTCGACCAGACGCTCGAACGGAACGTCGCCGTGCGCAAAAGCCTGAAGATCGACGTCGCGGACTCGGGACAGCAGGTCGGTGAACTCCTCACCTGGATCGACTCTGGTGCGCAACACGACGGTCCCCACGAACATACCGACGAGATCGTCGAGCACGCGTTCGCCGCGCCCGGCGGTCGGCGTCCCGACGGCAAAGTCGTAACTGCCGCTGAACCGTGACAGTACGACGGCCAGAGCAGCATGCAACACCATGAACGGCGTAGCGCGATGCCGTCGTGCCAGTTCGGAAATTGCCTGTTGCAGAGCAGGTTCGAGATGCACGCTCAGAAGCGATCCTCGTCCGGAGGCCTCAGCCGGGCGGGGCCGATCCAACGGGAGTTCGAGGACGGCGGGCGCTCCCTCGAGAGCGTTCCGCCAGAAGTCCAACTGTCGTGTGACGAGTGAGGTCGACGATTCTTCCGAACCCAACGTCTCGAGCTGCCACAGCGCGTAATCCGCGTACTGCACCTCGAGCGGCGCCCACAACGGCTCCATAGCTCGGGACCGCGCCTCGTACGCCACCATCACGTCACGCGTCAACGGACCCATCGAGAAACCGTCACCCGCAATGTGATGCACCGTCATCGCCAGGACGTACTCGAACTCGTCAACCTGCAACAGCGAGGCTCGAACGGGGATCTCGGACGTGACGTCGAACGATACGCCGAGAACATCGGCCAGCACGCTGTGGAGCGAATCCCCCTGCACCGTGACAATGTCAAGAATGTCGAGAGCACGAGGTTCCTCGACGACCTCCTGGTAACCCGTTCCGTCGTACTCCGGGTACACGGTTCTCAGGACCTCGTGGCGAGCGATCACGTCGGCGACACTGGCGCGCAACGCCTCGACATCCAATGGACCTGTGAATCGCAGAACCACCGGGATGTTGTATGCCGACGAATCGGGATCGAAGCGATTGAGGAACCACATACGAGTCTGTGCAGCGGAGAGCGGAATCCTCGCCGGCCTCGGCTGCGAACCCAGCGCGGGCCGCCGCGAAAGCTCGGCAGTTTCCACCACTGCAGCCAACTCTGCGACAGTGGGCGACTCGAAGACCACACGCACCGGCAAGTCCGTGCCCGCCGCGGCGTTGATCCGCCCGAGCACCCGAGTTGCACTGAGCGAATTGCCGCCGCGTTCGAAGAAGTCGTCGTCGATGCCCACCTCCCCCGTGCTTCCGCTGCCGAGAACCTCGGCAAAAGCGGTCGCCACCGACAGTTCGGCCGGTGTCGTCGGTGCACGGAAACCACGTGCCTCGAAGACTGGCTCCGGTAGCGCATGTCGATCTACCTTGCCTGTACTCCCCAGCGGCAGGGAGTCGAGCGTCATCAGCGTTGTCGGAACCATGTAGCCGGGCAGGGTGGCGCGCAGTCGTGCCAGAATCGCTGAGCTCTCGATGTCCGAGCCAGCTGCCGCGGTGACGTAGCCGACCAGGTTTTGCTCACCGGTGGCCGACGTCGTGACCGTGACCACCGCATCGCGGATCGGTCGTTCGGCGCGCAACGCTGTTTCGATCTCGCCGAGTTCGATGCGGAAACCTCGGACCTTGACCTGGAAATCTGCACGCTCGAGGTATTCGAGGCTGCCCGCGGCATTCCACCGAACCAGATCGCCGGTTCGATAGAGACGCTCTCCCGTTCCATTCGGGTCGGCGACGAAACGGCTCGAGTTCTGCCCCGCATCCCCGATGTACCCGCGCGCCAGCTGAACTCCAGCGAGATAGAGCTCACCTGCGACACCGACCGGAACCGGGTGAAGCCGCTCGTCGAGTACATGCAGGCGCGTGTTCCAGGCGGGGGTTCCGATCGGAACTACGGCAACGTCTGCATCGCTCGTTCGGTGCGCTGTGACGCTGACCGCTGCTTCCGTGGGTCCGTACAGGTTGTAGACCTGCGCCGAACTCTGCTCTCGCATCTGCTTGGCTGTCTGTATCGGGAGGGTCTCGCCGATGCACAGAATCCTGGTGAGCGAATTCGGCAGTCGGCGCTCGGACACACTGAGCAGCGACAACATCGAGGGGACGGCATGCAGTGTCGTGACGTGCTCACGCTCGATCAGCAGCGTGAGGTACTCGCCGTCCTGCTGTGCCCCTGACTCGGCGAGAATCATGCAGGCGCCGGTTTGCAACGCCCACCAGTATTCCCAAACGGATAGGTCGAAGGTAGCTGCAGTTTTGACGAGTACGCGGTCGTGCGCGCCGAGCGGGAATTGATCCTGCTTCCACAAGAGTTGGTTCGTGATCGCTCGATGGGAAATCGCCACGCCCTTGGGCTTTCCGGTGGATCCCGAGGTGTAGATCGCGTACGCGATGTTGTCCGGTCGCAGGCAGGCGAGGCGTTCGCTGTCCCGAATCGGTGCTGCGTCGTTTCCGTCCAGATCGAGAGTTTCGATGTCCACGACGTGGAACTGCCCGTCGAGCGAATCGCGGGAAGTGCTCAGAACAACTGCGGGCGCTGCGGATTCGAGGATGTGAGTCGTGCGTTCTGCCGGCTGATCCGGGTCTAGTGGAACGTAGGCCCCGCCTGCCTTCACCACTGCGTACATGGCAACGACCAGTTCGACGGAGCGCCGCAGATTGAGCGCGACAGTCACTTCCGGGCCGACACCGATTCCGATCAGATACCGTGCCAGCCGGTTGCTTTCGGCGTCGAACTCGGCGTAGGTCAGGCGACGGTCACCGAGAACCAGCGCTTCGGCGCGCGGTGTTCTGCGTACCTGGGCGTCGAACAGATCCGCGAGGGTCGTCTCTGGAACGACGGTGTCGGTGCGGTTCCACGTGTTGACGGTGGCGGCGATCTCTTCGTCGCCGAGCAGAGCGACGTCGCCTACCGGGACGTCCGGGTTTCGACCGATCGAATCGAGAACGCGCAGCAGACGGTTGGCGAATGTCGCCACTGTGGATTGGTCGAACAGATCCGTTGCATAGGTGAACGACGCCGACATCGAACCCGAGTCCCCAGGGGTGACGGTCAGGTGCAGGTCGAACTTCGCCGTCTCGACTGGGGCACCAACCGCCGCGATCTGCAGTCCGGGTAGCTCGAACATTGTCGGCGTGAGGTTCTGAAAGGACAGTGCCACCTGGAACAACGGATGGCGGGCCGTCGATCTGACCGGATCGATGATCTCGACGAGCCGCTCGAACGGTAGGTCCGCGTGCGCGAAGGCTGCGAGATCCTGATCGCGGGTGTGGTTCAGCAGGTCCGTGAACGGTGCTGCCATGTTCACCTGGGTTCGCAATGCCAAGGTGTTCACGAACATCCCCACGAGTGCATCGAGCGACTCGTGCCCTCGTCCCGCGTTGGGCGAGCCGATGGTGATGTCAGCACTGTTGCCCAACCGGGCAAGCAGTGCGGCGAATGCCGCGTGGACCACCATGAACAGGCTCGCGCCTGATCCGACAGCAAGATCACGCAGTCGATCGGCGGTGTCCGAGCCGATCGTGAAGTGAATCTCCTTGCCGCGGTAGCTMTGACGGGGCGGACGTTGCCTGTCCGTCGGCAATTTCAACAGGTCCGGAATTCCGGCGAGCGCAGAGGTCCAGAACTGAATTTGTCTCTGAGCATCGGCGGAGGGATTCGCGTCCGTGCCGAGCAGATCATGTTGCCAGAGCGCGTAATCCGCATACTGGACGGGCAACGGTGTCCACTGTGGAGCTTCGCCGCGAGACCGCGAAACGTAGGCACCCATGACGTCGGCGGCCAGGGGTCCGAGCGATGATCCGTCCGATGCGATGTGATGCATGACGACGGCGAGCACATGTTCGGTCTCGGAGATTCGATACAGAGCGGTCCGCAGTGGTACGTCAGTTGTCACGTCGAATCCGGTGCCGGCAAGAGCAAAGAGCCGCTGCGACGCTTCGGCTTCGGTGACGTCATGCGGAACCAGATCGAGATCCACCGAAGACTCGGGCAGGATTTCCTGGCGAGGACCGTTCGGGGAATCCGGATAGTAGGTACGCAACGACTCGTGGCGTTGGACCACGTCACGAAGCGCGAGAGCCAACGCCGGCGCGTCCAGGGTTCCGCTCAGACGAAGCGCCAGGGGCAGGTTGTCCGTGGCAGCCGCGGTGTCGAATCGATTGAGGAACCACATCCGATTCTGCGCCGGTGAGAGCGGAATACGTTCAGGTCGCGGTCGTGCTTCCAATCGGGGCTGATCATCACGTTCTGCCGAGTCTGCCACCAGTGCAAGTTCTGCGACGGTCGGCGCCTCGAACAGCGCCCGAACCCCGAGTTTGATCCCGAACGTGGCGTTGACTCGGGCAATCGCCCGAGTCGCGCTGAGCGAGTTTCCACCCAGCTCGAAGAAACTGTCTTCTGCGCCGACGGTACCGGTACCGAGAACGTCGACAAAAGCGCTCGCGACACGAATCTCTGCGAGTGTGGTCGGCACCCGGAACATCGCCGAGGCGATGAACTCCGGAACGGGAAGTGCTGCGCGATCAAGCTTTCCGGCCGGAGTCAGGGGTAGCAGATCCAGCAGGATCACGGCACTGGGCACCGAGGCACGTGGCAGCACCGCGGATACGGCTTCGAGGACGGACTCCGCCGACACCGCATCTGTGGTGGTGACGTAACCGACGAGTTGATCGCCGAGAGAGTCATGTCGGTGAACAGTGGCGGCAGCAGCGCTCACTCCGCGAACGGAGGCGAGCGCTGATTCGATCTCCCCCAGTTCGATGCGGAGCCCGCGAAGCTGAACTTGGGCGTCGGATCGTCCGATGTACGCCAGTTCGCCCTGCTCGGTCCAGGCGACGACGTCGCCGGTCCGGTACATCCGCGCGCCCGATGCACCGAACGGGTTCGCCACGAAGCGTTCTGCGGTCAATGCCGCGCGCCGGTTGTACCCACGTGCCAGGCCGGGTCCCGACAGATACAGCTCGCCCCTGACACCGACGGGGACGGGATTGAGGGCGGAATCGAGGACCAGAACGTGTGCGCCTTCGAGCGGAATACCGATCGTGACGGGCGAGAGTGACGTGTGACGGTGTTGCTCGCCGTCACCGACCAGAGCTGCAGTGTCGTGGAGAGCCCCGGTCTTGGTGATGACGATGGTGCTCTCGGTCGGCCCGTAACTGTTGAAGAGTCTTGTCTGGCTGGGAAAACGGTCGAGTAGCTGCGGCGGAAAGACGTCGCCGCCGAGCACGACGACTTCGAGATCCGACAAAATGCCTGCGTCGACGGTGGTCATCGCAGCAGGAGCCGTCACCACATGGGTGACGCGATGACGCCGGATCACGTCGGTGAGTTCCTCGCCGGCAATGACGGACGGCGGTGTGATCACCATCGTGGCACCGGCGGTGAACGCGAGGATCATCTCGAACATGGACGCGTCGAAGCTGGCCGAGGACAGTCGCAGTACCCGAGAACCGCGCGATACCGCCAGATCAGTGCGGGTCCGAGCGGAGAACACGGACAGTCCCCGGTGAGTGACAGCGACGCCCTTGGGGAGACCGGTCGAGCCTGACGTGTAGATCAGGTAGGCAACATGATCCGCGTGCAATGGGCGGATCCGATCGGCATCGTCGACCTGCGCTGCGAGGTAGCGATCGAGGTCGAGATAGTCGATCTCGATCGTATCGATTCCGTTCGGAAGTGTTGGCGCCGTCTCGGAGTCGGTGATCACGACCAGCGCTGCAGAGTCTGCCAGCATGTGTGCGATGCGCTCGTCGGGATACGTCGGATCCACCGGAACGTACGTTGCTCCGGACTTGGCAACAGCCCACAGTGCGAGGATGGACTGCGTCGAACGTGGAAGAGACACCGCAACAGCTGTTTCGGGGCCTATCCCACGTTCGATGAGGAGCCGAGCCAGCTGTGAGGATCGCACATCCAGCTCGCTGTACGTCATCTCACCGTACGACTCGGAAACGATTGCCACATTCGCGGATTCCGAGTGCAGGGTCAACAGATCTGCCAGGGTGCGAACCGTTGGCGCTGACGGACCGAATGCCGAAGTAAGTCTGGTGTATTCGTTCTCGTCCAGAACGGCGATATCCGCGATTGCCACTTCCGGAGTCTCGACAATCTGCGCGAGAATCCGGTGGAACCGCTGCGCAAATCCGTCCACGGACGTGCCGGTGAAGAGGGCTGTGGCGTATGTCCAGGTGAGATTCAACGAATCTGCGTGCTGGACCATCGTGATCTGGAGGTCGAACTTTGCCGCCGCGACTGCGTTGTCCACGGCTTCGATCTCGAGACCAGGCAGCGTGAACGCAGCGGTTCCCTCTTGCTCCTGAGACAGAGCCACCTGGAAGATCGGCGCGTGGGCCTGGGAGCGAGCGGGTTGCAGTATGTCGATCAGCCGCTCGAATGGTAGGTCGGCATTCTCGAACGCAGTGAGGTCAGTGGCTCGCACCTGCGCCAACAGATCGAGGAACGACATCGCCGGGGTGAGACGGCTGCGTAGTGCCACCGTGCCGACGAACATTCCGACCACGTCGTCCAGCGCGTGTTGGCCGCGTCCGGAAATCGGTGTCCCGATCACCACGTCGTCGGTCGCACCGAGGTTGGACAGGAGCACCGCGAGGGCCGCCTGGAGCACCATGAAGGTCGTGGCGCCCTGTGTGCGGCCCAACTGCCCGAGTGCAGTGACCATCGCGGGCGCCAACACCAGTTCGGTGTTCGCTCCGCGCAGCGACGCAATCGCCGGCCGCGGGAAATCGGCCGGAAGTTCGAGAAGCTCCGGCGCGCCGGCCAACTGGCCACGCCAATACTCGGCCTGCGCCGAAGCAAGACTGGTCTGATCACTTTCCGAACCGAGGACCTGGTGTTGCCACACGCTGTAATCCGGATACTGAACAACCAACGGGGCCGGTGACGGCTCCGTACCCGAACGGCGCGCCGAGTAAGCCAGAACGAGATCCCGTGCGAGCGGCGCCACTGACGCACCGTCCGCGGCTATGTGGTGAATCACGGCGACCAGGATGTGTTCGTCAGCCGAGAGCTCGAACAGGTTTACCCGCAACGGGATTGCTCTGGTGACGTCGAACCCCTCGTCCACAGCGCCGACAATCTGATCGGCAACCTGTTCCGGAGAAACCACCGTGTGACGAAAAGGAACGTCGACGTCGTCGAGAATCCGCTGGAAAGGCCCTTCGGCATCGTCAGGGAATATCGTCCGCAAGGATTCGTGGCGAAGAACGATGTCCGACAGAGATTCTCGGAGAGCCACTGAATCCAGCCGGCCGCGCAGGCGAAGGACGAGCGGGATGTTGTACGCGGGCGAGGCAGGATCGTATCGATTGAGAATCCACATTCGCGATTGCGCCGGCGAGAGCGGGATTCGCTCGGGCCGAGGCCCGGCGGCCAGAGCGGGCCGCGTTCCGCTCTGCGCTGCATCGACTGCCACAGCGAGGGCCGCGACTGTCCTGGCATCGAAGAGAACCCGAACCGGGAGGGTGACTGAGAGTTCGGTGCCGACCCGTCCCATCACTCGGGTAGCACTCAGAGAGTTTCCACCGATGTCGAAGAAGTCGTCCGTCATGCTGACCTGGTCGACTGCCAGGACGTCACCGAAGATCCGGCCGATCAACTCCTCCGTCTTCGTGACGGGTGCGACATACGCATTCCGGCGCATCGTCGGGGCAGGCAGCGCGCGGAAATCGACCTTTCCGGCCGGCGTCAACGGAATTTCCTCGAGAACGATCACAGAGGAAGGAACCATGTGTGCCGGCAGTCGACTGGAGACGAAGGTGCGCACTTCTTCCGGATCCAGATGACCACCGACCACGTACGAGTGCAGCCCGACGGTGTCGTCTGCTGTCGTCACCGCAGTTCGTACACCGGAGTGCGCACCGAGCACCGCGTCGATCTCACCGAGTTCGATGCGGAAGCCGCGAATCTTGACCTGCGAGTCACTGCGGCCGAGATACTCGAGTTCCGTTCCACGACGTCGCACGAGGTCTCCGGTGCGGTACATCCGCAGCCCCGAACGTGAGGGGTCGGCAACAAATCGAGACGCTGTCAGGTCGCCGCGATGGTGGTAACCGCGGGCAAGTCCACGCCCGGTCAGATACAGCTCACCTGTCACTCCGTCCGGAACTGGACGGAGGCGAGAGTCGAGAACATGTGCGACGGTGCCGCGAACAGGACTACCGATGGTGATCCGATCAGTCGCCGACATGGGCCCCGCGAGGGTAGCCATGACGGTGGCCTCGGTGGGACCGTATGCGTTGAACATCTTTCGCGCCGATGCCCACTGCGCGACTAACGCGGCGTCGCACGCTTCACCGCCGACGATCACCGCACCGAGATCCGGAACCTCTGCCGGTTCGATCGTAGCCAGGGCAGCCGGGGTCACAAATGCGTGACTGATCTTCGACGCCCGCATGAGGGCTGCGAGTTCGCTTCCGCCGTAGATGCCGGTGGGAACAACAAGCATCGCGGCACCGGCACCGACAGCCATGGCCAGTTCGAGCACAGATGCGTCGAAGCTGGGGGAAGCGAAATGCATCGTGCGACTGAGGTTGTCGAGTTCGTATCGGCAAACCTGCTCGTCGACCAGCGCCGCGAGACCCGCATGGGAGACGGCGACGCCCTTCGGAGTGCCGGTGGATCCCGACGTGTAGATGACGTACGCGGTGTGGTCCGTGCGAATCGGTGACGTGCGCTCGGAATCGAGGATTCGCGTGTCACTGACGTCGTCGCGATCAAGCGACGCCACGACTTCTTCCGTCAGCGTCAGGATCGCGCCCGAATCAGTGAGCATGTGCTCGATTCGCTCGGCCGGGTAGCTCGGGTCGACGGGTACGAACGCGGCTCCGGTCTTGGCAACGGCCCAAGTGGCGAGTACAGAAGAGGCCGATCGTGGAATGGCGATCGCCACTACCGATTCAGGGCCGATCCCTCGCGCTACGAGTGCCCGCGCCCACCGATTGGTACGCCGGTCTACATCGTCGTATGAGAGTTCGAGGTCGCCGCAGAGTATGGCCGGACCACCGTTGGATTTGCTGACCCCGGCCGTGAGGATCTCCGGCAGCGTCAGCTCCGTCAAGACGACCGAATGAGCAGTTTCCTGACGTTCGATTTCTGGCAGCGTCCGCAGATCGAGGTCACCGACCACTGATTCCGGTTCGGCGACAACAGCGTCGAGAATGGCGACGAACCGATCCGCGAGCTCGCGCACAGTCGATTCGTCGAAGACGTCGAGGGCATAGGTCCACGTCGTGGTCACCGCCCCGTCCCGGCCCGGCGTCGAGATGTCCAGTTGGAGATCGAATTTCGAGATCGGAGCATCCAACGGGACCTGAGAGACGGCAAGGCCGGGAAGCTGCACGGATGGAGTCGGGATATCGCCGGTCGCGAGTACCACCTGGAAGAAGGGGTGGTGCGCCGTCGAGCGAGGCGGGTCGAGCACCTCGACGAGACGCTCGAACGGAATATCTGAGTGGGCAAATGCCGAGAGGTCGGCGTTACGGGTCGATTCGAGCAATCCGCGGAACGAAGCCGTCGGATCCACCTGAGTCCGGAGAACCACGGTTCCGACGAACATGCCGACGAGGTTCTCGAGGGCCTGATCGCCGCGTCCGCTGACCGGGGTGCCGATCGCGATGTCGGACTCCCCCGCCATCCGAGACAGCAGTACCGACAACGCCGTGTGCAGCACCATGAACGGTGTGGACCGAGTGCTGCGAGCCAGGGATTCGACGGCGCGGTGCGTCTGCGCCGAGAGGGTCGACGACACCGTCGCACCTCGATAGGACGCGACTGTGGGATGCGGCCGATCCGTCGGGAAATCGAGGCGGGTCGGGACGTGCGCCAATGCAGCACGCCAGTATTCGATCTGGCGCGCTGCCTCCGATTCCGGATCGTCCTCGTTGCCGAGAGAATCGATCTTCCAGAGCGTGTAGTCCGCGTAGTGAACGCTCAACGGCGACCACTGTGGCGCGGTTCCCGCGAGCCGTGACGCGTAGGCCGTCATCACATCCGCGGCCAGTGGTTGCATCGACCAACCGTCGCCACTGATGTGGTGGACGACGAGTACAAGAATATGCTCCCGACCAGACGTCCGGAGAAGCGAAGCCCGCACCGGAACCTCGGTGGTGACGTCGAACCCGGCACCGACCAATTCGCCGATAGCCGCGACGGGGTCACTGACATCCGCGGGTTCGAGAGCAACTGGCGCGTCGTCGAGAATGCGCTGGTAAGGACCTTGATCCGAATCCGGATAGAGAGTGCGCAGCACCTCGTGCCGGTCGATGACATCGCTGATCGCCTGGCGCAAAACCTGAACGTTCAGGTCGCCGGACAACGAGAGTGCTGCCGCGATGTTGTACGCCCCGGATTCCGGATCGAATCGGTTGAGGAACCACATACGTTGCTGGGCCGGTGAGAGCGGAATCCGGTCCGGTCGAGGGCGCAGTCCGAGCTCGGTGAACCTGGACGGCGCGCTGCCGGCGACGAGTCCGGCCAGCGCACCAACTGTCGGAGCGTCGAACAGGTCTCGGACACCCAGAGTCGATCCCAGTGCCGAGTTGATCCGTGCCACCACCCGCGCAGCCGTCAGAGAGTTGCCACCGAGCGCGAAGTAGTCGGCGGTGAGGCCGATTTCGCTCACACCGAGGAGTTCGACAAAGATCGCGGCAATGGTCTTTTCGGGTTCGGTGACGRGAGCGACATACTCAGCTGCCGCCGAATCCGGTTCCGGCAGCGCACGCCGGTCGAGTTTTCCGTTGGGGCCCAGCGGCATCGACGTCAAGAACACGAATGCGGAGGGAACCATGTAGGTAGGCAGCTTCGCCTGCGCGTGCGCGCTGAGAAGGGAACTGTCGATTGCCGAATCAGCTGTCACGTAGGCGATCAGACGATCCTGACGGACGACGGTGGCGGCCGAGAGAACTCCCGACAGTTCCAACAGGACCCCGTCGATTTCTCCGAGTTCCAAGCGCTGCCCGCGAAGCTTCACCTGGAAGTCGGTACGACCCAGATACTCGATCTCACCGGTGGAGTTCCACATGACGAGGTCGCCGGTCCGATACATCCGGCCGGGACCGAAGGGGTTGGCTACGAAACGATCTGCTGTCAAGTCAGAGCGTTGCACGTAGCCGCGGGCGAGTTGGACTCCCGCGAGATAGAGTTCTCCCGCCACTCCGATCGGGCTCGGCGCGAGGCGGTGGTCCAGCACATAGGCCTGCGTGTTCCAGACCGGAGCGCCGATCGACACCGGACCTGTTGCGGCGGCATCCGTCTGGTGGAAAGTGACATCGACGGCAGCTTCGGTGGGACCGTAAAGATTGTGCAGACGTGCACCGAATCGTTCGTGGAAGCGAACGACCGTCGCACGCGGAAGTGCCTCGCCGCTGGCGAACACCTGACGAACGGATCGAAGTTGTGCGAGATCTCCGTCGACGAGGAAGACGTCGAGCATCGACGGGACGAAGTGCAAGGTGGTGACACCTTCGCGAGCGATCAGCTCGGAGAGGTACCGAGAATCGCGATGTCCATCGGGTTCTGCAACTACCAGTCGCGAGCCGGCGACGAATGGCCAGAACAACTCCCACACCGAGACGTCGAAGGTGGCGGGTGTCTTGTGCAGCACGACGTCGTGACGGCCGAGCGGATATTCATGTTGCATCCACAGCAGGCGATTGACTATCGCTCGATGCGACACTGCAACGCCCTTGGGCTTTCCGGTGGACCCGGATGTGAAGATCACATAAGCAACGTGATCCGGCGATACACGACCGAGACGCTCGACGTCCGCGAGCCGCTCGGTGGAGTACCCCGACAGATCGATCTCGTCGAGAAGTACGGGGTTGACCCCATCGGGCAGCGATGTGGCGTCGGCCGCGACCGACAGGACGACCGACGGTGCTCCGATGTCGAGCAGGTACCGGATCCGCTCGTCCGGATGCTGCGGATCGATCGGAAGATACGCACCGCCGGCTGCGATGACGGCGTGCACTGCCACCACGTACTGCGCGCTCCGGTGCAGAGCGATCGCGACCAGTGACTCCGGCCCGACGCCGCGTTCTACGAGGTGACGAGCGAGAGAGTTGACCTGGGACCGGAATTCTCCGCGACTGATCGTCGTGCCCGCGAAGGTCAGTGCAGCATCGGCCAAGTCGGCGATACCCGAGTCGACGATTTCCGAGTCGGCGATTTCCGAGTCGGCGCCGAGTAGGTCGAGCAGCGTCTTGTCAGCGATGACGTTGGCAGTGTCGTTCCACTCGTCGAGTACGAGCCGTCGTTCGGCCGCGTCGAGATAGTCGATGTCCCGGATGCGGATTTTCTCGCCAGTCATCGCGCCCAGTATCGATGCAAGGCGTCGGCCGACACGCTCTGTTGCGTCGTGGTCCATCGAATCGGGTGCGTACTCGATGGTGAGGTGAAGGCTCGGTTCGAGGACCGTGATCAGGGCGAGCGGGTAGTGAGTCGCGTCGGCGACCTCGATTCCCGTAACTCGCATCCCGGCGATATCCGTCGCGGATTCGAGCGCCGAACGGTCGACGGGATATGACTCGAACACCGTCAACGTGTCGAACATCGCGCCGGCGCCCACGGCCGACCGCACCTCGGCCAGGCCGACGTGGTGGCTTTCGAGCAGCCGAACCTGCTCGGACTGAACGTGTTCGAGGAGTTCGGACACCGAACTGTCCGGGTTGACACGAACGCGAACAGGAACTGTGTTGATGAACAACCCGAGAATGTCTTCGACCCCGGTCAGCGACGCGGGTCGACCCGAGACGGTGGCTCCGAACACGACGTCGTCGCGTCCGAGCATGCCACTGAGCAGTAGACCCCACGCAGTCTGGACGATAGTGTTGACCGTGACGCCGCTGCGCCTGGCCAACTCGAAGATCGCCTCGGTCGACGAGGCTTCCAGCGGGACTTCGACATCCACGGGAACTGCATGCACGGAGGACTCTGCGCGGTGTGGTGCGATCAGCGTCGGTTCGTCTACTCCCGACAGTGCGCCGATCCACCTGTCCAATGCCGCGCCGTTGTCTTGTTCGGCGAGCCAGTGCAGGTAGGTGCGATACGACCGAGCGGGAACCGGCAGCGACGCGTCGGCGGCGTAGAGCGACAGAAGATCGCGCACCAACAACGGCATGGACCAACCGTCGAAGAGAATGTGGTGATTAGTCACGATCAGGTGCGCCGAATCCGCACCCTGGCGTACCAGGACTGCACGAAGCAGTGGGGGTGCGCTCAGATCGAACGGTGCCGTGCGCTCGAGTTCCGCGACGACGTGCGGATCATCCCCGAGCACCTCCCGCCATGGAGTTGTCACGGAATCGAGAACGAGCTGTGCTGCAACGCCGTTCGAGTCGTACACGAAAGCAGTCCGAAGTGCGGTGTGGCGCTCGAACAATCTCGAAAGCGACCGCTGTAGTCGATCGCTGTCGACGATCCCGGCGAGGGACAGAACGATCTGGCCGGTGTAGACGTCGACGGCATCGGCGGTGAGGCCGGCGTGAAACTGGAATCCGGCTTGCAGCGGCGAGAGCGACCAGATGTCCTCCAGGTGGCCGAACTGCTTCTCCCACAGTTCTATTTCGTCCTGCGAAGCCGAGACCAGAGGAACGTCTGACGGTGTGAGGCCGGCATGATCACCGACGGAGGCGGCAATCTTCTCCAGTTCGACGCGCCACGCCGTCGCGAGCTCCGCGACTGCAGCGGGTTCGAAGATACCTTCGGGGAAAGCAAATGACGCCGAAAGGAACTCGCCTTCCGGACCGTCCACGACGGCGGCATTGATGTCGATCGCATAACTGACCGCGAGATCGCTTCCGCTGCCGTTGTTGAGATCGATTCCGGCGTCGGGAATCCAGCCCGCGGCCCGCAATTCGTCACCGAACTCCGCGGTGGACATCTTGCCCAAGTAGTTGAAACCGATCTGCGGTTCCGGGCCGGTCAGCATCCCTGCACGTCGGAGCAGCCCGTAACCGATACCGGACCCCGGCGTGGTTCTCAGCTGTTCCTTGACGGATTTCACGACCGCCGGCGTGTCCACTCCGAGTCCGGTGAGATCGATCCGAACCGGGTACACCGCCGTGAACCAGCCGACGGTCCTGGACAGGTCGGCACCGGGCAGCACGGCTTCGTCTCGTCCGTGACTTTCGAGCGAGACCAGCATCCGCTGTGATCCGCTCCAGGTGCGCAATGCCAGGGCAAGCGCACTGACCAAGCCGTCGTTGACACCGGTCCGATAGTGCGACGGTACCGCGCGCAACAGGTGATCTGTTGTGTCACGGTCGATGTCGACCCGGACCCGACGCAGTGACGACCCTCGGTCCCGTTCCGCATCGAGAGGACGCGAACCGATCGGCGCACCATCGGAGTCGACGACCTCACGCCAGTACTCGAGTTCCGCCGACGGTGACAGCTCGGTGAGTCCGTGCGACCAACGCCGCAGTGACGTTCCGACGGGCATCGGTACCGGCGTGCCACCGTGAACGATCTGTTGCCAGGCTGCAGCGAAGTCCGGAAGGAGAATCCGCCACGAGACGCCGTCGACAACCAGATGGTGGATGACGACCACCAATCGGCCCGAATCGTGCGTCGAGTCGAGCCAGACGATCTGAGCAGTATCGCCGCGGTACGGATCGAGCCTCGACGCGGCGTCCGCGGTCGCCTGGGTGAGAGCTTCCTCGAACTCGGGGGTTCCGGGTAGCGCTTCGGTGACGGTCCGACGAACCCATGTATCGACAGCACAGCCAGGGGCAATGTCGAATCCGGAGTGGTCGGGCAGCAAACGCGCACGAAGAGCGTCGTGTTGATCGACAACTACTTGAAGAGTTGCCGCGAGGCGCGAGAGATCAAGTCCGACAGGAACACTGACCGACACGGCTTGATAGAAGGTGTCGATGCTGCCGGCCGTGCCCAGTATCTTGGCTGCGATCGGGGTCAGCGGGACAAACCCCACTCCCTTACCCGGCAGTTCTTCGAGTACGACCGATTCATCTGCCGGGAGTGCGATTTCGGCCAATCGCGCCACCGTCTTGCGTTCGAACACGTCGCGAGGAGTGAAGACAACTCCGGCGGCTTTTGCTCGAGAGACGAGCGAGATCGCGACGATGCTGTCTCCACCCAGCGCGAAGAAGGAATCGTCGACGCCGACTCGCTCGACGCCGAGTACCGACGCAGCGGCGTCGGCGATGATGCGCTCGACCGGACCGCTCGGCGCCCGGTAGTTCTGAGCCGCCGAACGAAATTCCGGTTCGGGTAGCGCCTGGCGATCGAGCTTGCCTGCCGGGGTCAGTGGCACTTCGGCCAGCGGTATCAGCTGGGACGGCACCATGTGAGCGGGCAGGAATCGAGATGCGTGTGCGATCAACGCTTCTTCGTCGAGATCGTGTCCCGGCTTGATCTTCACATACGAGTACACGGTGCCGCCGGCAAGCGTCACCACGAAATCGACGGATTCATGGCGTGCGAGCACAGCGTCGATCTCACCGAGTTCGATGCGAAGTCCATTGACCTGCACCTGGAAATCGGAGCGGCCGACGTACTCGAGTTCGAGAGTCCGAGTCCAGCGGACCACGTCTCCGGTGCGGTACAACCGAGTTCCGCCGCCGAGAGGATCGGCGACAAAACTCGCAGCGGTGAGAGCTGAACGTGAGTGGTAGCCCTGCGCCAATCCGGGGCCACCGAGATACAGTTCACCGGCCACCCCGGCCGGCACAGGTCGCAACCAGCGGTCGAGAACCATCAGATGCGCGCCCTGAATCGGAGAACCGATCGTGATGGCCTCGTCCGACGCCAGCGGGGGTGTCGTGGTGATGACGATGGTCGACTCGGTGGGGCCGTAACTGTTGTAGAACCGGCAGATCGGGCCGAAGCGTCGAACCAGGTCCGGCGGGCACACGTCACCTCCGACAACCACAGCTTCGAGATCCGGAAGATCGGTGGCGTCCACCGTGCCCAGAATTGCCGGCGCACTGATGATGTGGGTGACGCGCTCGCTGCGCAGCAGTTCTGTGAGCTCGCCGCCGCCGTAGACATCTGCCGGAGCGATGACCATCGTCGCCCCGGCACTGAACGCCTGAACCATTTCGAAGACGGAGGCGTCGAAACTCGCGGACGAGAATCGCAGAACTCGCGAATGCGCACCGACGCCGAGTTCGGGGCGACCCCACGCGGTGAAATCGACCAACGCATTGTGCGTGACGGCAACACCTTTCGGTGTACCGGTGGAACCGGACGTGTAGATCAGATAGGCGATGTGATCGCTTCGCAACGGCGCCGTGCGGTCAGAGTCGTCGACGACGGACTCGTCGCCGACAAAGCTGAAGGCGTCGATCGAGATGCAGTCCAGATCGACGGGCAGCATCTGATGGACAGTCGAATCAGTAATTCCCACAACAGCATTACTGTCCCCGACCATGTGACCGATTCGTTCGACCGGGTACGTCGGATCGACCGGAACTGATGCAGCGCCGGTTTTGGCAACCGACCACCACGCGATGACGGCATCGATGGATCGAGGCAGCGCGATCACGACACTGGTGCCAGGACCCACTCCGCGCCGGATCAGCATTCGAGCGAGTACGTTGGAGCGACGATCGAGTTCGCGGTAGCTGAGCTGCTGGGTACCGCAGCTCAGTGCGATCCCCTCAGACGATGCCGCGACGCCGCGGGCGAGAATCGTGGGCAAGGTCATCGGTGCCAGTGCGTCAGGGCCGCGTGCCGGAACGAGCGACTTCCGCTCGGCTTCGCTCAGGATCTCGAGATCGTGAACACGAGTGTCCGGCAGCGCTTGCGTGTACCGGGACAGCAGTTCGACGTATCGGCGGACATGGTCGCTCAGGACATCTGCGGTGTACAGATGGGGATTGGCTTCGAAATCGATTCGCGGCGCCTCTCCCGAGGCACTCGGATAGATGTTGACCGACAGGTCTTCCACCGGCCCTGTCGACAAGACGTGGAATCGACCAGTCACCGACCCCAGGACCACTTCGGGGTGAAAGTTCATGATGTTGATCGCGGGACCGAAGAACCCACGCTCGGCACCGACGCCTCGATCGCGTCTCATGTCCTCGGTGCGGTACCGCTGATGTCTGAGCGCGCCGGTCAGTTCGAGCGAGGCAGCCGCGCTCAATTCGGCAACCGTGGCCGAAGCGGTCACCGCGAGGCGCAGCGGAACGACGTTGGAGATCATGCCACCCGAACCGCGCAGAACCCTGTTCGTTCGCGCGGTCACCGGCAAACTCAGCACTACGTCTTCGGTGCCGGTCACCCGGGCGAAGTAGAGCGCGAAGGCAGCCACCGCCGCCGCCGAAGAGAACTCGTCCGCCTTCGCCGTCGCGTTCGAACTGTCGAGTGTTCGGCCGACCACGACCGCACCCGGTGTGGCGTCCATCCGCTTCCCGGCCAGACTTGCCACGGCCGGAAGCTCTGCTGTCTTGGCTGCCCAGTAGTCCTGATCTCGGCGGAATCGCGGCGAGTGCCGATACTCGGCCTCGGCGTCGTGCACGGCCAGAAGATCGGTTGCCGACGATTCGGGGACTGAAAGGCCGGCGACCTCCGCTGAGTAGAGCTCGGCGATGCGTGTCATGAAGTTCATGGCGCCGTAGCCGTCGAGGACTAGATGATGGATCCGGCAGTACCAGAACTGGCGGTTCGCGCCGACGCTCAGGACGGCTGACTTCACCAATCGATCGGCGAGTAGATCAAAAGGTCGGGTGTACTCCTGCCGCATCCACTCGAGTGCGGCTGCCTCCGGCTCGCGCTCACCGCTCAGATCGACGACTTCGACGCTCTGACTGAGCTCGGAATCGATCTGCTGAAACGGTTCGCCGTCGATCTCGAGCAGTTTCAGCATCCCGGAGCCGAACYCATGCGCTGCTGTGACGCAGGCACTTTCGAGCACCGCCGCGTCGAGAGTCCCGTCGACTACGACATACTGCGCGATCGTGATCGGCACATCAGTGCGCAGTAGCTGGGCAAACCAGATTCCGCGTTGCGCGCTGGTCAGCGGAAAGGGCTCGAAACGTCGATCAGCATGCACAGCGTCGTTCTCTCATCTGCCGAAAAAAGTACCGACGGCCTGCATCGATTGCCGTGGACCTGCGGCGCGAGACGACCGTGCCGACTACCACTCGACACAGTCCGCCGATTGATCAAAGATAGGGTTGCATAACCTTTCCATCTCGTCAAATGGCAAAACAAGTTCCCATGCGATCACATAAAGGATTCCGCCAGGTCTGTTTCTGCAGATCAGACCTGGGATTCGAGTGCGGTCTCAATATTCGGTGCGTCATGCGCCGGGTACGCATGCACCAAGGCGGTAGCGAGTTTGGGTACCGCGTGAGTGAGCGAATGCTCGGCGCTGTGTGCAATCGCGTGAGCTTCGGCAAGCGTTGCCCGGGGATCGATGTCGAGTTCTGCATCGGCATGCAGTCGGTGTCCGATCCACCGCATCTTCAGATCACGAACACCGAGGACTCCGGGTTCGTGCATCAATGCATGCTCGGCGCCGTCCACCAACTCCGGTTCGACGCCGTCCATCAACCGCCGGAAGACGTCTCGCGCTGCAGTCCTCAGCACCGCCACGATGGCCACGGTGATGACAAGGCCGATGATCGGATCTGCCAACGGGAAACCCAGCGCAACTCCCCCGGCCCCCAGAAGGACTGCGAGCGAGGTGAATCCGTCTGTCCGAGCATGCAATCCATCGGCCACCAGGGCCGCTGAACCGATTTGCCTGCCGACCCTGATCCGATACAACGCCACCAATTCGTTTCCGATGAAACCGATCAAACCTGCCGCCGCTACCCAACCGAGGTGCTCGATCTCGACCGGGTTGATCAATCGCCTCACCGCCTCGACACCGGCGATCACTGCCGACAGTGCGATCATGGCGAGCACGAACAGTCCGGCCAAATCCTCCGCACGCCCGAAACCRTAGGTATAGCGCCTGGTTGCAGCGCGCCGACCGAGCGCAAAGGCAATCCAGAGTGGGACTGCCGTGAGCGCGTCGGAGAAGTTGTGAATGGTGTCCGCCAGCAGCGCCACCGAACCCGAGATCGCCACGATCGCAACCTGAGCAACTGCGGTGACTCCGAGCGCGACAAGACTGATCTTGACCGCCCGGATGCCGATTGCGCTCGATTCCAACGCGTCGTCGACACTGTCGGCAGCGTCGTGACTGTGCGGGGAGAACACTTCGCGAACTGCCGATCGAAACCCCTTCGGGCCGTGGACATGGCCGTGGCCGTGGGACGTCTTTGGTTCGTGCGTCATGACGCACCTTCTTCTTGATCGCTACGATCGACCTTCGCCGAGCGCTCCGGGTGTATCTCCCGAAGCTCACCTTCACTACGGTGATGCCCCGGCAATCCTGGTCCGGCATGCTCGGCATTGAAGACCGCATCCGTAACCAGTTGGCGCACATGGTCGTTCTCCAGACGATAGAACACCGTCGTACCATCGCGGCGCGTTCGTACCAACCTTGCCATGCGCAATTTCGCCAGGTGCTGCGACACCGAGGGCGCCGGCTTGCCGACGCGTTCCGCCAGTTCGTTCACCGAGCACTCGCGGTCTACCAATGCCCACAAAACCTGCACACGGGTTGCGTCGGCCAGCATGCGGAACACCTCGACTACGAGGTCGACTTGATCATCGGGAAGCTTGCGGCGACAAACACCACTATCTGCGTTCATACGTAGATAGTAGATCATGCTGGACGCCGAAGATGACCTCTCGTCGATTCACCAGTTGTGCAAAGCTTGGCGGCAGAGCCCTTCGCCACTCGCAGACCGGGAGACAACGATGAGTACCGACGATTGGAACGCAGGAATCATTGCGGAGTTTCGGGAGAACGAGGGCAAGGTAGGTGGCCCCTTCGAAGGTGCGCCCATGGTGTTGGTCCACCACACAGGACGCAAATCCGGACGCGATTTCGTGAGTCCCATGATGTATCTGGCAGACGAGCAGGATCCGAAGACCATCTACGTTTTTGCATCCAAGGCCGGTGCCCCGACCAATCCCGACTGGTACTACAACCTCGTTGCCACCGACCAGGCAGAGGTCGAGATCGGCACCGAAACATACCCGGTCTCCGTCAGCGAAGTAACCGGCGAGAAGCGTGACCGCATCTACGACGAGCAGGCCAGTCGATACCCGGGATTAGCCGAATACGCGGAGAAGACAGCTGGGATCCGCACAATTCCGGTGGTGGCACTGACTCGCGCGTAAATCCTGATCGCGCCTCCCCGCCGTTTCCATCCGGAAACGGCAGGGATCGTTTGTACGGAATCACGACACTGAAGACGCTTTGACCTCAGCCTTCGAATGCCGTCCGAGCAGCACGTATCCGACCCAGGATCCGACAACCACTGTCGCCGCSAGCGCCTGTACCAGGCCTTCGATACTCGCCGGATAGAACACGCCGGTGATGTAGTGCGAGATGAATCCGGTGGACGGCAACTCCGCGATACCGGCCATTCGGCGGGCCCAGTTCTCGAGATTGGTCAGCGGGCAGTCATATCCGACCGCTATCGAACCGGCTCCCCAGACGACTGCAAGAAGGTGGAAACCGATGGTACGACGCCACTTCCACGCCACGAACCCACCCAGCACCACATAGAGGACAAACGCGAAGTGGACGAACACCGTCACTACTTCGATGAGCCGATACACCATCGTCGTCTCCGCTCGTGGCGCGGAAGTCCCGCAACAACCAGACTAATCCGATGTTAGTCCTCGTAGAGGTGATCTACCCGGTGTATGCAGCGGTCGTGCGAGCAGCGGCGGCTGCAGCCGCATCCGGGTCGTCGCCCGATGCGATCGCAGCTTCGGCCCACAGTTCACTGCTTCCCGCGATGAATGCCTTGGCCTCGTCGCTCGCCGACCACTCGGGTGTCTCGAGTGGCGTCGCGATCCCCAGTTCCACGTGTCGAGCCAGCCCGAGCAGTCCCATGTCCCACCCGACACCGACGGCACCTGGACCGTACTCGCCCCACCGATCCGGCTCGACGTCCGCGGCGTGTTCGAAGTCGAACAGCGTTGCACCACTGCCTTTTTCGGCGAGATTCACGGTCACGTAGCTCACATCGCCGCCGTATTCCCAGGTGATGCGAAGTGTTCGAGGAGCATCGCACGCCAAAATTTCGCCGCCGGCGTTGCCCTCGAGCTGATAGTGGCCGCCGATCCTGGCTTCTCCCCCGACCGGCATGAACCATTGGGGAATGCGGTCGAACTCGGTGATCGCCGCCCAGACCGTGCCGATGGGCGCCGCGAGGGTCCGCGACATGCGCAACGTGCGTGTTTTCGACTCGTCACCGCCGAACGGGCTCAGCTCTCGCGCTACCACCTGCAACGAATCAACCGCTCTGTCGACCACGACGCTCCTTGGTTCGGGAAAACTTCAGCTCAGTCGCTGCTGTAGATGTACCGATACTTCTTCTCCAGCGGCACTCTTGCCGATCGCCTTGCAGAGCGCCACGCGCAGCGGAAGCCAGTGTGGACCGTCACCGGACGGCATCAGCGTCGCCTCGAAGGGATGTTCACCATCGAGAGTCCCGACCACCTTCACAGCGCGCCTGGTTCCCAGAAGTTCCGCCGAACCAGGCACCGTCAGAAATGTCGCAAACGCCCCGTCTTTCTCGATGGGAGCGGTGAAGGCGTAATCGAGCGGTTGTGGAGTCTTGTCAGCGGCCATCTCGTGTCACTGTTCCGCAGCGAGTAGGACGTCGGTGTCGAAACAGGTGTGAGTGCCGGTGTGGCACGCGGCGCCCTCCTGATCGACGATCAGCAAGACCGAATCGCCGTCACAGTCGAGTCGCACTTCGTGGACGTACTGGGTGTGCCCCGACGTCTCACCCTTGACCCAGTACTGCTGGCGCGAGCGCGAATAGTACGTCCCCTTACGGGTTTCCAGTGTTCGCGCGAGCGCTTCGTCGTCCATCCACGCGACCATCAGCACATCACCGGTCGACTTCTCCTGCGCAACCGCGCTGAACAGTCCGGCGTCGTTTCGCTTCAGCTTCGCCGCGATTGCGGGATCAAGACTCATATGACGTTTATACCTTCCACCTGTGACTTCCGTGGAATTCCCCTGCTTGGTCGCCGTAGAATGGAAGTTTCTTCGCTTCTCGCTCTGGAAGAGGATCCGACATGAACCATCAACGTCATGACGGCCCACACCCGGAGTACACCTGCCACCTCGTGAACGCGAGCACCGATCGCGTCCCGACCCGCCACATCGTTGTCGGGATCGGCACAGGCCTGAGCGGCAAGAATGTCGTCAGCTACGGATTGACGCTTGCCGCCAAGGAGGATTCAGCACTCCACGTCGTTCACTGCATCACGTCCGAGGACTTGCCTGTCGAAACCGACTCACCACAGTTCGAAACGCGTCTGCACGACGAGATGGTGTCGCAACGCGAACAGACAACCTCGACACTTGCCTCGCACACGGACACCTGGACATACGACTGCACCTACGGCGACCCGGCCGGTGTCATCCTCGCGACCGCGGACAAGTACGACGCCTTCACCATCGTGATCGGCTCACCGCGAAAAGGCGCTGCCTCCGCGGTGAGCCAACTGATACACAGCTCGGTCTTTTCCCGACTGAACCGGCAGAACCGCTATCCCGTGATATCGGTTCCGAGCGGAGTCAGATCGGCGAGATAGCCGAACACGGGGCATGCCCGCCTAGCTGATCGAATAATCCTCGAGCGGAAAGCGTTTCGCTTCGACAAACGCATTGCGTGTAGACGTGGGCCGCAGGATCGCCGCCTCCCCGTGCTGATTGAAGTAGTAGCTCCGCGAAGTCTGGCAACTGCCGCCGTAGAAGACGGAGTCCGCCAGGTTCGCCGTCATCCGGTCCAGGAACTCGGCGTTGGCGGTTTCGGTGACCTCGAACGTCTCCGCGCCACGCCGCTTCACCTCGCCGAACAGTCGATCCATGTGCTGCATCTGGGATTCGATAGTCGTGAAGTAGGACAACCCGCTGTACGAGTACGGACTGGCGAGCGTGAGGAAATTGGGGAAGTAGGGAACCGCGACCCCCTCATAGGCCTGGAAACGGTTGTCGCGCCACCACTTACCGAGGTTTCGGCCCTCACGGCCGATAACCTCGATGGCCGGAAAGTTCACATCCCAGAGGTTGAATCCCGTTGCCAGCACCAGCGTGTCGATCTCGGTCTTGCGGCCGTCGGCCGTGACGATTCCGTCGGCAGCAATGTGGTCGATCGACGTGGTTTCGAGGTGCACGTTGTCTTTGGTGAAGGTACGGAAATAGCTGTTCGAGAACGTGGGTCGCTTGCACCCGAAGTCGTAGTCCGGTGTGAGTTGCTTGCGGAGATGCGCGTCACGGACCTGCGACCGCAGAAACGCTCGTGATGCGGCTGCAGCGCCCTTGTTCAACAGTTTGACCTGCTTGTAATGCAGGACCGCGCTGACCATGATCATTTCGAGTATCGACGAACTGACAGCGCGGGCGATTCGCTGGGTGAGCGGAATGCGCGAGAACAGCTTCTGCACTGCGCTCGGAATGGGGACGTCGATCTTGGGAACGACCCAGATCGGGGTGCGTTGGTAGACGGTCAACTCTGCGGCCTGCCGCGCCACCTCTGGGATCAACTGCACGGCGGTGGCGCCGGTTCCGATGATTGCAGTCTTGGTGCCCGACAAGTCGTAGGAATCGTCCCAGGCGGTGGTGTGGATGATCTTGCCCGCAAATTCGTCGATACCGGAGATGTCCGGTCGATGAGGCTGCGAGAGGAAACCCGTCGCAGTCAGGAGGTACTTGGCAGTGATGTCCGGTGCCCCCTCCACGGATACGACCCAGTGCGAGGAATCTTCGTCCCAGCGGGCTCCGTTGACCACGGCACCGAACGTCATGTGCTTCCGCAGGTCGTACTTGTCCGCGACATGATCGGCGTACTTCTTGAGTTCGGCACCCGGTGCGAAGAGCCTGGACCAGTTCGGATTGGGCTCGAACGAATACGAGTAGGTGACCGACGCGATGTCGACAGCCAAACCGGGATAGCGGTTGACGTGCCAGGTTCCACCCAGATCGTCCTCACGCTCGAGGATCGCCAGGTTGTCCAGGCCCATCCGCTTGAGTTGAATGGCCGCACCCATTCCGCCGAAGCCCGCCCCCACCACTACTGCGTCGTACTGCACTGCCATCGGAGAATCCCTCTCATGAACTGCACACCCATGAACCACGCACCCGTGAACTGCACATCAGAAACTGACACGTCATTCCGTTATTGAGAACGGTATCATTCCAGACGTGACGAAGGCCATGACCCGAGCGGAACGAAAAAAAGCGGAATTGCGCCGCGAGATCATCGACGCATCATTCGAGTGCTTCGCGGAACGCGGCTACCACGCGACCGGAATTGCCGATATCGCAACAACTCTCGGAATCGGTCACGGCACGTTCTACCGATACTTCGAGAACAAGCGCGACATCATCGACCACGTCATCGACGATCTGATCGCAAAGATCATCAGCGCACTCGCCGTCGAAAATGCCCCTGACGCAGCAAATACGTTGGACGAGTACCGCGCCCAGGTCGGTCGCATCGCCGAAGCGCTCCCCCGCATCTTCTTCGACGACCCGCGCATTCCGCGGGTTCTGCTCTTCGAGACGACAGGCGTCGACGCCGATCTCACTGGCCGGATGCTCGATCTACTCGACCAGTCGGCATCGTTGACCGCGGCGTACCTGCATCACGGAGTCGAATGCGGCTATCTACGCGCCGACCTCGACGTCGACAACACTGCGCAGGCCGTCAACGGCATGATGCTGGCAAGTGCGATTCAAGGATTGCGAGCCGATTCGTCCGTCGACTGCACCACGCTGAACCAAGCCATCAGCCGCCTCATGTTCGACGGAATCCGCGCCGAGAACGCCTAGCGAACGACGATTCCCTCGGCACGCATCGCATCCTTGACCTCCGGGATGCTCAGATCGCCGAAGTGGAAGACACTCGCTGCGAGAACTGCGTCTGCGCCCGCTTCGACTGCCGGGGCAAAGTGCTCGACCAGGCCGGCACCGCCACTGGCGATCACCGGTACGTGGACTGCTGCCCGGACAGCGCGGATCATCAGAAGGTCGAAGCCCGCTTTGGTGCCGTCGGCGTCCATGGAGTTGAGCAGGATCTCCCCCACTCCCAACTCGGCACCACGCTCGGCCCACTCGACAGCGTCGATGCCCGTGCCGCGCTTGCCCCCGTGCGTGGTGACCTCCCACCCCGACGGTGTGTCCGGCTGCCCCTGGGGAACGGTGCGGGCGTCGACCGAGAGGACGATGCACTGCGAGCCGAAACGCTCACTCAGTTCCTTGAGCAGTTCCGGGCGCGCAATCGCCGCGGTATTGACGCTGACCTTGTCGGCACCGGCACGCAGCAGACGATCGACGTCCGCGACCGTGCGCACTCCACCGCCGACGGTCAGAGGAATGAAAACCTGCTCGGCAGTACGACTTACGACRTCGAGCATCGTGCCACGATCCGACGTGGAGGCGGTGACGTCCAGGAAGGTCAGTTCGTCGGCGCCCTGAGCGTCGTACGCTGCCGCGAGTTCCACCGGATCTCCGGCGTCGCGAAGATTCTCGAAGTTGACACCCTTGACCACTCGTCCGGCGTCGACGTCGAGGCACGGAATCACACGAACTGCGAGGGTCATGACTGTGGTCCTCCTGAGGACGAAGCGCGCGGATCACCGAGCGCGTTGAGGATATCGAGAATCTCACCGTGGATGCCCGGGGCGGCAGCGAGCACCGACTCCGATTCTACGGTCCACGGGTTGCCGGCCAGATCGGTGACCACCCCACCCGCACCGCGAACGAGAGCGACCCCGGCCGCGTTGTCCCACGCGTTGCGGCCGTAGACGATCGCTCCGCCCAGGATGCCGGCCGCCGTGAAAGCGAGATCGACTCCGGTGGAGCCGTGTATCCGGATCCGCGAGGACACTTTGCTGATCTCGGCGAGGAGGTCGAGACGGAAACTGCCGGGGATCCGGCCGCGACTGTTGACGTTGAGGGCACCCAATCCGACGATCGACGACGCCAGATCGGTTGGCTCCAGCGGCGGTACGGCGATTCCGTTGACCAACAACGGACCGCCGGCACGAGTGGCGTACGTGTGACCGATCAACGGAAGCCAGGTCAATCCGAGCACCGGGACACCATCGTCGAGAAGCGCCAACAGTGTTCCGGCAGTAGGCAATCCGGCCGAATAGTTGAAAGTACCGTCGACGGGGTCGAGAACCCAGACGAGCCCCGAACCGACGTCTGGGCCGCCGAATTCCTCGCCGTGCACCTCGATGCCGGTCTGCTCGAACAACTCCGCGGTCAACCGCTTCTCGAGCGCAAGATCGACCTCGGTGGCAAAATCACCCCAGCCCTTGCGGACCGCACTCGGGGCGCCGACACCGGCGACGAACTGATCGTGGACGCCATCGAGAAGCCGACCCGCAATCGCGAGAAGTTCGTCGAGGTCACGCGTCGGAGTCATCTGGAAAATCTATCCGGAAACTGCTGCCAGCGCTTCGGGGAGAGTGAAGCGACCGGCATACAGCGCCTTGCCCACGATCGCGCCCTCGACACCCTGATCAACCAGGCTGGAAATGGCGAGCAGATCCTCGATGGTCGACACACCACCGGAGGCGACGACGTGAGCGTCGGTGACAGCGCAGACCTGACTGAGAAGTTCGAGGTTGGGACCGGTGAGTGTGCCGTCTTTGGAGACGTCGGTGACGACGTAACGGGTGCAGCCGTCGCGATCGAGACGGGCCAGGGTCTCCCACAGATCGCCGCCGTCGGTGACCCAGCCGCGCCCACGGGTGCGGTACTGGCCGTCGACCAGACGAACGTCGAGTCCGACGGCGATCTTGTCGCCGTACTTGGCCAATGCACGGGCACACCACTCGGGATCTTCGATAGCGGCGGTTCCGAGATTGACGCGGGCACAGCCGGTGGCCAGTGCAGCTTCCAGGGAAGCGTCGTCGCGGATTCCTCCGGAGAGTTCCACCTTGACCGTCAGGTCGCCGATGACGCCTGCCAGCAGTTCACTGTTGGACCCACGCCCGAAAGCGGCGTCGAGGTCGACAAGATGCACCCATTCGGCACCGTCGTTCTGCCACGCAAGAGCAGCGTCGCGGGGCGACCCGTAACCGGTCTCACTTCCCGCCTCTCCTTGCACGAGGCGAACAGCTTCACCGTTGACAACATCTACAGCAGGCAAAAGGACCAGGCTCACGTGCGGTAACCCTAGTAGGTCAGGACCTCGAACCGTCTTCCGGGTCACCGAACGCTTTTCGGGTCATCCGCTTGGATACGACGCCCATTGCCGCGATCGCAGCAACGACCCCCACGAGACCGATCGCGAGACCGACACCCGGCGAGGGTTTGAGCACGACGATGACGACGGTGGCGACCGCCAACGCAGCCACAGCGGCGCCGAGCGAGAACAACGCCAGACGAGCGAGGGAAAAGTCGTCGCCACGGTTCGGGCCGGAACTCCCGGTCACAAACTCTGCACCCAGTTGCTCAGCAACTCGGCGCCTGCGTCGCCGGATTTCTCGGGGTGGAACTGCGTTGCCGACAACGCACCGTTCTCGACGGCAGCGAGGAACTTTCCGCCGTGATCTGCCCACGTCAGCTTCGGAGGTGCGATGTGCTCGGACGGCGCGAGTTCCCAACTCTGCACACCGTACGAGTGAACGAAGTAGAAGCGGGTGTCGGCGTCGATACCCTTGAACAGCGTGCTCGACTCCGGAGCCTCCACGGTGTTCCAGCCCATGTGCGGCAAAACCTCTGCTTGCAGCCTCTCGACGGTGCCAGGCCATTCGCCGCAGCCCTCCGCCTCGACACCGAATTCGACTCCCCTGTCGAACAGAATCTGCATGCCGACGCAGATACCCAGCACCGGTCGGCCACCGGCCAAGCGTCTACCGATGATTCGGTCACCCTGCACTGCGCGCAGACCTTCCATGCAGGCCGCGAACGCACCGACGCCGGGCACCACCAGACCGTCGGCCGCCAATGCAACCTTCATATCGTTGGTCACCTCCACCTGCGCCCCGGTGCGCGCCAGTGCGCGAGTAGCCGAATGCAGGTTGCCGGAGCCGTAATCGAGTACAGCAATCGTGGAAGCGCTCATGCCCCAACTCTATCGGGCAACCCTGCTGCCGATCACTTTGCCGCCCGCGGCCAGTGCCGGGAGCAGAGCGACAACGACCGCGGAGACCGCGAAGACCCACGCATAGCCGGCAGTCGTGGCCACGAATCCCAACGCCAGTGCACCGATTCCGGTGCCGGCGTCGTAGCCGATGTTCCAGATCGCGCTGGCGGATCCGAGTTGCCTCGGGCCGGCAGCCTGAAACGCCATGACCAAGGATTCGTTCTGCACCGCCCCGAACCCGAGCCCGAAAAGGACCGCCGCGCAGAACAAGACCGGCGTCGACCCGCCGTCGACGTTGATCGCGAACAGCACCAATCCGATGGTCGACGACGCCAATGCCGGCGCGAGTGTCCGACCACTGCCGAGACGATCGGCGATCAGGCCCGCCGAGTACCGGCCGATCAACATCGATCCACTGGCGGTCGCCAACACCACACCTGCAACGGCCGCGCGCTCCGAAATTGCGATCGGCAGTAGAGACGACAGCCCGCCGAACGACGCGGACACACACGCCAGAGCGAGCACCGGGACCAAGACGACGAACACACTCAACCGGGCGGATTCGCCGGTGGGCTGGGCGAAGATCTTCGGCAACCCGGCAATGGCCACCAGCGCGAGTGCCGGGATCAGCGCACCGAGAACGAACACCGGTGTTGCCGACCACCGTTCCATGATCGCAAGCCCCAGCGGAAGCCCCGCCATTTGTGACGCTGCGATCGCGATTCCCTGAGCGCCGGTGGCACGGCCCAGAATTCGTTTGGGCGCCAACTCCGCCACGAGCGCACTGCCGGCAACAGTCAGCATGCCGAAACCGATTCCTCGCACCGCGGAAACCGCCAGGACGGGGCCGGCGTCGGCCGAGATCAACAGCACCAACGACGGTGGACCGAGGAGCAGACATCCGACCGCCAGCACGCGCCGGTAGCCCTGCGTCCGCAACAACCGAGGCACGAGCAGTTGCGTCACGACCGTGGCCGCCATGAAGACACCGGTCACCGATCCGGCAAGCGCATCCGGTCCGCCGGAATGCGCAACCAGCAACGGCACCACCGGCAACAGCAACGACCAGCCACCGAAAGCTGCCGCCGCCATGATCAGGACACCGATCATGCCCGGAGTGCGAAGCAACCCCGGCCATGGAGCAGGATCTTGCGTCTCAGACACAGTCACTTTTTGCGTCTCAGACACAGTCACTTTTCGCGTCACAGACGCAGTGCGCCCGCTACCGCCGCCAGAACCGCCAACGCCAGAAGGATTCCCGACGCAAGCTTGTTGACCTTGAACATCGAGTAGGCGCCGCCCACGGCAATACCCGCGCCGATGAACAGCAGGTAGGTGAAGAGGACGCTCACAGTGTGCCCTTCGTCGACGGCACGCCACTCACGCGCGGATCCGGCTCGACCGCCTCACGCAGAGCGCGCGCAACGGCCTTGTACTCGGCTTCGGTGATGTGATGCTGATCGCGGCCGTACAGAACCCGAACGTGCAGTGCGATACGTGCATTCAATGCGATCGACTCGAACACGTGGCGGTTGATCACCGCGTGATACGGAACACCCGGGTACCCGCCGATGACGGAATGCACCATGTAGTCGGGCTCACCGGTGTGCACGCAGTAAGGGCGACCGGAGACATCGACCGACGCGTGCGCCAACGTTTCGTCCATCGGGATGAAAGCGTCGCCGAAACGACGGATGCCCTTCTTGTCGCCGAGTGCCTGGCCGAGCGCCTGGCCGAAAACGATCGCGGTGTCCTCGACGGTGTGGTGGGCGTCGATCTCGACGTCACCCTTCGCCTTGACGTCGAGATCGAAGCTGGCGTGCGTACCCAAGGCATTGAGCATGTGGTCGAAGAACGGAACGCCGGTGGAGACGTCGACGATGCCGGTCCCGTCCAGATTCAGTTCGACGACGATGCTTGATTCCCGAGTTGTTCGTTCGATCCGCGCGATGCGATCGCTCATGCCGTCTCTCCTGAATTCGTGTCGACCAGCTGGGTGCCTGCGATTTCGTCACTGGCCTTGATGAACGCGTCGTTCTCGGCTTCGAGTCCCACGGTGGCCCGCAGATATCCGGGGATGCCGATGTCGCGGATGAGAACCCCGCGGTCGAGGTATTCCTTCCACGCCTGTGCGCTGTCGGTGAACTGACCGAACAAGATGAAGTTCGCGTCACTGGGAATCACTCGGAAACCGGTGTCCGCCAGTGCCTTCGACACCCGATCACGCTCGGCGGACAAGGCGTGGACACTGCCGAGGGTCTCGTCGGCGTGACGCAGGGCGGCACGTGCCGCCGCTTGCGTGACCACCGAGAGGTGATAGGGCAAGCGCACCAACAACAGTGCGTCGATGAACGCGGGAGCGGCGGCGAGATAGCCGAGTCGGCCACCGGCAAACGCGAAAGCCTTGCTCATGGTGCGGGTCACAACCAGCTTGGCCGGGAACTCGTCGATCAGCGTCATCGCGCTGGGGGCAGCGGAGAACTCCGCGTACGCCTCGTCGACGATCACGATGCCCGGCGCCACGTCGAGGATGCGTCGTAGTTCCGCAATACCGACGCTGTGTCCGGTCGGGTTGTTGGGACTGGTCACGAACACGACGTCCGGTCGACGTTCCTCGATCACTGTGACGGCAGCATCCACGTCGAGTGCGAAGTCGTCCCGACGGAAGACCTCGACCCACTCGGTATCGGTACCGTCGGCGATGATCGGGTGCATCGAATACGAGGGAACAAAACCCATCGCGCTACGTCCCGGACCTGCGAATGCCTGCAACAGCTGCTGCAGAATCTCGTTCGATCCGTTTGCCGCCCACAGATTGTCGACGGTGACCGGTACACCCGTCTGCTTCGACAGGTACGCCGCCAGATCCGTCCGCAACGCGACAGCGTCACGGTCGGGGTAGCGGTGCAGTTCCTTCGCGGCTTCGCGCACGGATTCGGCGACATCGTCGATGAGCGCCTGCGTCGGCGGATGCGGGTTCTCGTTCGTGTTGAGCTGAACCGGCACCGTCAATTGCGGTGCGCCGTATGCCGACTTTCCACGCAGGTTCTCGCGAATCGGAAGGGCGTCGACCGTAATCGATTCTCCAGGAGCACTACTCATCGCAGAGCCTCGAATCGTAGACGCACAGCCTCGCCGTGAGCGGGCAGGTCCTCCGCATTGGCGAGCGTGATGACGTGTCCGGCAACGTCTTTCAGAGCCGACTCGGAGTAGTCGATCACGTGGATCCCACGCAAGAAGGTCTGCACGCTCAGACCGGAGGAGTGACGTGCACACCCGGCCGTCGGCAGAACGTGGTTGGAGCCGGCGCAGTAGTCGCCGAGGCTGACCGGCGCCCATGGGCCGACGAACACGGCACCAGCGCTGGTGACCTGAGCTGCGACACCGGTTGCGTCCTCGGTCTGAATCTCGAGGTGCTCGGCCGCATAAGCGTTGACGACGCGCAGACCAGCGGAAACATCAGAAACCAGTACCGTGCCCGACTGGCTGCCGGTCAGTGCCGTGGTGACGCGTTCGCGGTGCTTGGTGATCTCGAGCTGCGCAGCCAGAGCCTTGTCGACGGCGTCGGCCAATTCGACGCTGGTCGTGACAAGAACGCTGGCGGCCATCACGTCGTGCTCGGCCTGACTGATGAGGTCGGCGGCAACGTGGACCGGGTCAGCGGTGTGGTCGGCGAGGATCGCGATCTCGGTGGGACCGGCTTCTGCGTCGATGCCGACCAGTCCGCGGCACAGACGCTTGGCCGCAGTGACGTAGATGTTGCCGGGACCGGTGATGAGGTCGACCGGGACAAGCTCGGTTCCATCGGTGTCGGTTCCGCCGTAGGTAAGGAGGGCGACGCCCTGCCCGCCGCCGACGGCCCACACCTCGTCGACGCCGAGCATGGCTGCGGCGGCAAGAATGGTCGGGTGCGGCAATCCGCCGAAGTCGGCTTGGGGCGGCGAGGCGACAACAAGCGACCCGACGCCGGCCGTCTGAGCCGGCACGACGTTCATGACAACGCTCGACGGGTACACGGCATTGCCGCCGGGTACGTACAGCCCGACGCGCTCGACCGGAACCCAACGCTCGGTGACCGTGCCGCCCGGAACGACCTCGGTGACGGTGTCCTTGCGACGCTGATCGGCGTGCACCTTGCGGGTGCGCTCGATCGCAACCTCGAGTGCTTCCTTGACTGCGGGGTCGAGTTCACGAAGTGCGCGCTCGAGCTCGGCTGCGGGTACACGAACCGAAGCCGGACGAACGCCGTCGAACTTCTCGCCGAACTCGAGGGCGGCTTCTGCCCCGCGATCACGAACAGCTTCGACCATCGGGCGAACCTGATGCAGCACCGCGTCCACATCCACTCCACCTCGGGGAAGCGCGGCGCGAAGTTCGGCCGTGGATGGGGTACGACCACGCAGGTCGGTGCGGGCAAGCATGAGAGTTCCTCTCGTACGCAAACGGGGTGCCTGTGCAAGCGGCAGCAAACCGGTCCGGCATTACAGGCCTGAACAACGCGCCTGAAACACAGAACTGATGTCAATTATCCAGGATAGGCGCACCCCATTTTTCACCGGTCCACCTGCGACGCTCACTGCAGGTCCGGCGCCCGCCGCCGGGCGAGTTCGATCAGCTCGTCCCTTCGGTCGGTCGCCACCGAGATTTCGCGTCCGTCGTGCAGACGAAAGCGGACCCCGGCGCCGGGTGACGCGAGAATTACCCGCATACCTGGGCCGGTCATTCGATAACCGATTCCGGAGCCCATCCMGATATGTACTGCAGTTGCAGACACAACTTCGTCCCACCGAAATACCTGACGCAGCCCCGGAGACAGCGCGATCGACACTCGTTCGACGTCTGTGGTGATGATCACGCGCACCTTCCACATGTACGCGGCCAACCCGAAGGACAGGACCGCGGACAACACGGCGCCGACGTAGCCCGCCGGGTCGTGTTCCACGATCGCCGCGAACCCGCAGACAATCACCAGGACAATTCCGAGGACGACGCACAATGCGGCCGTCGAACGCCGCAGAAGTGGGCTCAACGAAATGGACTCGTGAACTTCGTGCACAGCACCCCCGCCTCGATCGCCGACAACCCCCGCACCGCGGAACGGCACCGGGAACACGACCATCCCATTACTCGCGCTTTTATAACAAACACGTCACGCACAGCTAGGGTCCAAAGTCGTGACAGACAGTGACGTGGCCACGACCGCACCTCCGGCCTTGCCGACCCCTCAGCGATCCAGCGGACCGAACCGAGCACGGATCGTTGCGATTGTCGCATCGATCCTCGGCATAGTTTTGTGCGGATCAGTGCCGTTCCTGCCGATCGAGCAGGACACAGCCGTCGTCAACTGGCCGCAGGCCGGGTCGACGACAAGCGTCGAGGCGCCATTGGTCTCGTACACACCGCTGCGCATGGAGGCATCGATTCCGTGCGCGTCGATCAGTGAGTTGGCCGCCACCGGCGGAACACTCGTCTCGACGGCTCCCCCGGGTGCCGCCGATGCGCGCCGCTACGGCTTTGTTGCCACTGTCTCCCCCGAATCCGCCGACGCTCCCGCTCGGGTCGACGTTGTCCTGCGCGATCAAGTGCTGCTCTCGACACCCGTTGCTGATCTGCAAACTGGATGCGCACTCACGCTCGCCGCCGAGCCGACCCGAACCACCTTCAGCGCCACCGGTTCCGAACCGCGCGTCATCGAGGGCGACAGCCGACCACAGGTAGTCGGCGTCTTCAGCGACCTCGATTCGGCATCAGCCGGTTTGAACGTCTCGATCGAGGCGGACTCTCGCTTCACGTCGAGCCCGTCGGTGATCAAGACTCTCGCCATGATTCTCGGGGCACTCACGGCTGTCGTGTCCCTCTTCGCGCTGCACCGCCTCGACAACCGCGACGGCCGGGGCACACGCAAATTTCTGCCCGCCCGATGGTGGAAGTTCACCGTCCTCGACGGCGTCGTCGTCGGAACTCTGGTGCTCTGGCACTTCATCGGCGCTACCACCACCGATGACGGCTACCAGTTCACGATGGCCAGGGCCTCCGAGCAATCGGGCTACATGTCCAACTATTTCCGGTGGTTCGCGGTCCCCGAGACCCCGTTCGGAACGCCGTACTACAACATCCTCGGACTCCTGGCGCACGTCAGCACTGCAAGCCCCTGGGTTCGTCTGCCTGCTCTGTTGGCAGGCATCATCACCTGGCTCGTCATCAGCCGCGAGGTCGCGCCTCGACTGGGAGCCGCAATTCGCGGAAACCGGCTCGCCCTGTGGACCGGCGCGCTTGTCTTCCTCGCGTTCTGGCTTCCGTTCAACAACGGACTGCGCCCCGAACCGATCGTTGCTCTCGGCGTCCTGCTGACGTGGTGCTCGATCGAACGCGCAGTTGCGACGAGACGACTTCTGCCGGTCGCAGTCGCGATTCTGATCGCCGGATTCACCTTGACCGCCGGGCCTTCCGGCCTCATCTGCTTCGCCGCACTGATCGCCGGAATCCGCCCGATCATGCGCATCATCATCGAACGTGCCCGCACCACCGGTTACATCGCGGCCGTCGGGCCACTGCTAGCTGCCGGACTGTCGATCCTCATCCCCGCGTTCGGCGATCAGAGCCTCGCCGCCGTCATCGAGATGCAACGCGTCCACTCGATCTCACCGAACCAGCCCTGGTTCGACGAGTACCTCCGCTACCAATACCTCTTCAACATCTCTGTCGACGGTTCTCTGACTCGCAGATTCGGTGTGTTCGTCATGGTTCTGTGCCTTGGCGTCTGCACCGCGATGATGCTGCGCAAGGGCGGCCGGATTCCCGGTTTGGCCGCCGGTCCGTCACGCCGCGTCGTGGGGCTGACGATCGGCGCACTGCCACTGCTGATGTTCTCGCCGACCAAGTGGACGCACCACTTCGGAATCTTTGCCGGACTCACCGCCGTTCTGGCGATGATGACGGCGGTCGCCGTGGGAACAAAACTCCTGCGCTCGCCGCGCAATCGGGCCCTCTTCGCGGCGGCCGTACTGTTTCTCCTGGCTGTCGCATTCACCGGCAGCAACAGCTATTACTACGTGTCCAGCTACAGCGTTCCGTGGTGGGACAAGCCGGTGTCGATCWGCGGACTCGGCGCGAGCACCGTCCTCCTCGGGCTGACGGTGCTGATGCTCGGCGTCGCCGCGTGGTACTTCTTCCGTGAGCCGTACACCGCCGGGAAGGAACCGTCCGCGAAGCACGCTCGACTGCTTGCCATTTCGCCACTGACGATTGCCGCAGGTGCCATGGTCCTCTTCGAGGTGCTGTCCATGGCCAAGGGCGCGATCACCCAGTACCCGGCCTATTCGGTGGGCCGCGCAAACGTCGACGCCGTTCTCGGCCAACACTGCGGACTCGCCAACGACGTTCTGCTCGAGACCGATCCGAACGCCTCGATGCTGACGCCCCTCTCGGGCAGCGTCGCCACAGCACTCTCCGCCGGTGGGGCTACGGGATTCGATCCGAATGGCGTCGCCTCCGACCTTCGAGCAGACAAGGAAGCCACGGCTACCGGCGGCGCGAACACCGTCGACACCTCCGAGGACACCGCCGGTAACTCGGCCGGAACCGGCGGTGGCGCCGGACAGACCGGAGTCAACGGTAGTTCGGTCGCGTTGCCGTTCGGTCTCGACCCGGCGACAACACCCGTCATGGGTAGTTACGGTCAGCCCTCCCCCGGCACTCTGACCAGCGACTGGTACCAACTCCCCGACGTGGGCGAGAACGCCACACGCGGAGACATCATCTCGATTGCAACCGCTGGTCGTGTTCGGTCGGTCGACAAGGACGGAATCGTCACCTACGGCCAGAACATCGAGGTCGAATACGGAACAGCGCGTGGCGTCGACGATGCCGAAACAGACGCTGTGGAAACACTCGGAAAGATCGCGCCCCTCGACATCGGTCCGGCACCGTCATGGCGGAACCTGCGTGTGCCGCTGGACCAGATTCCCGTCGAAGCCAACAGCATTCGACTTGTCGTCAGCGACTACGACAGCAAGCCCGACCAATGGGTGGCCGTCACCCCGCCGCGGGTTCCGAAGACTCAGAAGCTCAACGACGTCGTCGGTTCACAGGCGCCCGTCATGCTGGATTGGGCTGTCGGACTGGCATTCCCGTGCCAACGCCCCTTCGATCATCGGGTCGGTATCGCCGAGGTCCCCGAGTATCGGATCCTTCCCGACCATTCCGGCGCGCTCGTGACCAGCGCATGGCAGGACCACTACGGCGGTGGACCGTTGGGGTGGATCGATCTGCTCCTGACCGCTCAGACCATTCCGTCGTACCTCGACAACGACTGGGCTCGCGACTGGGGTTCGATCGAGAAGTACACACCGATCGATCCGAGTGCAGTGCCTGCCCAGGTCGACGAAGCGACCGTTCAGCGCTCCGGGACGTGGAATCCGGGATCGATGACCATGGTTTTCTGAGCGGAATTTCTGAGCGGCTGGGTCACTGAGTGACACGGTCCAGTCGCGGGCGGATCGGACGAAACGCCTGCGACTGGACACTTGTATGACTTAGTCTCCCAGGCATGGGAGCCCTGTCACGGTCTGTTACGCCTGCACTCATGGCACTGACGTGCCTGCTCGGGGCGCTCGCCTTTCCCACTCGCGCCTCGGCGGAGGTACCGGATGACTTCCTCTGGGGCGTTGCCACCTCCGGATTCCAATCAGAAGGTTCGTCACCGGACAGCAACTGGTCTCGATACTCCGATTCCGGACGAACCCACGACAAAATCGGTGATTCGGTCGACTTCCGGCATCGCTACGCCGAGGACATCGACCGGGCGGCCGATCTGGGATCGAAGGTTTTCCGATTCGGCGTCGAGTGGGCGCGAGTTCAGCCCGCCGCCGGGATCTGGAACGAGACCGAATTCGCGTACTACGACGACGTGGTGGCTCACATCCGCGCGCGGGGCATGACTCCGATGATCACGCTCGACCACTGGGTGTATCCGGGATGGGTTGTCGATCAAGGCGGCTGGACAAATCCGAAGACGGAAGCCGATTGGCTGGTCAACGCAGAGAAGGTAGTCGAGCGGTACTCCGGAATCGGGGCGCTGTGGATCACGATCAACGAGCCGACTGTGTATGTTCAGCGTGAATTGACCTACGGCGGAATCGCACTCACCCAGGCACCGTCGATGTTCGATTCATTGGTCCGAGCCCACCGGGCGATCTACGACCGCATCCATGTTCTCGATCCCGGTGCCCGCGTGAGCAGTAATTTCTCCTTCATTCCCGGCGTGTCCGAGGCGATCGATTCGGTATTCACGGATCGGGTGCGCGACAAGCTCGACTTTCTCGGGATCGACTACTACTACGGTGTGGCCCTGAACAATCCGACTGCCGCGTACGCCGCACTCGACGAGTTCTACAACGTCACACCACAACCCGAAGGCCTGTACGACGCATTGATGCGGTACTCGGACAAGTATCCGGAACTCCCCCTCTACATCGTCGAGAACGGCATGCCTACCGACAACGGAGCGCCGCGCGCCGACGGTTACACACGCGCGAATCACTTACGCGATCACATCTATTGGATGGAACGCGCCCGAGAAGACGGTGCCGACGTGATCGGCTACAACTACTGGTCCATCACCGACAACTACGAATGGGGTTCGTACCGACCTCGATTCGGCCTCTACACGGTCGATGTTCTCGGCGATCCCACTGCGGCGCGAATCCCGACCGACGGCGTCGACACCTACCGCCGGATCATTCACGAGAACGGCGTCGGGGCCGACTACGTGCCCGTCATGGCCCCGGCTTTCTGCTCGCTCGTCGATCCTCCCCGCAGCTGTACGGCTACTCGATGACGGCCGTTTTCCGAAATTCCTCCACACCTCGTCGTTAGGATGTCCCATGCGAACACTGCGAAATATCGCCGGAACTGCCGCTGCCACGGCTGCCCTGATCCTGGTTGCCGGAGGCGCTGCGACAGCAGCCCCCAACCCGGCCGATTCACCCCGCGAGGCGCAGGCACGTGCCTACATCGACGCCCTGGTCTCCCATGACGTTTCCGATGTTCATTTCGCCCCGGATGCGACGCGCGTCGAAGCCGGACTCAAGACGGGGTTCTCCGGACCACAGATGTCCGCCGACCTCGAAAACGGTATCCAATACCGCGTTATCCAGGGCGTACGAGACCTAGAGATGTCGGAAGCCGGGGACATCGTCTCGACCACCTATCTGCTCGACGCGGGAATCGGTGGCACTCGCCTCATGACCGTGGAGATTCGTGAAACCTTCGAAGTCCGTGACGGTCTCATCCACGACGTCGTCGCCGACATCATCCCGGTGTCTGTGTCGTGACGCGCGCCCGATAGCTACTGGGCGGTGCACCCGAAACTCGGGTGCACATCGCTGCGAAGGCAGCCGGCGTCGAGTATCCGAGTTCAGACGCAACGGCTGTCACACTGGCACCGGCAGAGAGTTTCGGGAGCGCGTGAAGAATGCAGGCACGCTGCATCCACGACGACGCGCTCATCCCCGTTTCCGAGATCAGCAAGCGGTGCAGTGTTCGTTCACTGATGTGGAGTTGCTCGGCCCACCGCGTGGGCGAGTCGTGGATCGACGGGCCGGCGAGATACCGCGTGCACAACGCCCGCAATCCCGGGTGCCGAGGCAGCGGAAGTTCCACAGGCAGGGGCGCAAGATCGCGAAGTTCGTGCAGGATCAGCTGAAATACCGCGGCGCCGCGTCCGTGTGCCGGGAAGTCGTCCTCCACGTTCAACTCGACATCCATGTCGACTGCAGCGACGAGCAGCTCACGCAGGAGCGACGATACTGCGACGACTCGGCACCTGACCGGGAACCACGGCGCTGCGGACGGTTCGATGTAGAGGCTTCGCGTGCTGACGCCGTCCATTGTCACGGCATGAGCGACACCGGCGGGAATCATGACCGCATTGGACGGCAGAACCGTCCACTCACCGTCATTGGTTTCGACGTTCATCGCACCGTTCACAGCGAAGAGAAACTGGGCTCGTCGATGTTCGTGGGCGGCCAACACGTGACCGGGTGGGTAGTCGCTTCCGATTGCGAGAACACCGCGAGGTGAGTGATCGACGTCGTTGATCGAGATGTTGCGCACCGGAGGAACCTACCGAGTCCGTGTCTGATTGACAATGGAACGTGGCGAACCTTCGAATGTGCGCCAGCGGAGAAATCGCTACCGTTCATCAAGTGCTTCATTACGCCCTCATCCTTCTCGCTTTCGGCGCCTTGACCGGAGTCACCACCGTTCTGTTCGGATTCGGTGGCGGGTTTGTCACCGTCCCAGTCGTTTACGCTGCATCCACACTTCGGGCGGACGCCATCGATCCGATGCATGTCGCCGTCGCATCCTCGGCGGCAGTGATGGTAGTCAATTCACTCGGTGCCACAATCGCATTCAGGAAGTCAGGACGGCTTCGGGCGGAGTACATCAGACCACTGATCGGCCCCGTCGCAGTCGGAGCAGGCCTCGGAGCGGTTGCGGCAGGTCACGTCGACGACGGCGCCGTCAGGATTCTTTTTGTCCTCTACCTCGTGGTCACAATCCTCGACAGCCTTCTGCGACAAGGGTTTCTGACACCACCTGAACCTCGAGAACATCTTGACCGTCACGGCGTCCGCGCTGTCGGGATAGGCATCGGCGCCGTCGCAAGTTTCCTCGGAGTCGGCGGGAGCGTCATGACGGTTCCGATGATGCGTCGCGGCGGAGTTCCGATGGCCGACGCCGCCGCGAGCGCCAACCCGTTGAGCTTGCCTGTCGCCGTCGTCGCGACTGCAGTGTACGCGGCCTCATCAGGGCACAGCACCGCCTCGGATCTGTCAGCGGGCAGACTCGGCGCAATCGACCTTCTCGCCGTTTGCGCGTTACTGGCCGGCTCTCTACCTGCGATTGCACTGAGCCGGCGAATTGTCGGCGCCATCCCGGACCGGATCCATGCCGCCGCCTACATCGCTCTACTCGCAGTAGTCACGGCGGTGATGATCGCGGCTTAGCGGACGGCGTACCGCAGATAGATGACGCCGCCGTCGAAGGTTTTCTCTTCGAGCAGCTGCAGGTCCAGTCGCCCGCGCGGAAGGGCAGGCAATCCGCCTCCTACGCTGACCGGGCAGACGAACAGTCGGCATTCGTCGACCAGCCCCGCCGCGAATGCACTTGCAGCGATCGTCGGCCCGCCGATCGAGATATCTTGTACCGCTTCGCTCTCGAGCGCACGAACGGCGTCGGCGTCGAAGTCCCGGGAAATCGTTGTGCGCGCCGTCGATACCTCGTTCAGCGTCGTGGAGTACACGATTTTATCGATGCCACCCCAGATCTGAGCGAACTCGACTGTCGCCGCCTCGATTCCGGCAAACTCGTCCGGCACCGAAGAACCTACCGATGCGGAAGTACCTTGAAGGTCCTCGTGTGCCGTTGTCTCCCAGGGAATCATCGTCTCCCAGGGAATCATCGTCTCCCAGGGAATCATCGTCTCGTACATCCGGCGCCCGAGCAGGTACGTGCCGACTCCCCTCTCGAGCTCGTTGACGAACGAATGGACCTGCGCGTCGGGAACCGCCCAGTCGAAGTTCCCCTGCTCATCAGCCACATACCCGTCGATCGAGCAGATCGCCGAGTAGATCAGGCTCACCATCGGTCCACGTGCAGCACGTTGTCGACCGGTTCACGGGCGGCGGGTTTGAACGTCTCGCCGGTGAAGTACGCCGTCGGGATAAGCGCCGCCTGATGGAATCCGGCCGGAATACCCAGCAGCTCGGCAACTTCCGCTTCACGCTGCAGGTGCAATGTCGTCCACGCCGTACCGAGTCCACGTGCCCGTGCGGCCAGAGCGTAACTCCACGCGGCCGGGAGTAGAGAACCCCACAGACCGGCCTGGTTCCCCTCCGGCAACGTCTTACCCGCCTTGATGCACGGAATGAGAAGAACCGGCACCTCGCCCATGTGCTCACCGAGCCACGCGACGCTGGTGCCTACTCGCTGTTGGATCGGCGCGCGATCGGGATCATCGGCGAAGAGTTTTGCCGCCGAACCGTGAGAAGCAAGGTACTCGTCGGTGACTTCCTTGTAGATCTGCCCGACTGCTGCACGCAGTGCCGGATCGGTCACCACCATCCACTGCCACCCCTGGCGATTCGAACCGGAGGGCGCCTGCAGGGCGATCTGGAGGCATTCCTTCACCAGGTCCAACGGCACGGGACGGGTCAGATCCAGACGCTTTCGAACGGTCCGCGTTGTGGTCAGTAATTCGTCGGGTGTCAGGTCGAGTACGGGATACGACGTCATCTCCCGATCATTGCACTGTCGCGAGCAGTGAGCAGGACAGTCCGTCTACACTTTTCTGATCCCGTGCGTGCTGGTTGTCGGGAGTATTCCCCGATCAAAGGACTTTCGACATGAGTTGGCACGTCTGGTTGGCGTTCTTCGGAGCAAGTTGGGTGATCAGCCTGTCACCGGGGGCCGGCGCCATTGCGTCGATGTCGTCAGGGCTTGCCTACGGCTTGCGGCGCGGATACTGGAACATCTTCGGGCTGCAGTTGGGATTGCTGCTGCAGATCGGAATTGTCGCGGCCGGGGTCGGTGCAATTCTCGCCAGTTCGACCGTGGCCTTTTCCTTGATCAAGTGGTTCGGTGTGGCATACCTCGTCTACCTGGGAATCAGGCAGTGGCGATCGACGCCTACCGAGGTGGAGACCGACGAGGCAACCGCGAGCAGTTCGGGCCCGATGATGATGCTTCGCGGTTTTCTCGTGAACGCGAGCAACCCGAAGGCCGTCGTTTTCATGCTCGCTGTGCTCCCACAGTTCCTGGACCCGTCGGCACCGCTGCTTCCGCAGTATCTGATCATCGCCGCCACGATGTGCGCAGTCGACGTGATCGTGATGACCGGATACACCGGGCTGGCTGCACGGGTGCTCACCTTGATGCGATCCCCCAAACAGCAGCGAACCACCAATCGAGTGTTCGCCGGCCTGTTCTTCGGAGCCGCCGGCTTCCTCTCGAGCATCGGGCGTGCAGCGGCTTGATCGGTCACACGGCTTGATCGGTCACAGGCCTGCAATCAAGTTGACGACGGACGCCACGATCACCGAACCGAACAGGTACGACAGCAATGCGTGGCCGAGCGCCATCGCGCGCATGTCCGACGACTTCAAGTTGGTGTCGGAAATCGCGAAGCTCATCCCGACCGTGTAGGCCACGTAGGCGAAATCGCTGTACCGCGGCGGTTCTTCCTGATTGAAATCGATTCCGCCGTCGGGGCCCGAGTAGTACAGGCGCGCATAGCCGAGGGCGAACAGCGTGTGGACCGCCAGCCACGAGATCACGACGCTGCCGACTGCAACCGATGCCGCCACGACTTGGTAGTGATGTCCGTCGGGTGCCGCCAAGAGCAGGAACGCGATACCGACCAGGCTCGCGACGGCAGCGCCGAGAATCAGCAGGTGTGCGACGTTGCGAGCCGGTTCTTCCCGCGTTGCGTGGCTCGCGGTGAGCGTCGCATCGAAGGGCCAGACCAGAATCCACGTCCACACCGTGAACACCATCGCCGCGACATCCCAGCCGATCAGGAAAGCGAACCGGGGGTAGCCGACCAACGCCGTGACGACACCTGCAGCGACACCGAGCACCAGACCTGTCGACACTCTCAGCGCTGGCCCGGCACCCAGCTCACTCCGCGGAACCGGGTTGATCGGAAGGTCGTGCGATCGATCGTTCACGGGCTCAGTCAACCACCGTTCGCAATGAGACGGTGGTTACGCCGCAAGGTAATCGAGAAGCAGGTGTCTCAGGCGTTGCACGCACCGACCAATGGCTTGCCGTTGAATCTGTCCAGCACGTACCGCAATCCGACACCGAAGTCCGCTACGGCCGGCGCGAGGTGATTGTTACCGCTCCCCGGATTCACTGCAGGCAGGGTGTCGGTGAACAACGTCGCCTCGGCCCCGCGCGCGCACCAGTCCTGAACCAGGCGCCGGGTTTGCTCGTACGGGATGAAATCGTCGTTGAGCGCTCCGTTGACCAGAATCGGCGAGGCCGGGGTTCGCCGCCCGATGCGTTGTTCCTCGATCACCTGCTGGATCTCCGGTACCGATTCCACCACGTCGGCAAGTGGCCGGCCGTCCGTGGTCCACGACGCCGTCGACTGCTTCCCGTACTTGGTTCGGGAATCGATGAGGCATTGCCCGGCGACGTCGGCGAGCACGGACCGGCCGTAGTCGTTGAGTCGAGATTCGATCGGCTCTCGGGCGGCGGGATATCGGTCGAGGACGCCGTTGATCGTGTAGCCGATCGCGGCCATCAGGCCGGTACCGTCGATATGACGCAGAACGCTTGCCAGGTCTGCCGGGGGCGCGCTCGCGTAACTCCCGACCAGATTCAACTCAGGCGCGTATTCGGGTGCCAGTTCGGTTGCAGCGGCAGTGGCGCCGCCGCCCTGCGAATGGCCCCACAGCGCTATCGGATCGTCCTCTCCTGCCTTCGCCAAGGCTCGGGCAGCGCGTGCACCGTCCAACATCGCGTGGGCTTCCTCGGCGCGATTGACGTAGGTATGGATACCGGGTGTTCCGAGTCCGATGTAGTCGGTGACAAACACGCGAACGCCCTGGGCTAGGAATGCGAAAGCAAATGCGGACTCGTAGTTGACACCGACACTGTCCACACCGGCACCGTAGTTCGACGGATTCCCGGGTTCCGCCAGGCGGAGTTGACCGGCAGTGGGAAACATCCTCGACGGCGCGCACTGATCACCTTGGCCCTGAGTGCCCGGACCGATCACGACCGTCGGGCGCGGGCCCCCCCCCGGCCACGAAGTCGTTCACAGGTTCGGCGTTCGATATCGGTGTGAACAGTAGCGAGGTCGACAACAGCGCCGATACCGCAACGGCCGAAACCTTCAGTGCCGCGAGGACAACCTTCCGGGTGCTCATGGAAATCCAACGTATAGGCCTCAGTCGACGCGCGGACCGGTTTCGATCTGCGGGACTTCAATCGATCGATACCAACTGCTACGCGAGCGGGCCATGCCACTGGCCCCCCGATCGCCTGGTTTCACGGCCAGGACCTGATGAATCGTAAGCCTGTGCGGCTCCTCGAAACCCAGGGCACTGGCAGCGAGATACAGCAACCAGGTACGCACGCGGGGAGCACCGACCTGTAGGACCGATGCGTCCCAGTTCTCGCGAAGGTTCTGTACCCACGCGCGCAGTGTCAAGGCGTAATGCTCGCGCAACGCCTCGCTGTCACGCGTCTCGAAACCTGAAAGTTCCAGCGCATCAATGGTTTTGCTCAGCGGAAGGATCTCACCGTCCGGGAAGATGTACCTGTCGATGAAACTGCGTCCGTCATCGACGTTGTCCGACAAAGACTTCACAGCCGCGATGGCGTGATTGAGCAGACGACCCTGCGGCACGAGCAGGTCGAAGAGTTTTGCCGTGTACACCGGCAAATTGGCCAGGCCCACATGCTCGGACATGCCGATGCTCGAAATCGCGTCGTACGGGCCGTCGTCGACGTCGCGATAGTCCTGCACCCGAATCTCGATACGATCGGCCAAACCCGCGTCGGCAACTCGTCCCTTGGCGTACTCGACCTGCTCGTTGCTCAGTGACACTCCGACGACGTCGACGCCGTAGTTCTGGGCAGCGTGCAGTGCCATCGATCCCCAGCCACAACCGACGTCGAGCAGTCGCATTCCCGGCTTCAGATCGAGCTTGCGGCAAATCAGATCCAGCTTCGCGTACTGAGCAGCTTCGAGGGATTCGACCCCTTCCGGCCAGTACCCGCACGAATAGACCATGCTCGGCCCGAGAAACATTTCGTAGAAGCGGTTCCCGACGTCGTAGTGATGGGAGACCGTGGCCGAATCGCGTGATTTACTGTGCCGCTTGCCTCGCTTACGACGCATCTCGATCGACGGAGGCGATGGCGGTGGACCCACCGCCCCCAAGCCGGCGAAAGTACCGGCGGCGCGCACCAGCGAGCGCAACGGCAACGCCGACAAACGATTCTCACCGAGCCGCGTGACCAGATCCGGGACATCGAGGAGCGCAAAGATATCGCCGTCTACGTCCAGATCGCCGGACACGTATGCCCTCGCCAGTCCCAATTCGTTGGGAGAGTACAGGACTCGGCGTAGGGCACGCCGATTCCGGAAATGTACCCGCGCAGCGGCGTCCGGCGGACCTGCCTCCGAACCGTCCCAACATCGCACGCGAACCGGAAGCGGAACCCCGATCACTTCCTCGAAAACCGTCAAAATTTTGGTCGCGGCACCAGTCACAGATCAACCCCTCCGACAAAAGATGGTTAGCCGATGACAGAAAACTTACGCCCGATTCGCGAATCTTTCGCGCCATTTGTCCGAGTTTTGGGCAGTGTTCATCGCAGTTTCGGTATTCATCGAGGTTTCGGTATTCATAGCGGTGTCAGGGCTCCACCAGCCCGGCGAGGAATTCCACCAGCAGTCTCTTAGTCACCTCACGTGGCAGCGATTCCACTGCCGCGAGGACGGCCGCCATGTCCAAGGGAGAATCAGCAGAACCCCGAGGATCCAGCCCCGCCGACCTCAAAGCTGCCGCGACAGCGTCACTTGGCAACGCAAGAACATCGGCGACGGTGACATCGCCACGTTCGAATGCTCCGGCCAATTCTGCCAGGGCCGGCGGCGCCTCGGCTGCCGCCAAGCCGCGAACGTCGTCGGCACCGAGGACGAGCGCATTGGTCAACTCGCCGAGCACCGACTCGGTCACCGGGGTGACGGTGAGGTGGGTTGTTCGAGGTAATACAGTTCCGTCAGGTTGCGTCGACGCCGGCTGCCCTTGAAGGACGAAGCCGCGGGCACCGACAGCGCTGACCCAGCGATGCGGATCGACTCGACGTTCGAGGGGCACCGAACCATCGGTGGCGACCGCGAACAGCGGCCCCACCGGCGAGCCCACGACGCGAAGCCCGTCGATGCTCTGGACCGTTTCGATCAGCGCACGGGTGGCCCGCTGCGCCCGGGACACCAGTTCGGCGTACCCCGATTGCCCGAGAACTTGCGAAATCGCCCACGCTCCGGCCAGTGCAGCAACGGATTTGGAACCGAGAAGAGTGGGATTGACCACCGGATACCCCGGCCAGTCCGTGAGCCCGAAATACTGCTTGCGATGCAGGTTACGCCCACGGTGCAGCAAGACCGAGACGCCCTTGGGCGAGTATCCGTACTTGTGGAAGTCGACCGACATGCTGGTGACATCGGGCACCTGGAAATCCCAGGGCGGCAGATCACCCCACCACGGCAACGCAAGCCCACCGATGCAGGCGTCGACATGTAATGGAATCGAATGTGCACGAGCAACTTCCGCGACGTCGGCGATCGGGTCGAGTGCCGCGAACGGGTAATTGGGCGCCGAGACGACGATCAGAACCGTGTCCTTCCGAACTGCCGTCGCAATATCGTGTGCTCCCACGCGCCCCGACGTGGGATCTACGGGTACCAGGATGAGTTCCAGTCCGAGTAGGTGCGCTGCCTTGTGGAAAGCGGCGTGCGCGGTGGTCGGAAGAACCAGCGAACCCTCACCCGGCGGGAGGCCGCGGAAGTCGCGAGCTGCCTTGACGGCCAACACACAACTCTCCGTTCCGCCGCTGGTGACATTTCCGACGACTATGCCTCCGGTGTCTGTGTCTGTATCTGTGTCTGTATCAGCGGCTGGGTCTGAAGCTCCATGGAGGAACTCGCGAGCGAACGCAACCAACTCACGCTCCATCACCGCCGTGGACGGGAACACCGTCGGGTCGAGACCGTTGACCGGCTGAACCAATCGAGCTGCGTCCGCTGCCAACTCGTCGAGGGTTGCGAGACCGCTGTCGTACACGTACGACAGAACCCGGCCTCCGTGCGTCGGGGCGTCCTGCTCACGAAGCGAACGCAGCCGAGTCAAGATGTCGGCCGCCCTCTTCTCGAGGTTCGTGCTCTCGACGATCTTGCCCTGAAGTTCCTCGGCCTGAGTGGAACTCATCGTTCACCTACGTTCTCGTGAGTGGATTCTTGTTCGGTGCGGTAGTTCCGCAGTACGACCAGGCTGATCGCAACCAGGATCGCCGGGACGACCGAGAAGCCAAGGGCTATTCCGGTCAGCGCTGATTCCGGTTGCACGACAGTTTCGCCCGCAGTTTTCGAAACGAAGCCGGTCACCGCGAGTACACCCAAGAACACCGCGGGCCCCAGGGCAAGGCCTGCGGCTTCCGAGGCTGTCCAGATACCACTGAGCGAACCACCACGTTGGCGTCCACCGATTCGCGCGTCGTCCTCGATGACGTCAGGAAGCATCGCCAACGGGAAAACCTGCATGCCGGCATATCCGACGCCGGCAAGGGCGACGGCACCGTAGATCCACGAACCGGCGTTGACAGCCGCAAGGGTCAACAACGCCGTCGCGACGACAAACAGAACCGAGGACACGACGTAACCGCGAAGCTTTCCGTACCGATGCGAGAACCGGTACCACAGCGGCATGACGACGAGAGCTGGTCCGACGAGTGCAACGAACAGACCGGTGAGCGCGCCTTCGCTGCCCATCACATAGGTCGCCAGATATTGCGCACCCGCCAACATCACAGCGGTGGCAAGTGCTTGGAGCACGAAGACGATGACCAGCAATCGGAACGCGCGGGTACGTCGTATCGCGTCGAACCCGTCCCGGTACTGCGAGAGCAACGAGCCGACCGGCGCGTCCGCGTGAGTCACCGTGTGGCGCGCCGCTCCGCGAACTGCCCAGATCATTGCCCCACACATCAGCGCCGACACCCCGATCGCCATGACCAGATAACCGCGTGCTCCGCCCCCGGCAGCGTCGCGGAGTTCCGGTCCACCAGCGCCGATGACCAGAATTGTCAGGGCCAGCACCGCAATTCGAACCGATACCAAACGAGTGCGTTCGTGGTAATCGCCGGTCAACTCGGTCGGCAACGCGATATATGGAACCTGAAAGAGGCTGTAGGCACTGGCCGCGAGCAGGAAGAAGACGAGCACCCACAACGCCCCGACTCCGGGGCCCGCAGACACGGGGGCTGAGAACGTGAGAATGAAGAGCAACGGCAGTCCCAGAGCGCCTGCGAGCATGAGTGGCACTCGCGTACCAGTTCGATGAGAGCTTCGATCGCTGATCGACCCGATCAGCGGATCGATCAGAACGTCGGCGATTTTCGGGACAATGACCACAAGCGACGCGAGCGCCGCGGCCACGCCGAGCGTATCGGTCAGGTAGTACGCCAGTACCAGACCTGGAAGCACGCCGAATCCACCCGTGCCGACACTTCCCGCTGCGTATCCGGCCACCACGCCGCGCGAAAGCCTGTCAGGCGATCTACCTTCACGAAGACGTACCGGTTTGTCTGTAGTCACCGTCCACACACTAATGTCACGACTCCGTACCGCGAGGGCAAAAGAATCTCGATGACCAGAAGTCGCTCACTCGGACGGGCCGGGCATGCCAGACTGTGAACCGATTCGTACACGAACGAAAGCCTGAAGACGATGGTTGGTCCACTGACAGAGATCTGGCCTCCGTACGGAGTCACGATCACGTGTGGGCCCGTCACCTTGGTCCCTGTGCGCGACGACCATTTCCCCGAACTCGCTGCGCTGGTCCGAGCCGGCATTCACCCTGCCGAACAGATGCCGTTTCTCGTCCCCTGGACGGTGGGCACTCCCACCGAAGTGTCGCGAAGATTCATCCAATACCACTGGTCGGTCCGCGGAGCGATGACCACGGCCGACTGGAAATTCGAAACAGCCATTGTCGTCGACGGAGAAATTGTCGGCTGCCAGGCGTTCGCCGCGACGGACTTTCCCAAAAGTCGTACCGGTGAAACCGGCTCGTGGATCGGGCGCGGGTTCCAAGGCCGGGGCATCGGCACTCTTGCCCGACAGGCAATCTGCACATTCGCATTCGACTCTTTGGGCGCACGAAGCGTCGTGTCGTCGGCGTTCACGGACAACCCCGCCTCGATCACGGTGTCGACCAAAGTCGGGTACCGCGCCGACGGCACAGTCGAGGAGTTGGCTGCCGACGGCCGAATGACCGTGCGTCGACTCTTCACCCTCAGGCGCGAACATTTTGTCGCACCGCCGTACCCCGTCGAAGTGACCGGCGCAGACGCGCTCAGGGCGATGCTGGGCATCGACTGAGCGAGCTACCCGTGCACAGCGGCAACCGGTAGAACAGACGCATGGAACCCTCCGACATGATGGCCGCAGTCACCTCGTCCATGCGCGACCGTACCGGACGCACTCTCGAAGAATGGGTTGAGGCTGTACGCACGTCGGGGGTCGACCCGCTCGATCAGAACGAAGTCCGCAAGTGGCTGAAAGCAGAGCACGGTGTACCGCAGAACTCGCAGTGGGCAATTGCATTCGAGACTGCCAAACAGTCCGGATGGGTGGAGCCGACCGTCGAGCAATACATCGACCAGCAGTACAGCGGTCCGAAGGCAGCGCTGCGACCCATCTTCGATGCAGCCCGACGTCTGATCGAAGAGCTCGGAACCGATGTTCGCGTCGAAGGCCGCGGAACATACACGCCCTTTGTTCGCGCTCGCCAATTTGCTGCCATCGCAGCGGCCACCAAAGCCCGAGTCGACCTCGGACTACGTTTTGTCGAGGCCCCCGGTTCCGAACTTCTGGTGCCGGCCAAAGCTCCCGGGCAGTCGACTCACAAGATCGGGCTCACCAGCACCGAGGACGTGAACGACGAAGTCGGATCGCTGATAGCCATCGCGTATCTACAGAACGGCCGGTAGGACACTAACTCGCCGCCACGCAACCACTCACCGGCACGCTGCACGAAAGTCCCTGTTCTCCTTGTCGGAGAACAGGGACTTTCTTCACCGCGGGGGAAGGTCGCTGCGACGTGTCAGCTCAGGCCGAAGATCGCGCCGATGATGGTCCGAGCAGCCTCGAAGAGCGCATCAACGGACGGGACACCGATTTCAGAGCTGATGGAAAAAAGGGAACCCAACATACGATCCTCCGGAGATAGTTTCTGAATGGCTTACTGCCACAAGGAAAATGCTACGGGTTCTACTTGTGGAACGGAAGCATGGGGACCCCGGGTGTGACAACTCCGGACCAAAGTCCCGGCACCGCAGATCTACTGCACCCCAGCATGATTGCTCTCCCCCGCTTCGGATTCGACGCCTTGAGGATTGTCGACGAGGACTTTCGCAACACTCGCCAAAGCCTCCATGCTCGACATTTCCGCGTGAGAGCAGTCGACCAGGTACGCCCGCAGCGGCCCCACCAGTTGGGACCATTTTTCGACCAGGTGACGATGTTCAGGCAGATCATGCTGCGCCACAAACAATTCCACTGAGCCGGAATAGCGCCGCGGCGTGTGGTCCCGAACGATTCGCGACAGTTTTTCAACCCGCCCCACTACGGATTCGAGAACCGTATCGGAAAGGAAATCCATACCGGTCTGCCTTCGGATCTCTGCCGCAACGTCTACGAAAGTCAATGCTGCAGTTTCAGTTTCAACCTCAGCTAGTCCGATCTGTGCAAACAGTTCGGAAGGTTTCGGAGCCGCTTGTACCGATGGCATCATCTCCGGCAACAGCGCGTCGAGCATGACAACCGAACCGACCAGATCGCCCGTCTCTTCGAGTTGGCTCGCCATCTCGAGCGCGATCGTTCCACCGGCAGACCAACCCAGTAGATGGTATTCACCCGACGGCTGCACATTCCGTACGGCATCGACATACCCCGACGCCAACTCCGCCACCGTGCCGGGTAGCTCACCTGCACCCGTTGCCTGGATGCCGTATACCCGTCGACCTTCGAGCTGACCGACGAGTCCGACGTAGCACCAGGCAATTCCGCTGACCGGATGCACACAGAACAACGGCGGCCTTAGGTCATCAGGATTGCCGCCCAACATGACGATCGTGTCCAGCGGATCCGAATGGAACGAATCACCCTCCACGACGTCGGCATGAACGAGATCCATCCGAGAGGCAAGCTCCGCCACAGTTCGATCGGTGAAAATCCATTGAACCGGGAAATCCCTGTTCAGGGTCTCACGCAAGCGCGAAGCCACTCGAACTGCACCCATGGATGTCCCGCCGAGCTCGAAGAAGTCGTCGTAGCGGCCCACCGATTTCGCGCCGGTCACGCCCTCGAATGCCTGTGCCACTTGACGTTCGGTATCCGAGACGGGTCGATCCACACTCGCCCCTACCTGCGGCGAAGGAGCAGGAAGTGCCGCTACGTCTATCTTCCCCGAAGCGAGCAACGGGACCACTCCCATCACCGTCACCGAAGAAGGCAGCAGGTGCTTCGGCAGCAGGCCGGAGACAAACCCGCGAAGCTCCGATTCCGTCACCGAACCGTTTTCCGCCAGCGTTACGTACGACCGGAGTTCAGCGGATCCGTGCCCGTCGTCAGAGACGACGGTAACCGAGAAGATCACTGCTCCATGGCTTGACAGAGCCACGTCGACCTCCGCCGGTTCCACGCGGACACCCCGCACCTTCACCTGTGCGTCGTTGCGCCCCAGGTACTCGAGCGCTCGGTCGTGACGCCTACGACGCACGAGGTCACCCGTGCGATACATCCGAGTCCCCACCGCATAAGGATTGGCGACAAAACGCTCGGAAGTCAGACCCGGAGAGGCGACGTACCCTCGTGCCACATTCTCGCCGGCGAGGAATAGTTCTCCCGCAACGCCATCCGGAACCGGTCGGAGCCTCTGATCGAGAACAAACGCCGTCGTGCCAGGTACCGGGGTGCCGACGGTGACGTCCCCGTCAGTGATCCGCGCGGAAATCGATGCCGCGATCGTTGATTCGGTCGGTCCGTATCCGTTGACGATGCGATGTCGGGGTGACCACGCCGACGCAAGGCGGGCAGAGAGCGGCTCCCCCATCGATTCGACGATCAACGGTTGCACTGCATCCGGATCGACTGTGGCCAGGACCGTTGGCGTCACGATCAGATGTGTGACGTCGGCAGCGATCAGCAGATTCGTGAGTTCCTCTCCCCCGTAGACGAAGTCAGGAGCCAGAATCAACGTTCCACACCCTGCCGCCGCCAGAAGAATCTCGATCACCGACGCGTCGAAGGTCGACGACGCCAATTGCAGGACTCGGGGGCCACGATCGAGCTCGGCGATCTCGGCGTGCGCGGTGTAGACGTTCATGATGCCGCGGTGTGAAACCTCGACACCCTTGGGTCTTCCCGTGGAACCCGACGTGTAGATGACGTAGGCGAGGTTGTCGGGATGAGCCGGCGTTGCCGATACCTCGACAGCCCCACCAGCAGTGCAGGATTCATCCATCGCCACCCACTCGACGGAGTCCGGCAAACTCTCGGATGCACCTCGCGCTGTCAAACCGACAACCGAACCGCACTCCTCGACCATCGTCTGTCGGCGCGCTGTCGGCAGCGCCGGATCGAGCGACAGCCACGCTGCGCCTGCCCGCGCTACCGCCCACAGCGCAACGATCCACAGATGCCCGCGACCGAGCGCAACGGCCACCACGTCATCGGGTCCGATTCCTCGGACCGCCAACTCGCGAGTCCAGTGCGACGACTCCTCGTGCAGGTCGCGATAGGTCCAGCGCCTGCCGTTCTCTTCCAGCGCGATGCCGTCGGGTGCCTGCCGCAGCGCGCGTTCGAAAATGTCCGCAATCGTCAGCGGTTCGACGTGTCGAGGATTCGCAGCCGTCAGCGCCGAGCGTTCGAGACCGGACAGCAATTCGATCTCCCCGACCACGATCTCGGGTTCACCTGTCACTGCTTCGGCGATACGTGTCACCCGCTGCATGAACAGTTCCGCCGTCGACGCGCGGAATCTGTCTGTGGCATACAGCAATCGAATCGTCAGACTGTCACCGGTGTCGACCAGGTCCCACGTCAAGTCGTAACCGGTCGACGACCCTGTCTTGTCGATGTCGAAGACGGTGATGCCGTCGATCTGCGGCACGTCGAGCGCTCGCCGATATGCCAGCATGACCGTGAACAGGGGATGCTCGTTCATCCTGCGCGGCGGATCGACCTTCGCAACTACATCGTCGAACGAGACGTCCGCGTTCGCCATTGCTTCCAGATCGACACGGCGAACCTCGTCCAGGACAGCAGCGAAGCGGTCGGAGGAGTTGATCCTCGTGCGCAATGCGACAGTACCCACCATCATGCCGGCCACGCTCAGCAGCGCCGGATCGTTCCGCAGACTCACAGCTGCTCCCACCACGACGTCGTCTGTGACGCACTCGCGAGCGAGCAGCACGGCAATCACGCTGTGGACAACCATGAATACCGTAACGCCATGCGAACGAGCCAACGCCGACAACGCGTCGTAGATGGCGCCGTCGAGGACTTCCGTCACCATCTCGTCGGATCGTGAAGACACCGGACTCCGGGGGTTGTCGACGGGTAGAGCCAACACATCCTCGACGCCATCAAGTGCGTTCGACCAGTAGTCGAGTTGCCGATGCGCCACGCTCAGAAGATCCTCCGGATCGCCCAAGCTCTCTCTCGCCCAGAGACTGTAGTCGCCGTAGCTGATCCCGCCGGCGGAGCGATCCCATTCCCCTCCGAGCACCCTCGCCTCGAAGGCTGCCGCGAAATCGGCAAGGATCGGGCCCATCGACGCACCGTCGATTGCGATGTGGTGAACAACCAGTACCAGGACAGTCAATCCTGCAGAATCGGCTCCAGCTTTTTCGCTGAACACACGCACACGGAACGGAACATCTCGTTCGAGGTTGAACGGCACAGTCGCGAAGGCCGAAGCGCTCGCACGGATATCGTCGACGCACTCAGCGGTGAGATCGACTGCAACAGAGTCTATTTCATCCTGTTGTGGACCGAGTTCACCCGGAACAAACACAGTTCGCAACACGGCATGGTGATCGACGACGTCGCCGAGGGCGCTGCTCAAGACCGAACGATCGATGTCGTCTGCCAGGACCGCTGCAAACGTCAGGTTGTACGCAGTCGATTCCGGCTGAAGCTGATTGATCAGCCAGAGTCGTTGTTGCGAGGGCGCCAGCGGGGCCGGCATACCGGGATCACGTCGAGTCAGTTCGCGGCGCTTGCCATCGGACGCGCTCGCCGACAGCCACTGAGACATCGCTCGCGGCGACGGATTGTCGAAGACGGCGCGAACAGGCACATCCCGCGCGAAGATCGAGGCGAGTCGACCTGCCACCGCTGCTGCGGCCAACGAATCACCACCTGATTCGAACAGGTTGTGCAGAGCGCCGAAACTTCCGGACACGTGTTCCGACATGACAGCGGTGACGAGTTCCTCCGAAACCGTCACTGCTGCATCGGGCGCCTGGCTCTCGAACACATGGCGCCGCAACGCATCTGCGTCCAGTTTTCCATTCGTCGTGAGCGGGATCGACTCCAATACGATCACGCGGCCGGGCATCAGATACGCAGGCAACATCGCGGCCAACTCGATTGTCAGCTGATCCGCCTCCACACCATCGCCAACCGCGCACGCAACGGCGATCTCGTCGACGAGGACAACCGCCGCAGCCTCGACGCCCGTGCACCGCCGCAGAGCTGATTCGATTTCGGCAGGCTCGACGCGGATTCCTCGCACGCTCATCTGACGGTCGGAGCGTCCGACGAATCCGAGCGTGTCATCGGTGCGGCGGTGAACCAGATCACCGGTCCGATAACGGCGGCGTCCACCTGGTGCTGCGACGAACGAGCTGGCGGTGCCGGCGGGATCTCCGGCATAGCCCATCGCAAGCCCGGGCCCGCTGACGTACAACTCACCGATCCCGGCCCACGGCACCGGACGCAGTCGCGTATCCAGTACCTCTGCACCGATTCCGGCGAGCGGAACTCCGATGGTGACCCGATGATCCACCTCGGCGACGGTCGTGACCACCGTGCATTCCGTCGGTCCGTACGCATTGAGCATTCGCGCGCGTCGACTCCACGCACGCGCGGTGGAAGGTGAGAGCACATCGCCACCGACCGCAACCACCTCCAACGAGTCGAACCGCTCCGGAGCCATGGTGTCGAGTACGGCCGGAGTGGACAACATGTGAGTGACGCCGCGTTCTGCGACAAATTCTTCGAGTGCCCTTCCGCCGAAAGCCTCCCGAGGAGCGACCGCCAAGGTAGCCCCGGCGCCGATCGCCAACATCATCTCGAGAATCGCCGCATCGAACGTCGGTTTGTAACCGTGCAGCACAACCGAGTCCGAAGTCACGCCGTACTTCCGGATTGCGTCGTCGGTAAGAAGGCCCAGTCCTCGGTGGGTGACTGCAACGCCTTTCGGTTCACCAGTCGACCCGGACGTGTGAACGACGTACGCTACTGAATCCGGATACTGCCGACCGGGAACGGGGCTGCGGTCGGAGAGCACTGTGCGCAGTTGCTTCAGCCGTGCCGGCGGCAGGTCGGGGTCGATCGGCACGAATGCCGCGCCCGTTTTCGAGATCGCCAACATTCGGACCAGGTACGCGATAGTCCGTACCGCCGGAATCTCGTACACGGCACCCGGTCCTGCGCCCCGAGCCACCAGTTCCCAGGCTTGGGCATCCGAGGCAGAGTCGAGTTCGGCATACGTCACCGTGCGCTGTCCGTCGTCGAGAGCAATGTTGTCAGGGAATTGCGCCGCTGTGGCAGCGAAGATCTGGGTCAGCGTCCGGGACGAATCGACCTCGACAGCAGCCCAACTGGGCGCCGCGCCCACCGCGAGATCCGAAACGAGTACTGGCACATCCTCGGCCATCGAGGTGAGCACTCTCGACAGTTGTCGAGCAACCGCGTCGGCGCTCGAAGGATCGAACGCGCTCGCAGCATAGATGAGCGCTCCGGTCAACGATCCGTCGACAGCGGGTGCGAGCGAGACGTGCATGGGGAACTTCGYAGTCGCGGTCTCGATTTCGCGAGCCTCGATAGTGAGACCAGCCACCTCCACGGCAGGGATCGCGAAGTTCTGCAGACCCAGCGCAATCTGGGGGGTTCGTCCGCCGAGCAGCTCACCAACCAATTCGGCAAGAACAGAGCTGTTTTCGAATGCTGCCACATCAGCATCGAAAGCTGCACCCAACAGAAGGTCGATCGGCACGTCCCCGTCGATCCGAAGGCGAAGAGGCACCGTATCCACGAACATGCCGACCACGCCGTCGAGCTCAGGCGTACGCCGTCCGTCGACAGCTGTCGCGATCACGACATCGGGATTTCCACTCAGCTTGGCAAGCACCACGGACAACGCCGCATGAACCACCGCAAACAGCGAGACCTTCGATCGATCGGCTCGCGCCTGCAGTGCCGAGGTGATGACGGCTGGAATCACGAAGTTCACTCGCTGCGCTACGGAATCCGGCCCGCCATCAGAATGATCCACCGTCAGCGGCGACACAGATGTCACGCCGTCGAGCGTTCGGCGCCAGAACTCCTCGACGACAGGGGAAACGTCACGTGCTGCCTCCCACGCGGCAAAATCCCCGTACTGGATCGGCAGCGGAGACCATTGCGGATCCAGTCCAGCTCGTCGCTTGCCGTAAGCGGTCAGCAGGTCGCCGACCACCGTTCGCATCGACACCCCGTCGACTGCGATGTGATGAAAGCTCACTGCCAGAACGTGCCTGACCGGTGACACCTGGAGCAGCATCCAGCGCACCGGCAGGTCTTCCGCTACATCGAAACCGCGCGAGCCGAACTCTCGCAGCAGCACCTCGACCTCGATGTCGGCGACCAGTCGCGTTTCCATTGTCAGGGGGGTCGGAGGATCCACGACCTGAACCGGTGGAGTGCCCGGATACCGGGTTCTGAGGACGTCATGACGGCCCACAAGATCCGTCGCTGCGTGACGCAGCGCGGGCACGTCGAGTTCACCGTCGATCTCGATGCAGATCGGCAGGTTGTACGCACCGCTCGACGTGTTCCGCTGGTTCAGTACCCACATCGCACGCTGGTTCCGTGACAGAGGTGCGGGCGTTGGGTCGCGGCGCGGTTCCAGTCTGACAACATCGGTCGCCGGGCCACTCTGCTCGAGCGAATCGATCCGGGCCGCCAACGCCGCAACTGTTGGATGCTCGAACACGGTCCGGAGCGGAACAACCAGCCCAAGGGAACTACTCAAGAGCGAGGTAACCTCCGCGGCCGACAGCGAGTTGCCGCCGAGCGAGAAGAAGTCTGCGTCGCGGTCGTCCTCATTCCCGCCGAGCACCGAAGCAAAAGCTTCGGCAACAAGGCGTTCTGTGGCGGTGGCCGGCCCCTGTGCACGGGAAGCATCCAGTGTCGGCGCCGGGAGACGGGCGAAGTCGACCTTGCCGTTCCGCATCGGAAGCTCGCCCTCGATTTCGACGATGACATGCGGAACCATGTACGTCGGAAGGACTTCTGCGACAGCGGCGCGAAGTTGACCCGTGTCAACTCTTTCGGCATCCGAGCTTCGCACGTAGGCGACCAACAGAGGACTTCCCCCCTGGGCCGACCGAACCCCGGCGACGCAGAAATCGACGTTCGCGACAGACTGAATGACTGCCTCGATCTCACCCGGTTCGATCCGGACACCGTTGACCTTCACCTGCACGTCGGTTCGCCCGAGATAATGCAGGCGATACGTATTGCCTTCAGATTTGGGGCTTTCCGGCTTCCACATCACCAGATCGCCGGTCCGGTACATCCGGGCTCCTGAACTGGTTGCCACGAATCGTTCCGCGGTTCGGGCCGGTTGGCCGGCGTAACCGCGCGCGAGCATTCGACCGGAGAGATACAGTTCACCGGCGACTCCCGGCGGCACGGGTTCGAGTCGATCATCGAGCACGACGGCGTCGACCCCGGCCAGTGGATACCCGACGGATCCGTCGTGAGTGTCAGCTGACAGATGGTCGATCGACAGTGGTTCGGTAGCAAGCGAATACATCGCGGACTCGGCAGGTCCGTATCCGTTGATCACTCTGCGTCCGGCTTGCCAGCGCTTCGCCAACGCACCGCCGAGTCGCTCGCCCCCGAACATCACCGTTGCAAGGTCCGGCAGCGACGGATCGCCGATCGAGGCGACGACAGTAGGTGTGGCGCACAGATGAGTAATTCGCTCGCGCCTCAGTGCTGATGCAAGTCCCGAGCCGAACAGTTGGTCGTCCTTCGCCAGAACGAGCGTCGCCCCGGACGCACTCGCGATGAGCACCTCGAGCAACGTCATGTCGAACCCTGGCGCTCCGCGATGGAATACGCGCGAACCTGGACCAGCCGAGAATCGACGGGGCAGGTCTTCGGCGATCACGCCGAGCCCGCCGTTGGTCACCACCACGGCCTTCGGAGTTCCAGTCGTTCCTGACGTGAAAACTACGTAGGCCGCGAGGTTCTCGGAATGCTGTCGCACCCAGTCCGCGTCCTGCTCACCAACGGCGTCGAGGCCGCAGACCGCGCCGTCGCCCAGTGCTTCGAGGACATCGCGTACTCGCGCCTGCGGCTGTTCCGGGTCCATCAATGCCGGAGCTGCACCGACCTTCGCGATCGCCCACAATCGCACGATTGACGCAATGGACCGATCGGCAGTCCAGGCAACGACGTGGTCCACTCCGACTCCCCCGGAACGCAACTCGTCGGCTGCGACGTCCGACTGTGCATCGAGGTCTCGGTAAGTGAGTGTGTTGCCCTCAGCTTCGACCGCCACGGCGTCCGGAGCGAATTCGACGCCGTATCGCAGCATCGAGGCAAGCGTCGTACCGGAACACCGAGATGCATCGGGCCGGTCGACCGCGCCGTGTGCGGGGACGAGAAGAGCTCGCTCCGCACTCGTCAACAGGTCGATTCGCCCTACCTCGACGTTGGGGTCGACAGACACTTGATTCAGTAGGTGCTCGAACCGACCCGCAAAGCTCGATACCGTCAGATCATCGAATAGATCAGCGTTGTACACGAATTCGAGACCGAGACCGCCCCCGATCCCCTCGTCTGTCACGTTGAGCTGCAGATCGAAATTTGCTTGCCTGACATCGGGCGAGATCTGAGTGACGGACAACCCCGGTATGGACCACGCGGCGGAATGAGTTGTCTGGAACGAGAGCGCCACCTGGAACAACGGATGTCGCGAACGCGATCGCGGTGGGTCGATCAGGTCAACCAGCGATTCGAAGGGCATCTCTGCGTGCGCGAACGCCGCTACGTCTCGCTGACGAACCTGCTCGACCAACCGGCCGAACGACTTCGACGGATCGACTTCGGTCCGAAGAACAATCGTGCCGGCAAACATGCCGACCAGCTCGTCGAGTTCAGGTGTGACGCGTCCGGACACAACAGTGCCGACAGCTACGTCATTGCTGCCGTTGTACCTCGCCAGCAGCGCCGCGAGTGCAGCGTGGACAACCATGAACATGGTTCCGCTGTTCGATCGTGCGAGTGCTTGAAGGCTCGTCCGTACCGAACCCGAGATCTCTACCCGGCAACTCGACGCGCGGGCGGACGTCGAACGCGGACGGTCCAGGGGTAGCGTCACCTGCTCGGGAAGGCCTTCGAGAGCATGCTTCCAGTAGCTGGATACCGTCTCGGGAATCCCCGATTCCCGTTGCCATGCGCTGTAATCGGAGTATTCGAGCGCGAGCGGCGACCACGTCGGAGCTTGCTGGGCCGAGCGAGCGATGTACGCCGCCGTGAAGTCACGTACCAACAATTCGAGCGATCGAGCATCGGCGGCAATGTGATGGACAACAACAGCCAGGATGTACTCGTCAGGCGAAAGCTGGAGAAGTGCCGCACGTACGGGCGGATCCACGGTGACATCGAAGCCCGAACCCACCAGTTCTGCAACACGATTCTCGGTGTCGTCGCCGGCGAGCGCCTCGAGTTGAAACAGCGGCATCGCGTCCTCGGCGTCGAGCACCGTCTGAACCGGACGCTCGCCGACAACCGGGTATACGGTCCGCAGAGTGCGATGACGGTCGATCAGGTCGCGAATTGCCAGTTCGGCTGCAGCTACGTCCAATTCACCCGTCAGGCGTAACACGATCGGAATGTTGTAGCCGGAGGATTCTGTATCCAACTGATTCAGAATCCACATTCGGTGTTGGGGAGCCGACAGCTGCACCTCCGCAGTGCCTGGGCGAGGTACCAAAGTCAGACGAGGTACCAAAGACAACGGAGACGCTTGCCCCGTGCCGATTCGGGCGGCAGCGATGCCGGCGAGCTGATCGACGAATGGGTGCTCGAACACATCGCGGACGTCGAGGTTGCAGCCCAAAGCGGAGTTCAGGCGCGACGAGAGACGGGTGGCGATCAAGGAATTGGCCCCTTGATCGAAGAGATTCCGGACCGGATCTATATGCGGAACTTCCATCAAATCGCTCAGAATGGCTGCAACTGTCTGAGCGAAGAAGTCTCGCGACTGCCGAGACGGCTGCACTTGCGAAGTCGGGTCCGGCAGTGATGCTCGGTCGATCTTGCCGTTGATCGTGACCGGCAATGACGCAAGCGGCATCAAAGCCGACGGGACCATATGTGCGGGCAACAACGAACGAGCAGTCCGCAACACACTGTCGAGGTCGTGTCCGTTCTCAGGGGTGATGTAACCGACCAAAGTCGGCCCACTGTCGAGTTCTCTCACCACCACCGTGGCCTGCTCCACCGACGTGTGAGCCAACAGCGCGGATTCGACCTCGCCCGGTTCGACGCGGTAACCGCGCAGGGCCATCTGACCGTCGGCGCGGCGAACATATTCGAGTCGACCGGCTCGCCGACGGACCAGATCGCCGCTGCGGTACATCCGCGATCCTTCGAATCCGGGTTCAGACACAAATCGGGAAGACGTCATCCCTGGTTGACCCAAGTAGCCTTCGGCCACCTGCGGACCGGCAACGTACAGTTCGCCGACAGATCCCGGCGGGACGGGCTTCAACGACGCGTCGAGCACGTAGCTGCGAAACCCTGGTAGTGGGGACCCGATCGGCGAGACAGTCTCGTTACCGGAGATGAGATCGAAATTGGTTACATGGACCGTGGTTTCGGTGATTCCGAACATATTGACACCCCGCACGTCCGGGTGCCGATCGAACCAACCCTGCACGCGCCCGACGTCGAGGCGATCGCCGCCGAAAACAATCGTCCGGAGCGGAAGCAGCATTTCCGGCGTAACTTCCGCCAACGCATAGAAGGCGGCCGGGGTCTGATTCAGAACGGTGACTTTCTCCCGCACAATCAGATCCGCGAATCTTTCGGGAGAGCGCGCGACGTCACCGTCTACGATCACCAGGGATCCGCCAGTGGTCAACGCACCCCACATCTCCCAGACCGAGAAGTCGAATGCGTGCGAATGAAACATCGACCACACGTCTTCGTCGCCGAAGTCGAAGATCTCGCGAGTCGAGGCCAGCAGAGCCAACACGTTGTCGTGAGTCACCACCACACCTTTGGGCGCTCCGGTCGATCCGGACGTGTAGATCACGTAGGCGGCGGCCTCCGACTGCGGAACAGGCCAACCGCCCGTCGCGTCAGCCGTCTCGTTCACGAGGATGACAGCTTGCTCGTACCCAACGAACCGCCCAGCTGATTCGTCCGTCGACAAAATCGCTTTCGGGCCTGCATCGGCAAGTACGTAGTGGATGCGAGCGTCGGGATACTGCAAGTCGATCGGTACGTACGCAGCGCCCGCGCGAACGACGGCGAAGATGGCTACGACGAGGTCGACCGATCGAGGCAGGGCGACCGCCACGCGATCCCCGACTCCAATTCCTCGATCGATCAAGACGGCGGCAAGGCCCTCCGAACGAACTCGCATCTCTTCATAGGTGACGCGAGTATCGCCACTCGACACCGCGATTGCATTCGGATGCCGGGCTGCGACGGCCCCGAAGAGGTCGGGCAGCGACTGCGCGACAATCGAAGGCCCCGGCACCCAAGCCAGCAGTTCTTCGCGCTCCGCAACGCTGAGAACATCGATGTCGCGCAGCATGATTGACGAGTTCTCGGTAATCGAGTCACATACTCGACGCAGTCGCTCGACCCAGCTCTGTACGGTGCCCGCATCGAACAGATCGGCGGCATATCGGAAAGTGCCGCGAATACCGCTCGCGTCGCCGTTAATCGTACGATCCTCGCGCACAGTCACTTCGAGGTCGAAGCGAGGGTGCGCGGGAGGTAGCGGAGTGCCGTGGGCCGTCAAAGTCCCCACCGCGATCTCGGAATCCGGTGTTACCGGATCGACAGCGAGAACAACTCTGAGGAAGGAATTCTTGTCGCCTGCGGCCCCACCGACCGCGCGGTCGACCACCCAGTCGAACGGGACGTCGGCATTGGACAAAGCTGCCACGTCAGCCTCGCGTACCCGACTCAAGAACTCACCGAAGGTGTCTCCGCCGCGAAGGAGCGTTCGCAGCGCCACGGTCCCGACGAACATACCGACGGCGCCGTCGAACGAAGGGTGTGTTCGGCCGGACGTCGGGGTTCCGATGACCACATCGGACGCACCGGTGATCTTGCTCAGCGCAATCGCAAGGCAGGCGTGCAACACCATGAAGGTTGTGCAGTGATGCGCTCGAGCGATCTCGTTGAGCGCCGCGTGGACGGGCGAGGGCAATTCGAAAGTCACGTCCCGAGCCGACGACGGTTGGTCCGGCCGGCGGGATCTGTCCACGGGAAGCGCAAGAGTCGGATCAACGCCGGCGAGTGCGTCGGACCAGAATTCCAGCTGGCGACCTGCCAAGCTCTGGGGATCTGCAGGATCACCGAGAATGGTTCTGTGCCAAGCGGAATAGTCGCGGTAGTCGAGCGCGGGCGAAGGCCAGATCGGCGACCGTCCGTCGGCGCGAGCGTCGTACGCGGAGATCAGGTCAGAAACGATCGTGGCGAACGAAAGGCCGTCCAAGGCTATGTGATGCGCAACTACGGTCAAGCGGTGGTCGGCATCGCTGCCGGAGGTGAGGATCAAACGAAGCGGCGCATCGGTCTCCAGGTCGAAACCTGCCGCAACCAAATCCGCTGACGCAGCCTCGTAATCCTCGGACGGAACCTCGATCAGAGTCACCGGAATCGCAGTCGCAACTTGGATCGGCCACGTGTCGTGATTCTGTTCGAACGAGAACACGGTACGCAAGACGAGATGGCGATCGGTCAGGTCGGCTACCGCCGCCCTCATCGCCTCTGTATCCAGTGCACCACTGAACGCGACCTCGAACGCGATGTTGTACGCCGACGACTGGGGATCGCGACGGTTGAGCAGCCATAGACGTTGTTGCGCCGGAGCGATTTCGACGGTGACCTCGTCCGAAATGCGCTCGGGCTCCACCACCCAGTCCGCCCGGTCCTCACGAATCTTCTGGGCCAGACGCGCCGGAGTCGGGGCGCCGAACACGTCCCTGACACCAACTCGTCTACCGAGTGCAGAACTCACGCGCGCGGCAACATACACGGCGTCGAGGGAACTACCGCCCCAGGCGAACAAGTCGGAGTGCGGTCCGAGAACTCCGACGCCCAGGACCTCGGCCATCACCGAGGCAATCAATTCCTCGTCGTACTCGATCGGACGGTGCACGGTCGAGTGCTGTTCGGCGACCGCGGACCATGTCGGTTCAGGAAGCGCTGAACGGTCTGTCTTTCCGTGGCTCGTGACGGGCAACGCTGCCAGAATCGTCACCGAACCCGGAAGCATGGAACGTGGAAGTAGTGAAGCCAGATGTTCGTGGACCGCCTTCTGACTGAATAGATGAGCAGTGCCGTCCCCACCTTCGGCCGCAGTCACGTACGCCGCAAGCGACCCGGATCGCCCGACCACCGCTGCTTGCGCAACACCGGGAGTCGACAGGAGCACAGCCTCGATCTCGCCCAGTTCGACGCGTACTCCACGGATCTTGACTTGTTGATCAGAGCGGCCCAAGAACTCGAGCTGACCGGCATCGTTCCATCGCACGACGTCGCCGGTGCGGTACATGCGCTCGCCGGCACCAGTGGCACCAAAGGGCGCCGCTACGAAACGCTCCGAGGTCAGCGTCGGGGAAAGGTACCCGCGCGCCAGTCCTGGTCCCATCACGTACAGCTCACCCACGGCGCCGACCGGAGTCGGACGCAACCACGAATCCAACACCACAGCGGCAACGCCGTCGATCGGACGCCCGATCGGAGTATCACCGCCAGGCTCGAGTGGCTCGCTCATGAATGCCGCGACGGTCGCTTCACTGGGTCCGTACGAATTAACGATGTCGACATGACTCGACCACACATCCACGAGCGCCACCGGCGGTCGCTCGCCGCCGACGTTCAACACGCGAAGATCCGGCAGTTTCCGAGGATCCATCGTCAGCGGAACCGATGGTGTCGAGATCAGGTGCGTGACACCCTCGAGCCGCAGATAGTCTTCGAGGTCCACTCCGCCGATCAATCCGGGAGGAACGATCACGGCGGTCGCGCCGCAGCCGTGAGCAAGCAGAATCTCGAGGATCGCCACGTCGAACGAGGTAGCTGCCAGGAGCGCGACGCGGGAGGAACTATCGATGTTCAGTCGCCTGGCGTGAGAACGCAGCAACGGTGAGATACCTCGGTGCGTGACCGCGACGCCCTTCGGCCGTCCGGTCGACCCCGACGTGTAGACCACGTAGGCGGTGTCGTCCAGGGACACGTCGCCTGAAGACGAACCGGTCCCCGCGCCTCGATCGATCGGCCCATCGACGGTCTCGTCTTCCCTGGGGTCGACGACGCAGACCCAAGCCGGCACGTTCACGAGTTCGCCGCCGACCACAACGGACACGTCGGCGTCGTCGAGGATGAAAGCGACACGCTCGGAGGGTGTTTGAGGATCCACGAAAAGAAGGGCAGCACCAGCCCGCACTACTGCATGAAATGCAACTACGGAATCGGTCGAGCGCTCGGTGAGGATCCCGACGACGTCACCTCGTTCGACGCCGTTCTCCACGAGCAAGGCGCACAGTGCATCCGCGCGAGCGCCGAGCTGGTCGTAAGTGACGTCCACACCTTGCTCGCGGATCGCGACGGCGCTCCCCTGCCCTGCGCCGCCTCTGACGACCGAATCGAGCGTCGCGAATCCGTCCGTCCGCGGACCTAACGCGGGGACCAGATCCTTCGCTTCGTCCGTCGAGAGGATGCGGAGGTCACCGAGCGCACGGGTAGCCGAGTCGAGGAATCCCTCGAGAAACCGAACGAACTGACGATGATGCATCGCCAGGTCACGTTCGCTGTAGAGGCGTGGATTGGCTTCGAAGGACAGGCGAACGTTCTCCCCCGCGATCGACGGATAAATGCTGAAGAACAGATCTTCGGTGGGTCCGGATGTGAGGACGTGAAATTCGCCGACGACGTCGCCGAGCCGAATGGCTTCGTGAAACATCATGACGTTCACGGCCGGGCCCGCCGCCTCACGGGATCCGCCCTGACCCTCCTGGAAGCCCATGTCCTCGTAGCGGAATCGCTGGTGGCGTAGTGCACCGGTCATCTGAACCGAGATCTGACGCACCAGTTCTTGTGGCGACAGATCCCGTTCGAGTTGCGCACGAACAGGCACGATGTTGGACAGCATCCCACCTGAACGTTTCGACGTCGCCGTGGTGCGGCCGGACACCGGCAAGCTGAGGACTACGTCATCGGAATCAGTCATGCGGCCGAGATAGGACGCGAATGCACCGACGAGGACCGCCACCTCGGACGTAGTCCACTCGGTCGCGACATCCGAAAGCTGTTTTGCAAGAGTTGGATTCAGTGTCCGCACCATCATGCGCTGCGGCATGGACGTCAGGCCGGCGCCGTCGGCGAGGCGAACCGGGCGGGGCAGTCCTTCGGACATCTCCGTCCAGTACTGCTTGTCCGATCGATACCGCGACGAGGATCGGTAGTCGACGTCGAGGTCATGCAGTGCACGTACCCCGAGACCATCGAAAGGAGTCAGCGTCTTGCCATGAACCAGATGCGAATAGCGCTCGGCCACCCGCGCGGTGAGTGTCATCGCCGCATGTCCGTCGAGCACGAGATGATGGGCGTGCGAGTACCAGAAATAGTGATCATCTGCCAGATGAAGCAAAGTCGCCGAGATCAGGCGGTCAGACATCACGTCAAGTGGCCGTGAGTATTCCGCAGTCATCCACTCGTTCGCGCGCTGAACCGGGTCGTCGTCGCTGCGTAAGTCGAGGTATGCGAGACCGTCGACGATCGAGTGATCGACAATCTGCGCCGGCTCGGCATCAGTGGCGACGAGGCGAACGAACGGCGACTCCAATTCATGACATGCCGTGTTCGTTGCCTCGATCAGAGCGTCGACGTCAACCGGTCCTCGTAGCTCCACGTACTGAGCCACCACGAACGGAGTTGACGGACTCAGTTGCTGCGCAAACCACRGCGCGAGCTGAGCCCGAGACAACGGAAAAGCACTCAACCCGTCACCTCACATTTCACCAGCCTTGTTTTTCACGAACATTCGATGGCTGATCACGTGAATCCATGGGAGCGAACACCACGAACGGCCGAACCGAACCCTACTGTCTCGTCTAAGTTTTCACCACTGGGCCAACACTGCTAGACATGTCGACGCAGCTTTCACGCACTCAAACGTCAGGAGCTTCAGCGGATGAACAACGACACGGTGGGACCAAAGTCCGACGACGATTTCGGGGCTGAACCGAGCGGCTCCAACACCATCCCACCGAGGGGCCCGGAGCGCGAACCGAAGAGGACGGTCACACTGCCGGGAGGCCGTCGAACTGCACTCGCAATCACGGGAACGGCACTGGTGGTGGGCGGTTTCGTGGCCTGGCTCGGGTACACGGCATACGAGGCGAAAGACAACCTTGAAGCAGCTCGCGACCATGCACAATCGGCGAAGAGTGCACTTCTGGCCGGGGATACCGGGGTCGCAGAGTCCACCGCGGCGGAAGCCGATCGAAATGCATCCGCAGCGTACGACAACACCCATTCGCTCCCCTGGAACATCGCCGCCGCAATTCCGGTCATCGGGTCGCCCTTCGACACGACGCGTCAGATGACCGAGGTCGTTCAGGGACTCACGCGTGACGTTCTCGGTCCCGCTGTCACTGTCGGAACTTCACTCGCACCAACGGAATTGGTCCAGCCTGGTGGACGCTTGGCACTCGCACCGTTACGCGAAGCGGAACCGAAATTGGCCGAAACAGCTATCGCCGCGGAATTGCTGTCGTCGCAGGCACAGGAAGTTCGCGAATCGAAGTACCTGGGCCGAGTTAACGATGCCAGAGCAGAATTGCAGTCGCAGACAAGCGAACTGGCTACCCTCCTGACGAACACCGCCACCGCGGCGCGCATCGCACCGGCGATGCTCGGCACCGACGGACCGCGCAATTACTTCATCGGTTTCCAGACCAATGCCGAAGCCCGAGGAACCGGCGGTCTGTTGGGTGGATACGGCATCGTCCGAGTCGACAACGGCGCCGCACGGGTGGACACGCTCTCCCCCAACTCCGAACTAACACTGGACAATCAACCGATAGACCTTGGTCCTGACTTCAACCAGCTGTACGGAAACAGTCGCCCGACCACCGATTCTCGCAACAGCAACCTCAGCTCGCACTTTCCCTACGCAGCGCAGATCTGGCAGTCCCTGTGGTCACAGGAGTCCGGGGGTGAGATGGTCGAYGGTGCGATAGCGACCGATCCGATCGCCCTGAGTTACATCCTCGAAGCGGTAGGACCGATCAAGATGCCCGACGGAGAGTCGGTCACCGCCGACAACGTCGTGGAACTGACCGAGTCGACTGCGTACGCTCGCTTCCCTTCCGACAACAAGGCACGAAAGCAGTATCTGCAGACAATCGCAGCTCGTGTCGTGGAGAAGATGACCGGGAACATCAAGTCGCCGAGCGCACTGCTGGAAGCTCTGGGCAAGGGCGTCAGCGAGGGCAGAATCGCCGTGTGGAGCTCTCACCCCGACGAACAATCGGTTCTCGCCGACACCGTCCTCGGGCACGCCATTCCCGATGATGCCGCTCCGTACGCCGGTGTAGTGATCAACAACCAAGCCGGCAACAAGCTCGACTACTACCTCACACGAGAAATCGACTACACAGCCCAGACGTGCACCGGCGACACCCGAAAGACAACGGTCACCGTTCGACTGACAAACAACGCGCCCGACGCCGACCTGACCGAATATGTCAGCGGGATCGTCGACAACCCCGGACGACTACCCAAGGGCACCAACGTGGCTGCAGTCACACTACTGGCAACGACCGGCGCCAAACTCGACGCAGTCTCCGTGGGCGGGCAGATTTCGTTTGCCGTCAACGGAACCGAACAGGGCCACCCGGCATTCATGACAAGGGCCGTCATTCCGCGAGGGCAGACCGTTGAGCTGAAGTTCGATCTGACCGAGCCAACAGCCGAGGGCGAAGCTCGTGTCCCTGTCCAGCCGCTGGTCGATGAGCCGAAGATCACGGTCGACGTGCCTACCTGCTGAGCCTGACCGGCAAACGTCGACGGATCCCCCTGGCGTGTCGGCGTTTGCCGTCGCGTGAACTTTCAAGAGATTTGAAACTTTGGCAAAGGCTAGCCTATGCTTCCTGACGCGCCTGGAACCGGCCGTCGGCTGCGATCCGTCGGAGTCTCACTCCTCGGCGCATCGACAACGGAAGGTTCCCCATGCGATACGCCCGTGTGCGCTCACTTCGCCGAACTGTGGCCCTGAGCGGATTGGTCATTGCCGCCCTGGTAATCGGCGGATGCAGTAACAACGACACCGCAACCGAATCGAGCAGCAGCGACTTCGAAACCGTCACCATCGAAAGTGCGCTCGGAAACGCCGTCATCACCGAAAAGCCCGAGCGAATCGTGACTCTCGGTATGGGGTCGGCGGAGACCGTGATCGCGCTCGGCACGATCCCCGTCGGCGTCGAAAAGTACGCATGGGGCAGCGACGACACCGGATATCTGCCGTGGGTGCACGAAGCGGTCACGAAGCAGGGTGGCGAACTGCCAGAGCAGTTCACCGGCGGCACCGACCTCAACATCGAAGCGATCATCGCCCTCGAGCCCGACCTGATCCTCGCCCCCTGGTCCGGCATCACCCAGCAGCAGTTCGACTCACTGAACGCGTTCGCGCCGACCGTCGCCTACGCCGAAAGCCCGTGGACCATCACGTGGGAAGACCAGATCAACGTCATCGGCAAAGCCATGGGCGAATCCGAGAAGGCGACAGCCGAAATCGACAAGATCAAGTCGCAGTTCGCGGAATCGACTGCAGCACATCCGAACTACGCCGACGTCAGCTTCTCCTTCATCTACAACACGGGCCCAGGAACCCTCGGCGTCTTCTTCGCCGAAGAGCAGCGCGTGGCCATGGTCCGCGCACTCGGCTTGCAGGTGGATCCCGTCGTCTACACCTTGACGGAATCTGAAGGAACAGACTCCGCCGTCATCGGCCTCGAGAACGCAAACCTCCTCGACAAGTCCGACCTGCTCTTCACCTTCTACTCGGACCCGGCCAATCGGGCCGAGATCGAAGCGCAGCCCGCCTACAAGGCCATCCCCGCTGTGGCTCGGGGAACTGTCATCGCTCCGACCGAACAGCCCTTCGTCACCGGTTCCTCGATGATCAACCCTCTGACCGTGCCCTGGTCGCTCGAGCGCTACGTGCCGATGATCGACGAGGCAATCGCAAAGCTGAACAAGTGATGTAGATCAGCATCGCGCGATCGAGAAGCCCGCGTCCTATTCGGATGCGGGCTTCTTGCCGTCGCGTTGGGCTTTGAATCGCATCCACTCGCTACTCAACATTCGATTGTCGATGATCCACCCCATGTAATCGCGCATGTTGAGGACACGAATGTAGGCGGGGCCGTTGGGATTTGCGTACTGCAGTGCTTCAGTCGCGAGTTTGCGTTGATTCTCGAGATACACGTGCTCTGTTTCGAGGAATCCGCCCCACACGTCGGAATCCATGACGTAGTAGTGAGTCCGATCCCGAGGCTTGCGCGTGAGCTTGACGAACCCCCGGTCGATCAACCGGCGAATGTAAGTGGACACCGATCCGCGACTGGCGCCCAGTGCCTGCGCCAACTCTTCGGCACTGACCCCTGGCGACTCGCTGATCAACAAATAGCCCGCAATGCGTCCCTCGATGCGAGCTCCACCACCGGACTGCCAGTACACGGAGAACTGGTCAATGAACCACGTGGAGAAGTCGTCACCGCGAGCAGGGCTGGCATCGCCCATTCGTTGAGCCTCCGACGTCACTCGACAACAAGAACATTGACTTCCGATTCTGCCAGCTGATGCCTACACCCACGCATTCCGCGTCGCCGCAGGGTCGCCCGAGAAGTCGTGCGCTGTGAAGTCGGCACACGTCACCGTCGTCGCCGACCCATTCGGCTCGCGGACTTGGACGACCATCGAGCTCACCGAATCACCAAGAGGCGAAGCCTGAATGGCCCGGGCGGTCAACGAAGCCGAGTCGCGCGGGTCGGTATCCACGACGCACAGATCGAGGCGGACATTTCGCGATTCACTATCAAACGATCCGCCGCCGACTGTCAATCCAGTAGGTAACTCGGATGCTCGTGAGCGCAGTGCGTCAGCCAATGCCGCCTCCACAATGGGGGCTCCTGGGCACTCTGAACCTGCAGAAAGACCACCGGATGGTGTCGCCCGCGAGGGTGACGATTGCTCCAGATCGACTGTGCATCCCACGAGTCCGATCGAGGAAGCCATGCCTACTACGCAAATCAACAGACGCCACCGACCAATTTCCCCTGCCATTCGCGACACGGTAACCGAGACGCGTCCACTACTACCGCGAAATCAACAATCCTGGTGTAGTTGCGATGAACTCGAGCTCTTCGATCGTCAAAGGCGACGCCGATGTGGAGCCAGCCGATGTCACGAACTGGGTCACCACTACTGTTTCGCCGGAGGGGTGAACAACCCGGACCGTGTCATCGCCCGAGCCATCGGGATCGACCAGGCGAGTCACCGTGGTGGCGTTGGGCAACGTCAGGATCGCGCCTGGTTCCGGGACGGCCGTACCAATCGATATTTCGACATCACCGCGGCCGTCCGATGTCGAGACGACGATTCGTTCGCACGCCCCTCCCCGTCCGTAGTCATCCGGAACCAGCGAACCGAGCGGGCGTTCCAAAGTGACCTCTTCTGCGCCGAGATCCTTCCAACGTGCATCGAGCAACAGATTCAGTCGGTCGATATCCATGCGCGTCGCAGGTGGACCGGCATTCACGGAATCGGTGTAGCAGGATGCCATCGGTGGCGGCGTCGAGTCTGGGACCGGCTCAGTCACAGCGAGCCCGGGCGCTGTCGCGACCGCGATCAGTTCGTCCATCGTCAAAAGCGGACCAGTATCCGTCGAAGTGCCGGTCGACGTGTCGATGCTCGCAACAACTCTGGATCCGTCACCGAGATACGCGACTACACCGCGCTCGCCCCCGACTTCCGAACCGTCTTTGTCTTCGAAATCTGCTCGGTCCTCGAAATCTGCGATGTCGAGTACCGTTCCGTTCGCGAGATACTCCCGCCGATCCACCAGCCCCTCCAGGCACGGTGGCACCGGCTGATCCCATGCACGAACCTGAACCGAGATATCCGCAGTCCGCCCGACGCGAGTCAAGGTTCCCTTCGCCGACGTCGAACCGCTGAACTCGATCGGGTCGACCCCGTCGGGAAACGAAACGCCACGGTAATTCTGGATCGGCGCGAACTCGAGCGATTTCGATGGACTCGCAAATGCAACGTCGACATCGGAAGGCAACGATTCGAGTAGTGCGTCGCTCATGGCGGTGGCCTTCGGTCCCGAGAACCATGGATAGTCCGGGTCGTCATAACCGGGCTCACCGGTAAAACCGTAGTTGATGCGCACCGGCGGACCTGGCGATTCCACCGACTCGCAGCCGGGAATCGACGTGCCCGTGCCCTCGTTCGTCACCGCTGCGACAACAGTTCCCAATGCGACGATCGAGACGATCACCAGCCCGTCGCGCCAGGTCCATTGTTCGCGGCGACGGTTCGACTCGTGTGCGGTGCGCCCAGACATTTCTCGATCATTGCCTACGACAACAACTACGTCGCTATCCGACATACCCGCTGAGGTCGTAGATCGTGGAATTTCCCACCGTTGTCGACGAGAAATTCGCTTCGACCCATTCCTGAATAGCACTCGACGTACTGTCCCCGCCTTGGCTGTCTTTCGGGCTTCCGCCCTGGCCACTGGCGATGTAATAGTGGATCTCGCCGTCTGCCACGTACTCGATGAACTGGTCCAGCGTCGGTGCGGGATCAGAACTCCAACCGCCGATCGCCATCACCGCAGTATCGCTGGCCAACTCGTAGGTTGCTGCGCTTTGCGATCCGTTGGTCGCGGCCGACCACGTGGTGCCCGCATTGACCAACATTGCCGTCAACTCGGAAGTACTTTCGCTACCACTGCTTGTTCCTGGCCCACTCGTTGTTCCTGGCCCACTCGCCGTCGGATTACTGCTCGCGTCATCAGAGTTCGGCAAAGCCTCACCGTCTCCCTGCCCTTGGTCCCCACCCATGCCTCCTCCCCCGCCCATTCCGGAGTCGGACACGGCGCCGGTTGGTCCTGCCGTCGGGATGGACCCACCATGCGCTGTTGCGGCAGTGGCAATCGTGTAAGACGCCGAACCGGTTATCCCTGCCAACGAACCGATGATCAATCCAGCGACAGCGAGCTTGCGAAATCGACCCTTGGCTCCCACCAGAACCAGGATCGCGCCGACGACAGTGCCCGCCAACAGAATCCACTTCAACATCGGCAGCCATTCGGCATTGCGGTGCAACAACACCCAGCTCCAAATTCCTGCGGCCAGCATCATCGCTGCCAAGCCGCAGCGTCCGATCCAGCGGGCACGCACCAACCACAGGGCGTATCCACCGACGCCGATCATCCCCGCAACAGTAGGCGCCAGCGCAACTGTGTAATAGGGGTGGATCGTTCCGGACATGTAGCTGAAGATCAGGCCGGTAACGAGAAACCAACCACCCCACAGGATCAACGACGCACGGAGAAGATCTGTGCGCGGTGCACGCCCACGGGCGAGGAGTCCGAACACCAACGCGATCAGTGCCGCAGGAATCAGCCAGGAAATCTGGATACCCATCTCGCTGCCGAACAGCCGATCGAGTCCGGCACTTCCCCCAAAGCTGGAACCTGCACTGCCACCAGCCATTCCACTACTACCACCGGACATTCCGCCACCGGTCTTCCCGAAAAGTCGACCCAATCCGTTGTATCCCAGTACCAAGTCCATGACGCTGTTGTTGGTCGATCCGCCGATGTACGGGCGAGAATCAGCGGGCCACAGCCACACTGCCAACACCCACCACCCAGCCGATATGACAACGGACGCAGCACCGATCACCAGGTGGAACAGGCGAGTCCGCAAGCGCACCTGTCCGGCAATCAAATACGCGGCACCAAATGCAGGCAACACCATCAGCCCTTGCAACATCTTGGTGAGAAAAGCGAAGCCCAGCGCGACTCCGGCGAGCGCCACCCACATTGCGGCTCGTCGACCCACCGCCGTGCTCATGGCGCGAATCACGAAGTAGCCGGCGAGAGTCATGAGCAGAACAAGCAATGCATCGGGATTGTCGAACTTGAACATCAGGGCGGCAGCGGGCGTAGCTGCCAACACAGCTCCCGCCACAAGACCCGCAGCCGGCGTCGCCACTCGTTTGACGGCCGCATACACGAGCGCAACCGATCCGACGCCCATCAACGCCTGCGGAACAAGAAGGCTGGCACTCGAAAATCCGAAGATTCGTCCGGACAGACCCATGACCCACAATGAAGCGGGCGGTTTGTCGACAGTGATGAAATTCGAGGTATCGAGGGAACCGAAGAACCACGCTTTCCAATTCTGGGAGCCGGCCTGCGCCGCCGCAGCGTAGAAGGTGTTGGCGTAGCCACTCGCGGTCAAATTCCACAAATACAAGACCGCCGTTGCTGCCAACAGGATCGTCAGCGCCAATCCTGTACGGCGAGTGCGGAACCACGACGGCGAGGGCTCGGCTCGATGGGCAGTTGGTGTCGGCCGCTGAGGCGGGGCCGGATGCAGAACGGCGGTCATCAGGAAGTCCCTTCGCGAGTTACTGTCCTGCCAACGATCGCGCGTTCAACCCCGGCGGCACTGGGAGCCGGCTGGAAAGTTGCTGTGAATGAATCAGGTCAGGGAACGCTCGAACAGCACGACGCTGAACCAACCGTTGTCGACAACATCTCCGAAGTCACGACGCCCTACCTCGGCGAAACCCGCGTCTCGGTAATAACGGCGCAACCGCACGTTCGTTTCGACACAATCGAGCCGCAAGTACTGCGCGTCCTCCTCCGCGGACCGTCGATGGGCCCAGACGAGTAAGCGTTCTCCCAACGAGTTGCCCGAGAATTCTCGATCGATAACCAATCCGTGCACGTAGCCGGCAGGCTCGTWCGAATCGGGCCAGACCACGGGGTCTGACCAGATCAACCGCAGGGCGCCGACAATCCTTGACTGCGCCCGGTCTCGCGCAACAAAGAACTCCCCTCTCGAAATCTGCTCCACGACCTGCTCGACAGACACTTCACGCGGGCGCCACTGGATGATTCCGCGTTCTGCCAACCAGTCTTCTGCCGCGTGCCGCAGCGCCAGAATCTTCGGCCCATCGCTCTCGACCGCTTGCACAACGTCCACAACCATATGACCTCCCCCATATCTGCAGCCGTTCACAACACCACGGCCTCCAGGCCCCAACCCGGATGTATCTCCGAGTTGAAGCCTATCGACGTGAAGTTGTGTACCTGAACGGGTGTCACCACTCAGTCAGGTTTTGAAGGTGGTGTTTGCCGGCCTGGGGTGCTGGCCGGGGTCGATCGAGGGCGGTGGGATGAACCACGGTTTGTTGTCGACGCCGATGCGGATCACCCATTTCCCGACGAACCCCGTTTTGCGGTGCATCAGCCGGTGATGTGAACGGCACAGCAGGACAAGGTTGTTCATCACCGTCGGGCCACCGTTAGCCCAGTGCCGGATGTGGTGCGCATCGGTCCACGCGGGCACGCATGTGCAGCCGGGGAACGCGCAGCCTTTGTCCCTCGCGATCAACGCCACTCGCTGTTCGGCGGACACTAATCGCTTTCCGGGTTTCGCATCGAGCGGCGCGCCGTGACCGTCGAGCAGCACCGTGGACAGGAAGCAGTCACACCCGAGGAGTCTGGTCTGCGAAACGGACGGTGGCCCCAGCCAGGGCATGTGCCCGACATCGAGATCCGGCACAGCCACTCCACCACGAGAAGCAGCGGGTGCGGCGGCGCAGTCCCGATGCTCCGCGAGATCGCGGGCGTTGATGTGCACGTTCACGTGCGGGCGTTGACCACCGTCGGTGCCGGTTTTGGCGCAGTCGAGGTAGCGGCGGATCAGTTCGGTGAACCCGTCCGCGGTCCGCTTCGCTGCCGACCGAGAATCCGGGGTTCCATCGGGTGCCGGGGTGGGCATCGTCAGATTCGACAACGCCGACAACAACATTTCCCCGGTGAGAGCGTCGAAATCACCGCGCACCACCACCCGACCGTTCAACGTCGACGCGATCCGCAACTCATTCCGATCCACATCCTCGGCAGGCGGAATCTCATCCGATTCGAACACTCGCTCCAAGGTCGCGATCACATTCCGGATCTTCGTGGTCGTCGCCTCCACGCCCGACGCGGCAGCCAACAACAAATCGATGCACTTCGGTAGCGCTTCCTCCGGCATCCCCTTCGGCGGTGACTCGCAGAACGCCACGATCAACACCGCGTGCTCGAACGAGCAATCCCCGACATCAAAGCGGGCAGCCACCGCCGGAAACGGGCGCAGCGCTGCACCGAGGGCGGCGATCTTCTTCCCGTCCCGGATTTGCAGCATCGTGTTCGCCGCCAACCACGACCCCACCCCGCGGCTGGCAATCACCTGATCATCCGGCCGCAACGACAACTCGTCCACCACCTCCACACGAACAGCCTCGAGACGAAGAACCTCCGCACTCGCCTCGATAGCAGCAGCCCGCAATTCCGCGGCAGTCAACCGCCACAGACGTCCGCGCAACCCCACCGCAGAACCAGACACCACATCCGACAACAGAACACTCATTGAATCCCCCGATCCCCACCCCCAACAATACTCGAACACCCGTTCGAGTCAAGAGTGGTAGACCTCGAGCGCCCGCGCTACCGATTCGTCACTCGCAGGTAGCAACGGCAGTCTCACATGGGGAGTCGGAATCTGCCCCAATGCATGCAACACGCCCTTGATGACAGTCGGGTTCGATTCGGAAAAGAGAGCTCCTGACAGCGTCGACAACCGTCGCCCAAGATCGCGAACACTGTCCACATCTCCACTGTCCCAAGCCTTCACCAGGCGCACGAACTCGGCGGTCGACAGATGAGCGGACGCCAAGATTCCGCCTGACGCACCCAAGGCCAGAAGCGGCGCGAGGAACAGATCATCCCCCGCCAGCACGGCGAAGTCGTCCGGAAGATCCGCGAAGAGTTCGACGGCAGCTGCGTCGATACCGCCCGCGGCATACTTCACACCAACAACCCCGGGCAAATCACCCAGCTCCCGCAAAGTGCCGCTGTCCAGATCGCACGCAGTTCGGTACGGCACGTGATAGACGATCAGCGGCACGCGGCTCGACGACTGCAGATGCGCGAAATGCGCCACCACACCGGCTTTCGACGGCCTCGTGAAGGAGGGAACCGGCACCAAGGCCGCCGAGACGTCAGGCCACCGAGTCAGCCTCCCGAGCGCCTGCGCACTGCCCGCCGTGTCGTTGCTACCCGCGCCCACGATCAACGTCGCACCTCTCGCACGGCACACGCTCGCACAGATATCCAGAACGGTCACTCTCTCCTGCTCGGTGAGGGTTGCGGTTTCCGCTGTAGTCCCCAGTGCAACGAGTCCGACCGCACCGTCGGAGAGGACCTGGTGCGCAAGCTGTTCGAGTGCGTCGGTTGCAACACGACCGTCGCTCTCGAAGGGCGTGATCAGTGGTACATGGATTCCGGCCAGGTCAACTCGAGTCGTAGTCATAGAACTCAGCCTCACCGAACAGACCTTGTAGGTCTAGTTCGCATTTCCATCGTCGAGCGTAAGCTGAGCTGATGCTCGAWGTTCGTCGACTGAAGCTATTGCGCGAACTGGCGCTGCGCGGAACCATCGTTGCCGTTGCCGAGGCGCTGTCGTTCAGTCCCTCCGCGGTGTCGCAGCAATTGGCCGTCCTCGAACGTGAAGCCGGCGTGCCGCTGCTGGAACGAACAGGCCGTCGCGTCCGCCTCACGCCGGCCGGTGAGAACCTCGCACGTCATGCCGAAGTCATCCTGCAACGCCTGGAGCAGGCGTCGGGTGAATTGGTCGACGCGCGTCGTGGACTGGCGGGGCCGCTGCGCATCGGAACGTTCCCGACCGCCGCACGGGCGATCCTCCCGCCGGCATTGATCGCCCTCTCTCGCGAGCATCCCGGGTTGGAACCGATGGTTTCGGAGATCGACCCAGCGGACGTCGCCGACGCCCTACGAGCTGGGAATCTGGACTTGGCGTTGATTCACGACTACGACTTCGTCCCTCGTCCCAGCGAACCGGGCCTGACAGCGTTGCCTCTGTGCAGCGAATCGGTCTATCTGGCGTCGAACGACACCGCTACAGATCCCGACAGCACCATTACCGCGCTGACCCACTGCGTGGAGCAGCACTGGATTACTGCGATCCCCGGAACTGCTTGTCATGCAATGACCATTCGCGCGTGCCAAGCGGCCGGGTTCACCCCGAAAGTGCGACACCACATCGACGAGTTCGCCACCGTTCTCGCCCTCGTCGCTGCAGGGCAGGGCGTTTCACTGGTCCCGGAACTCGGAGCCATCCATCCGCCACTCGGAGTGCGCCTGACGCCGATGCCCATTCGACGAAGGACCAAGATCGCACACCGAGCCGGCTCCGACGCTCACCCGGCGGTCGCAACCGTGACAAGCGCGCTTCGCTCGGCCGTCCCGCAACTGCTGGACGCCGAGCGATAGCGGCACCTACATGTCGAGCCCGAGGTCGAGCACTGTCACCGAGTGCGTCAAGGCACCTACAGCGAGGTAGTCGACGCCGGTTCGGGCGTACTCTGCGGCAACGTCGATGGTGAGACCACCGGATGACTCGAGCTTGGTTTCGGGGGCAACAGCGTCTCGGCGTTGGACCGCGATCTGCGTCTGCCACAGCGGGAAGTTGTCCAGCAGAACAAGTTCCACGTTCTCCGCCAGCACCTGGTCGAGCTGAGTGAGGTTGTCGACCTCGACTTCGCACTCGATGTCCGGGGCGAGCTCACGGACCGCACGAAGTGCTGCGACCACCGAACCGGCAGCGGCAACGTGGTTGTCCTTGATCAACGCCGCGTCACCCAATCCCATGCGGTGGTTGACGCCTCCGCCCACGTGGACTGCATATTTCTGCAGAGAACGCAGTCCGGGCAGTGTCTTTCGGCTGTCCCGCACTTTGGCATGAGTGCCGGCGATGGCGTCGACCCACTGCGACGTCGCCGTGGCGATTCCCGAGAGATGGCAGACGAGGTTGAGCATCGTCCGCTCTGCCGTGAGAAGGCCGCGGGTGGGCGCGACGACGGTGAGCACCGATTGACCTGGCGCAACCCGAGTTCCATCGGCCACCCGATCAACGACCTCGTAGTTACCCGCGCCGATCACCTCGTCGAGAACAAGCAGTCCGACGTCGATGCCGGCGACAGTACCCGAGGAGCGTGAGACGACCGAAGCCTTCGCGACCGCATCGGCGGGAACCGTTGCGGTAGAAGTGATATCAGGGCCATAGCGCAGATCCTCGTCCAGAGCGAGCCTGACCAACGTGAGCAGTTCGTCACGGTCGATCGGCGCGGGCAGGATCTTCTGCTCGGTCATCAATGAACTCCTGTCAACAACATGTCTAGTATTTCGAGCGCTCCATCGGCACTCATCTTGATCCGAGTGCTGCGACGCTGATTCGGATCTGTTTCAGGATAGTCGGTGCGGGTGTGACAGCCTCGGCTCTCGGTTCGTGCCACGGCTACATCGACCAACGCTGTCGCGGTCAGTGTGAGCGCCGCGTCTTCGAGGTCCCCAGCAGCCACCGCCACTGTCTGATCGGCGTCGGCAAGCGCGGCTCGCGCAGTCTGGAGACCGCCTCCGTCGCGAACCACCGACGCGTGTGCTGTCATGACGGACTGCACAGTCTCTCGTGGGAGGATCGGCATCGGCTTGCGCACCACGTTGACCACTTCGGCATGAACCTCGCGACGCTCGGCAGCTGCGATTCCGGCACGCTCCCCGACCACCAAACCCTCGAGAAGGCTGTTGGACGCAAGACGATTCGCGCCGTGCAATCCCGTGCGAGCCACTTCGCCGGCTGCGTAGAGTCCAGGCACTCCCGTTCGTCCATGGACGTCGGTGGCGACTCCACCGCACGAGTAGTGCGCGGCCGGAGCGACCGGAATGAGTTGGGTGCGTGGATCGATGCCCGCTTCGAGACAGGATGCGGTGATCGTCGGGAACCGCGAATCGAAGCCGTCGAGCTTGCGGGCGTCGAGGTAGACGTGATCGGTGCCGAGATCTCGTAGGCGTGCTGCGATTGCGCGCGAGACCACGTCACGCGGGGCGAGATCACCCAGCGGATGAACACCTGCGGTGACCGAATCGCCGTTGGTGTCGACAAGAATCGCACCTTCGCCGCGGACCGCCTCACTGATCAAGGGCCGGCGACCCACTCCACCCGGAGTGAAGAGCACCGTCGGATGGAACTGAACGAATTCCAGATCCGCAATTGCCGCACCTGCTTCGAGCGCCAACGCGATTCCGTCGGCAGTTGCGCCGGGCGGATTTGTACTGCAGGCATACAGCTGACCGAGTCCACCGGTAGCGAGCAGTACCGCGGGCGCATGGATCACTCCGAGCCCTTCCGGCGAGGAGACAATGAGTCCACACACCCCGCGCCGGTTGGTCACCACCTGGACTGCCGCTGCACCGAACAGAACGGGGAGGCCGGCAGCGTTGAGAGCCCGCTGCACTTCCGCGCCCGTGGCGTCGCCGCCCGCATGGATGATCCGACGCGTGCTGTGCCCACCCTCGCGGGTGCGCGACACCTCGCCGTCTCGCCCGCGATCGAAGACCGCGCCCAACGCGGCCAGCGCCGCAACTGCGTCGTGACCAGCTTCGACGATGGAATAGACGGCTTCCTCGTCGCACAAGCCGACGCCGGCCTCACACGTATCCGCAACGTGCGACTCGACGGAATCCGTATTCAGATCGTCGACGACTGCGATGCCGCCCTGCGCGTACTGAGTCGAGGTGTCCGTCGGACCACCCTTGCTGACCGTGAGTACTTTCAGCCCCCGCAGAGAAGCGGTGCGCGCAGCGGTGAGGCCCGCGACACCGCCTCCCACGACGACCAGGTCGGCATGAGCCTCCCAGGCGAAACGCCCGGCAGGGCTGCTCACTCGCCGCCGCCCGGATTACCGATCTCGATCATGCGCTGCACCGATTTCTGTGCACGCTTGGCCATCTCGAGATCGACGTGGACCTCGTCCTTGCCCTCGAGAAGGCAGCGAAGCAACGCGGCAGGCGTGATCATCTTCATGTACGGGCACGACGCGCGGTCGTTGACGGCCTGGAAATCGACGTCGGGCGCTGCCTTGCGCAACTGGTGCAGCATCCCGATCTCGGTGGCGACCAGAACCTGCTTGCTCTTGGTGACGCGGGCAGCGTCGAGCATTCCGCCGGTGGAGAGGATCTTGACCTTGTCCGCGGGGACCGCGCCTTCACCGGCGAGGTACAGAGCCGAAGTAGCGCAACCACATTCAGGGTGCACAAAAAGCTCGGCATCGGGGTGAGCCTTGGACTTCGCCGTCAACTCGTCACCGTTGATACCCGCGTGGACGTGGCATTCACCGGCCCAGATCTGCATGTTGGTGCGGCCTGTGACGCGCTTGACGTGAGCTCCGAGGAACTGGTCCGGGAGGAAGAGAACTTCCCGGTCGGGATCAATCGAGTTGACCACGTCGACGGCATTGGACGACGTGCAGCAGATGTCGGTGAGACCCTTGACCTCGGCCGTGGTGTTGACATAGGACACGACGAGGGCGTTCGGGTTGTCGGCCTTCCACTCACGAAGCTGCTCGGCATTGATCGAGTCGGCCAGAGAGCAGCCGGCACGCTCGTCCGGGATCAGCACCGTCTTGGACGGCGACAGGATCTTCGCGGTCTCGGCCATGAAGTGCACACCGCAGAAGACAATCGTGTCCTCGGGCGCCTCGGCAGCGATTCGCGAAAGCGCCAGGGAGTCGCCGACATGATCGGCGACGTCCTGAATCGCAGGCAGCTGGTAGTTGTGCGCAAGAATCGTCGCGCCGCGTTCGCGAGCCAGACGTTTGATCTCAGCGGCCCACTCGGGGGTCGCTTCGACTCCGTTGTATCCGCCGGGGCCGTCGTGAATCTGCGAGGCCGATCCCTCCCATAACGTCGTGGTCGTCATGGCGTTCTCCTTCACCGTGAACCCGGGCTCGTCACCCAGTTCAAATCCGGACGGGCTGGCCCGGATTTCCGTATTCGAGGTTTTCGACTTAGGATCGAAAACGTGCCCAATAGTAACACCACCCACGAAGTGCTTGCAGCGGTGTTCCAAGTTCGCACCTTCCCCGCAAGCATCGCCGCAGGTGACGGCGATCACTGCCCACAAGGGCGCGAAGAGTTGGCCGTGCTGCTGTGGCAGCGCGCACTCAACCCACAGAAAGGCACATGGTCCCTGCCCGGGGGCACTTTGCGCGACGACGAGGACCTGACGACCTCCGCTCGACGACTCCTCGCCGAGAAGGTCGACCTACGAAAGGTCGCCCACCTCGAGCAACTCTCCGTCTTCAGTGATCCACAACGAGTGCCGGGCCCGCGCCGCATCGCGTCGACCTTCCTCGGACTCGTTCCCCTCAGCGCCGACCCACAACTTCCGCCCGACACGGCCTGGCACCCTGTTTCGAAGTTGCCGGAGATGTCGTTCGACCACGGAACCGTCGTACGGCACGCGCGTAATCGACTGGCTGCAAAACTCTCCTACACCAACATCGCATTCGGGCTGGCTCCCGAAGAGTTCGCGATGTCGACACTGCGCGAAATCTACTGCGCCGCACTCGGTTACCAAGTCGACGCAACCAACTTGCAACGCGTACTGGGTCGCCGAGGCGTACTGACTCCCACCGGCAACACCGCACCGTCCGGCAAGTCGGGCGGACGCCCACCGGCCCTGTACCGCTTCACCGACTCCACCTTGCGAGTCACCGACGAGTTCGCGGCACTGCGTCCCCCGAGCTGACGTCGATCAGGTTCTCAGGCAACGGCTTCGAAACTTCCGCGTTGCAGCCACGCCGAGTTCACCGCGCCGGCCGGATCGATGACCCGATTGATTGCGCCGAACCGCGTCGTCACCCGATCGAGAATCCGATCGGCCTGCCAACGATCCGTCGGATCAGCGACTATCGCAAAGAAGCGATGGGTCGGTTTTCCCGCCATGATGCGCACCAATTCTGTCACCGTCCGCGCGGTGGCCGCCACGCTCCAACCGGCGTCGAGAAACTCGGTGGCGATACGCGCACCGTGCTCGAATCCGATGTCCGTGACAAGTACAACTCCCCTGTTCGGGGCGATCTCAGAAACGCTCATTGCGAAACCTCCACTCGGAATCAAACTTCTTGACTCCCATGTAAGTCCGCAATCTTGTGGCTCCCTTGTGTTGGTTCTGTGAGAACTCTGGGGATTCCGCGCCCCACACATCAGGCAGATCGAGACAGCCCCGCCCAGAAGACCGTCGAGGCCGCGTTCACCACATCGCCGACCGGCACGTCGCCCAACATTCCGCCCGCGGCCAGCGTCGCGACGCCATGGAACGTCGCAAAGGCAACCAGCGCAATACTTTCCGGATCACCGGCGGCAATGTCACCCGCAGCCTGCGCTTCCGATACGAGCCGAACGGTCAGGTCCATCGTCGCGTGCCCCGCGTTCACGACAGTCTCGGCCGCACCGGGTGCATGCTTGTTGCTGTACATCAGAGACAACAGGCCCGGATGCTCCAACGCAAAATCCACATAGGCGTTGGCGAGCGAGGAGAACCGGGCTCTCGCGGTCGGCGGCGCCTCCGAAACTGCTCGCTCGAGTGCACCGGTCATCCGATGGAATCCGCTTTCAGCCAAGGCGTCGAGCAAAGCCTGACGGTCGCGAAAATGCTTGCCGGGGGCCGCGTGACTCACGCCCGCCTCGCGCGCAAGCTGCCGCAGCGACAACTTGTCGACGCCATCACGCTCGAGGGTCGCTTCAGCTGACGCCAGGAGTTCCTGTCGCAGGCTGCCGTGGTGGTACGGCTGTTCGTGGGCGGGCATGGTGGCACCATATCAAAATGTTGTCATTGACAACTATGGTGTCAGTGCCTACATTTGGGATCACCCGAACCGAAGGAGCCACCATGGCCATCGACGTAGCCGGAACCACCGTCCTCATCACCGGAGCCAGCGCTGGGCTCGGAGTGGAATTCGCTCACCGCTTCGCCGCTCGCGGTGCAAATCTGGTTCTCGTCGCCAGGCGGGCAGATCGCCTCGAAGCCCTCGCTACCGAACTCCGCGTCGCCCACGGCATCACAGTCACAGTTCTGCCTGCCGACCTGGCGGCGCCCGGCGTCGGCGCAACACTGCACCAGGATCTGACAAACCGTGGCATCACCGTCACCTCGCTGATCAACAACGCCGGATTCGGAACACACGGAGCATTCGTGGACGAAGATCTCGAGCGCGTCACGTCCGAAATTCAGCTCAACATCGCCACGCTGGTCGAACTGACGCACACCTTCCTGCCCGATCTCCTGGGCGGACGTGGAGCGCTCGTCAACATCGCGAGCACGGCGTCGTTCCAGCCGACCCCTGGCATGGCCGTCTACGGCGCGTCCAAGGCTTTTGTACTCAACTTCACCGAAGCACTCTGGGCAGAAGCTCGCGGCAGCGGATTGACCGTATTGGCGGTGTGCCCCGGCCCGACACGAACCGAGTTCTTCGACGTCGTCGGCTCCGAAGATGCTGCGGTCGGGCGCATGCAGACGGCAACTCAGGTGGTGGATACAGCTTTCCGGGCACTGGATCGACGCAACGCACCGCCGACAGTCGTATCAGGTTTGCCGAATTGGGTGTCCTCGATCAGCACTCGGTTCGCAACCCGCCGGTTGGGAGCGTTGATTTCGGGTCGACTGTTGGGTGACGTGCGAATGAAGTCCGCAGYGAACCGCCCGTCGACGTCGGCGGTATAGAGAAGCGTCGGCTGTATAGAAGCAACGGCTGTATAGAAGCAACGGCTACATAGAAGCAACGGCTACGGGAGTTTCGGCTGGACCTCGTCGTCGGTCTGTTCGGCCTCGGTGGCCGGATCTCCAGATTCCGGATCCCCAGATTCCGGGTGGCCCCCCACACCGAGGTCGTCGTACGGATTGAGCACTGCGAGAACCAAAGTCACGACGCACGCCGCAAGCGGCTGAAACAGAAGCACGAGCAACGTGCCGATGTTCGGTGCCCGCGCGATGATCTCCCCGACCGCCGGATTGTCGGCGGTGGGGAAACGCAGTTTTGTCACGCCCGAACCCACGAGTGCCATCAGTCCGGCACCTGCCGCCGAGCCGACTATCAACCCACCCAGGGCATACGGGCCTCGACTCAGACGCGCCAACCACGCCGCTACTGCCGACAGCACACCGACGATCAGTGCCAGCCAGATGAACACAGCACTCGCGTCGAACTGATGGAGGCTCTCACCCGTCAACGCGACGCCGCGCCCCTCGGACACCACCAACAGATGCTCGGCCGGAGCCAAGAACGCCCACACCACACCGACGAGCACGCTCACGCCCGCAGTGGTTGCGGCGATCACGATCGCGGTGCGCAGACGAGTCTGCCGAAGAGAGATCACACAGAGTGACGCTACCTGCGGGCGGCGTCGATCGAGTCGACGACACCGTGTCGGGAGCATTTCGCCCACCATCCGTCAGGGCTGACCTGAACGATCATGCGGCGCCCGCACTGCTCGCAGAAGCGAGGCGGCTCTAGCCCCATCGACGCCCGGTGAACGGGTTGTACCGCTCCTCGGTCACCGGAGTGCTCACAGAGTGTCGTTCAGTGCTTTGATCGGCATCTGCAGATCCACCAACAAATCCAGATCCTTCTCGGCGGGACGCCCGAGGGTGGTCAGGTAGTTGCCGACGATGACGGCGTTGATTCCGCCGAGGATGCCCTGCTTGGCACCCAGATCGCCGAGAGTGATCTCGCGTCCACCCGCGAAGCGCAGGATCGTGCGGGGCAGCGCGAGACGGAATGCCGCCACGGACTTGAGCGCCTCGCTGGCGGGCAGCACATCCAGATCCCCGAAAGGGGTGCCGGGACGCGGATTGAGGAAGTTGAGCGGGACCTCGTCCGGCTCGAGTTCAGCCAAGTTCGCGGCAAATTCTGCACGCTGCTCCAATGATTCACCCATACCGAGGATTCCGCCGCAGCACACTTCCATGCCTGCTTCGCGAACCATCCGAAGCGTGTTCCACCGCTCTTCCCACGAGTGTGTGGTCACGACGTTCGGGAAGTGCGACTTCGAGGTCTCCAAGTTGTGGTTGTACCGGTGCACACCCATGGCGGCCAGTTGGTCGACCTGTTCCTGGGTCAGCATGCCGAGCGAGCAGGCGATCTGGATGTCGACCTCATTGCGGATCGCCTCGATACCTGCGGCCACCTGAGCGAGCAACCGGGCGTCAGGTCCGCGGACGGCGGCCACGATGCAGAACTCGGTAGCGCCCGACTTCGCAGTCTGCTTGGCAGCTTCCACCAGGCTCGGGATGTCCAACCAGGCCGCGCGAACCGGCGACTGGAAGAGTCCGGACTGCGAGCAGAAATGGCAGTCCTCGGGGCAACCGCCCGTCTTGAGGCTGATGATGCCCTCGACCTCGACCTCCGGTCCACACCATTTCATACGCACATCGTGGGCGAGAGCCAGCAGGTCTTCGAGCCTGTCGTCGTCGAGTCGGAGTACGTCGAGCACCTGGCTTTCGGTCAGGCCAACTCCTCTTTCGAGAACTTGCTCGCGCGCCTGGTCGAGGATGTCGACCGTCGCAGGGGCCGTGCTAATCGGGGGCGGGGTCACAGACGTCTCCTTCGAAACCAGCAAAATTGAACACCGTACAAGTTGAACGGTGTTCACGTTAGAGACGTGGTGGAATACTGTCAAAGGCGGGTCCGATCGACAACCGATCGCGAGCGCCCCACAGCGGGACGAAACGAGGGGAACAACAAGTGCAGTTGCGACGCGGCGACGTGCTGGACGGCGCCATGGCGATACTCGACGAGTTCGGACTTGCCGACCTCACGATGCGCAGGCTCGCAACGTCACTGGGTGTCCAACCCGGCGCCCTGTACTGGCACTTCCCGAACAAGCAGACCTTGCTCGGTGCGGTCGTCGACAAGATCCTCGAAGACCTCGACACTCCCGTAGACGCAGAGACATGGCAAGACGCGTATTCCGAACTGGCACACAGACTTCGGTCTGCCCTGCTGGCGCACCGCGACGGCGCCGAGTTGGTCAGTGCCACCTTCGCCTCGCGGATGACAAGCAGCAAGGTGCGCGAGCACTTCGTACACGCCGGCGAAGAATCCGGGCTATCACGCGAGCATGCCCAACTCGCGGCGTACGCCCTGCTGTACTACGTACTCGGCCACACCGTCGACGAGCAGTCCCGAGCGCAGATGGAAGAAATGGGGGCACTTACCCGAGCACCCATTTCCCCCGACTCCCCCGAGGTGATCGGCGGCGGTTCCGACGAGGACCTCCTCGACGGCGATCCGACAGTGCGCTTCCAGTTCGGCCTGGACCTGTTCATCGACGGCATCCGCACTCGCCTGAATTCGACCACACATTCAACGCGCACCGAATCGGCTCTACGACACCCCTGACAGCCGTAGTAATGCAGTAGTGCCGGCCGCGGCAATCACCACTAGTACCAACGGCGCCTTGAACCAGGCGCAGATACCTCCGGCCACCACACCGAGCATCCGCGCCGGCCCTGCAACGTCATGCCCGATGAAGATCGTCGATGTCGCAACCACTGCAAGCAGCAGCACCACGACAGCACGATCGAGGGTTTTCTCGGCAAAGCTCGAAAGCTTCACCCGAGCGCGGAGCAGAACGCCACTTACCCGCAAAGCGTAAGAGCCGCAAGCGAACACGACAATACCGATCCAGACCGACGCGGTATTCATCGAACCTTCTCCCGGAACGGTATCGTCACCGCGATACTCAGCAGCGCTACGAGCGGCGCGGTACCGGGCGGCAGGAACGGCGACGTGGCCACCGCGACTGCTGCACCGGTCAGGGCGGCAAGCAGCGTCACCTTTTCCTTCAGCGCAGGCAAGACAAGGGCCAGAATGACAGCCGGAAACGCGGCATCCAATCCCAACGCGCCGGGGTCTCGGACGACGCTGCCGAGCAGCCCGCCCAGCAGCGCTCCGATCGGCCACGACACCGCGATCCCGATTCCACAGAACCAAAAAGCCGCACGCTTGCGCTCCACCGATTCCTGCGCCATGGCGACCGCGACGCTTTCGTCGTTGACCAGGTGCGCGCCGACCATACTGCGCCAGCCTGAATCTTTGTAGCGACCCGTGCCGAGAAATGATCCTGCCGACATCCCGTAGGCGAAGTTACGTGAGTTGATCAACAAGCCCGCCACAACAGCAGCGGTGGCACTGCCTCCGGCTGCGATGATTCCGATGAACAAGAACTCCGAAGACGCTCCCAGAACGAGTACAGCCAATGCCGAAAGCTGCCACAACGAGAATCCAGCCGATCCTGCCGTCACACCGTAGGACACACCGACGATGGCCACGGAGAGCCAGATCAGCACGCTCACCCGAACCGTGTCTCGATCAACTGTTCGCCATAAAGAACGCATGTATTCTATGTTGAACGAAGTGACACCGTTCGTCAAGTAGAACGACCGATCGGAGAATCGAACGATGACCAGTGATGAAACGGATACAGCGGAGACTCCTCAGAAACTGGTCGCCGTCGCACTCAAACGCGAACGTGCCCGAGCAGGCTTGAGCCTCTCGGAGGTGGCGCGGCGCGCCGACATCGCCAAATCCACACTCTCCCAACTCGAATCCGGCCTCGGGAACCCGAGCCTCGAAACACTGTGGGCACTCGGCAACGCGTTGGGTGTGCCGTTCTCACAACTCGTCGACTCGCAGGCACAGACCGTTCAATTGATTCGAGCCGGAGAAGGTCCCGCGATTGCGTCGGCAAACGCGTCGTACATCGCGACGCTCTTGGCGCCGAGCCCACCGAACGCACGACGTGATCTGTATCGCATAGTCGCCGAACCGGGCGAGCCGCGTATTTCGACTCCGCATGCGCGCGGCACCACCGAACACGTTGTGATCGGCACCGGGCGAGCGGAGGTCGGGCCCACCGCAGATCCGATCGAGCTCGGCCCGGGCGACTATCTCGCTTATCCCGGCGACGAGGAGCATATCTTTCGGGCGCTCGAACCAGGGACGACGGCGATCATGGTGTCGGAACACAGCTGAGCCGCGATGAGTTTCGCCGCTGCGGGAAGTCTGTATCTGGGAGGTGATGTGGCCAGAGCCTCGATTGCCGACGACAGTAACGACCGACAGCAGGAGGACCCATGTCCGGATCCAGCATCAGCAGCATTTTGCTCTCGAGCACCAACCCCGAACGTTTGCGCGACTGGTACGCCGAGGCGTTCGCCCCGAAGGTCGACCGGACTCCCGGTGACCCTGGCTACGACGTCCTCGACTTCAACGGTTTCTACGTAATGCTCGACAAACGCGACGACGTCGGTGAGACCAACCCCCAGCCGGGTCGCATGTTCCTCAACGTCGAGACCGACGACGCCCGGTCGATCGCACACCGCATCGACGCACTCGGCGGAAACTGGCACGCTCCGCTCGAAGTCCGCGGGGGCAGTTTGTTCGCCACCGCGATCGACCCCGACGGAAACTACGTTCAGATCATCGAGTTCAGCGAGGAAGCCAGGGCCGACATGGAATCCGGAATGACGGATTCCCAACCCACCTAGTCCGACACCAGCTAGGAACGGAGACAGTCATGCTTGCGGACACCAAAGCATTCAGCGGATTTTCGGTGACAGACATCGATGCTGCAAAGAAGTTCTACGGCGAAATACTCGGGCTGAAAGTGACCGATGAAGACATGGGGCTGATTCGGCTACATCTTGCCGGCGGAACCGAAATCCTCGTCTATCCCAAACCGAATCACGAAGCGGCGACGTACACGATTCTCAACTTCGTCGTCGACGACATCGACACAACCGTCGATCAACTGACCGCACGTGGCGTGGAGTTTCTGAAATACGACGGATTCCCCCAGGATGCGCGAGGCATCATGCGTGGCAACGGCCCGGACATCGCGTGGTTCACCGATCCAGCCGGCAATGTTCTGTCGGTAATCAAGGAGTCCTGACGCGCTTAACCGCTGAACAGCTGTGACTGCCGCTGTTCAGCGGTGTCGGTGTTGGAGCGTTCTGCTGCCGCAGTTTCACGCTCGGCCGCCAGTTGCTCGGCGCTTTTTGCGTCGACAACGGGCTCCGACGCGCTGAGGTCGGAAAACAAGCCATTGCTCGATTCGTTCACATGCCACCCTTTTGCCTGGTCATCGTTGCCGCGCGCAGATAAACCTGCGTTAGAGATCGGTCGATGGCTACTCAATTACTGCCGCCCGTACGGCGCCGACAAGGCGCCGATGACCCAGCAGTTCTTGACCCAGTGTTGCACGCCTGTGTTTTCCACGAGAAATTCGGTCCAGACGGGTTGTCATCGCCCGCACGGCGGAGCAATGTGAAAGATGAGCGCGGAGCAGGTCGGCAGCACTTTCGTCGGACACCTGGCCCCTCAATTCACCGCACAATTTTTGGAGGAATCATGTTGGGAATTGCTTTGGGCCTCGGCAGCGCTGCTGTCGGAATCGGCCTCGGACTACTGGGCGCGGGAGCGGGAATACTGCTGAGCGACAAGACCGTCAAAACTGCGCGACGTGACCTCACCGCCTGACGAGGGCGAGCGCACTGACTATTTGGGCACTCGGGTCAACGCGGCGATGCGCCACCCAGCGCAGTGGGTGCTCTCGCACGCCACGCGTCGCCGCGGCGTGGACACAGACGCAGCCGTTCCCACCAGTGCCCAGGACGTGCTCGACCGGCTGACGGCTCTCCGAATCAGCACGTGGAGTTACGGTTTCGACCACAAGTCGATCCGTCATCTCGGACCGATGGCACAGGATTTTGCCGCAGTCTTCGGCCTGGGGTCCAACACCCGTCGGATCTCGGCCGTCGATGCAAACGGCGTCTGCATGGCGAGCATTCAAGCATTGAACCGCAAAGTTCTCGCCCTCGAGACAAAGGTCAGCGCGCTCGAGAAGGACATGGACAGGATGCACGAAGAACTGGGAGGCACGGGCACGGATCGAAATGCATTAGAAGCCAACAACAGTCACACATCCCCGCCGCTCGACGAGTTCGGTAGGTCCGCAGGTCTGTAGTTTGTTCGGTGTGACCGCCCCTGATTCAGACTCCGACTCGGAACCCAACGAGATTGCCGCACTGTTCGACGTGACGTCCGACTCCGTCGGTGACGAACATGTCGAACAGGTACTTTCCGAATTCGGCCTCGGCGCAACGGAGATCACGCAGACCGCGGCCCGCATCCGGGCCAGTCGGTCGGAATTTCGCCGACTGCGCCGTCGCGAGAACGAATTGGCGGTCCTCTACTCGAGTGCGCGTGAACTCGCGCAAGTTCGCGACGTGGACACTCTGCTCCAGCGACTCGTCAACCGAGCACACGACATCATGGGCACCGACGTCACGTACCTCTCCGAGTTCGATGTGGTCACCAGAGATCTGAATGTTCGAAAGACAGCAGGCGCCGTCTCGCCGGAGCTACAGCATTTGCAGGTTCCTGCCGGCGCGGGACTGGTCAGTGCGATTGCCGAATCTCGAGCAGCCCAATGGGTTCAGAACTACAGCGACTACACGCAGTCGCGTCACGACGAGGTGGTCGACGCCGCGATAGTCGCCGAAGGTCTGGTGGCGATTCTCGGCGTGCCGATGCTCTCGGACGGCCAGATCCTCGGAGTCCTGTTTGCCGCCGACCGCCGGGAACGACGATTTACTGCCGATCAGATAGCCCTGCTCTCGGCGCTGGCGGATCATGCCTCGGTGGTCCTGCAAACCGCGCGGGCGCTCGACCGCGCCGAGGAATCCGCCGCCGAGACCGGGCGAGCACTCGACGAACTGCGGGAGCACGTGTCCGCGCGCGACAAGTCGAACATCGTCCACCAGGATCTGATCCACGCCGTTCTCCGTGGCGGCGGATACGCCCAGGTTGCACGAACCCTCAGCAGCGCACTCGAGCGCGGCACCGTCGTGGTCGACAGTGAGCTACGCCCTCTGGTCAAATCCTCGGGCGAGCAGATCACGACGGTGCCGTTGTCTCTACCTCGCGCCGTGTCCGAGGCCATCGACCTGAGTCGCCGAAGCGGCCGATGCACGTTTGTCGCCGATGACAGTGAAACCGTGATCCAACTCGTCAGCGCCATCACCGCCGGCGAATCATTCCTCGGGGCCATCTTGCTGAATCGTTCGGACGCGCCGATCGGACCTGTCGAACTCAGGACCGTGGAACGGGCCGCTCAGGTTACTGCGATCCTCGTGTTGCAACACACGGCGGCGGCAGCAGCGGATCGGCGCGCACGTGACGAACTGGTCGCCGATCTGTTGAGCACTGCGCCCGAGCGCAGGCGCGACCTCGAACGTCGGACCCGCAACCTCGGCATCTCCCTCGGCGAACTCGATACCGTCCTCGTGGTGTCGGTTGCTCCGGAACTCCGCACCGCTGCGCTCCGCGCAATCGGGCAGAGTTTGCCGGTCGGGGCTTTGGCGTCGCAGCACGCCGGATTGATCGCGGTGGTCTCGCGCTCGGGGAACCCGGCAGCCGCGGCGACCGTCGTTCACCGCCAGATCACCGGTTCGGTGGGACCTCACGCCGTGGTGATTGCGCCGGCAACGGCGGAGCGTCCCGAAGACCTCCCGGCGCGCTTCACCTCTGCCCTGCGTACTGCTCGCCTGCTCTCGGCGTTGGGCAAGACCGACGGCGCGGTCACGACGGCGTCGTATCTGCCGTACACCGTTCTGTTCGGCGAAAATCCGGAATCACTTCATCAGTTCATCGATGACGTGATCGGCCCGGTACTCGCCTACGACCGCGACAAGGACACCGATCTCACTGCGACCCTGCGCGCCCTCGTGCGCAACGAAGGAAGCCCGACCAAGGCTGCCCGCGCCCTCAACTATCACCCGAACACCGTCGTTCAGCGTCTCGAGCGCATCCGCACGCTCCTCGGTCACTCGTGGCGTGAAGACGAGAACTTCTTTCGGGTGTCCATGGCGACGAGGCTCGACGAGCTTCGGCAAGTGGGCGCCGAAGAGGCCGGGGGTGAGACCGTCGACAAAGACGGTGGTGCATGACACTACAATTTCGACCGATCGATGTGCCCTGAGCACGTGGCCTGGCAGCCATCACCCTCCCTACTGTGAAGCGGAGCACAGAATCACTTCAGGAGGACCACCCCCCGTGTCAATCAACAGCCGGTCTATCAATAGCCGTATCGCCAATTTCCGGTCCTACGATGTCGCCGCACGGCGCGCCGAGATCGTCCGCCAGACGGACCTGACCGAAGCAGACATCGCGGTCTACGAC
>NZ_JBFUJN010000030.1:0-97719 GCF_056401335.1 Rhodococcus sp. P4_F3_2
GTACACGAACATGTTCGTAACGAACATGTTCGTTGAGTCACGTGAAGATGTCACGAATCACATGCTGATGTGAATGGGCTACATGCCCGTACCGCCGGAGAGCATTGCGATCGTCAGCAGGATGCCGCCGACTATGCCCACGAGCGGGCTGTCGCTGTTGAGTAGCCAGTCGTTCAACGATCCCATGAGCGCCTCTTTCGGGTTTCGATCTGCCGACGGTCGAGCTTATCGACAGATCGAACCCGATATGTCACGTTTGTCGGAATTGTCGATCGGACCTGAAGTGATCAGCCGTAGACGTTGTCGGGGCTGATCAACTTGGTGATCGGTACCATCAACGCGCTGGTCAGATCAGTCTCGCCGTCGATGTCGGTGTTGATGAAGACAACCAGGGTGGTGTCCTTCTCGGGCAAGTAGACCGAGACTGTCTTGTAGCCGGGCAGGCTTCCGTTGTGACCGATCCAGCCACCGCTGTTGAACAATCCGAGTCCGTAGCCGGAGCTGTCGTCCCCTTCGCTCAAGTTCACGGTCTGCAGGCGCTGCTTCTGAGTGTCGTCGGTGAGGAGATCGCCCTTGGCCAGCGCCGGAACCCAGATGCGCATGTCGTCCAACGACGAGATCATTGCACCCGCGGCGCCGCCCCACGACGGATTCCAGTCCGTCGCCGCGGTCACGGATTCGTCGAGCGTTTGGTTGGTGTAACCCTGTGCGTGTGGTGTCGGGAACGCGTTGGTCGTGGGAAAGCTGGTGTGCTCCATGCCGAGTGGTGTCGTGATCTTGGTGTCGATGACGTCCGACAGTTTTGAGCCGGAGACCTTTTCGATCACCATTCCCAGCAGAATAGTGTTGGTGTTCGAGTAGTCGACGGTGGTCCCTGGTCGAAGTTGGAGTGGGAGGTCCTTGACGTATCCGACGAGTTCCTCCGGTGTGAAAGTTCGGCGAGGATCCGAAAGATATTCCATCACAAACTGTTCAGACGTCGTGTAGTCCACGAGGCCGCTGCGCATCCCTGCCAGATGACGCAAGCTGATCGCATCACCTTCCATGACCCCGTCGACGTACTGGGAGATCGGATCGTCGAGACCGATCTTTCCCTCGTCGACCAATTGCAGCAGGGCGGTGACGGTAAATGTCTTGGTGACGCTACCGATCCGGTGGTAGAAGTCGGTCTCCATCGGTGCCTTGGTTGCAGTGTCGGCGACTCCTGCAACCTTCACATAGTTGCCGTCGGGTCCCCAAATGCCCACCATCGCACCGGGAATCCCCGTCGAATTCACCGCAGCGTCGATGATCGAATCGAGCTGGCCGGTGATGGCAGAGTCCATGACCTTGTCAGTGGTGGATGTGGGATTGTCTGCGGATTTGTCCGTGCTGCAGCTGATTACAGCGCCGGCAACCATGGCGCTGCACAGGCCGACAAGCATGATGCGTCTTGCTCCGGTTTTCATGAGTCGAACTCTGCCTGTCCGAGGGCACTCACACATCGACCCCGGGTACGGCAGACGCAGTCCCCAGGTACCTCCTCAACCGGTACCGGGGGACTACGGAACCCTGGCCTGAACCCTTGACTTGGGTCAGAGCCCGCCGTCGAAGAACGCCGCCAGCGCCGGTGCGGGGTCTGCCGCGGTGCCCATATTTGCTACGCCGACAACGATCAATCCCAGCGTGAACAGTGCAGTGAAAAGGCCTATCGACCCCGATATGAATCTCGTCCGCCTGTCGGATCGTGCCGTTCTCGCGAAGCGTGCCCACACGACCACAGTCACGGCCAGTGATATTGCTGCCGCGATCAGCGCGATCACCGCCATGGCCAAGTGATACCGCGCGAAGTCGCTGATCATCAGTTCGAGGGCGGGACTTTGCTGATTTCCGGTGGCCGTCGACTGAGCGAGCTGTTGTCGGACCTGCCCGACAGTTTCGGAGAGTGCCCCATCCGTCTGGGCCACGGGCAACATCGAGATCAGCGAAGAGAAGGGTGCGACAACACCTTGGACATTTGCCATCACGAGTACCGAAGAGAACAGCGCGAGGAGCGTGACCAGGCCTCCCGCCGAGACGAATGCGAGTTTCTTTACAACCGTCAGAGAGCCGGCGTTCACGAACGACGCCTTGACCATGCGGCCGAGTGCGAGCAGAACCGTCAGCAGGATTACCGCGATCACAGCCTTGGCCACGTGGTAACGCAGCCAGTAGTCGACAGCGGACTCCAAGCTCGGAGAGAAGGCTTGGACACCGGAACTCCAGTATTCGACGAACGCGGCGCGGACCGTCTCGACGAGTTCCCCCTCGCCTGCGTACCCATCGCCCGGCCTACTCGTCAGCATGCCCGGGGCGAGAACGAAGGCAGCGGAGAAACCGGCGACCAACGCGATCAACGCGGCGATCTTGCGACCGGAGGACTGCGTCGAGCGCGTCGGCCCCGCAGTGTTGTGCAGTGGAGAGTTGTGCAGTGGGATTCCTCCAGCGTGATGAGCGATCATCTGGTCACCGTCCACAAGGTCATGTCAACGAGTGTAGAAATCGGTACACCGGACTTCATCGTTCGAGAGGATGATATTTCCGGTGATGGCGTCCGCCCGCCGTCGCCGCTGCCGTCGACATCCCCTCAGCACTCGACGACATTGACGGCGAGTCCGCCTTCACTGGTTTCCTTGTAACGCACGGACATGTCGTTTCCGGTTTGGCGCATGGTTTCGATGACGGTATCGAGGCTCACTACATGCGTCCCGTCACCCAGGTATGCGAGCTGAGCTGCGGTGACTGCAGTCGAGGCGGCTACGGCATTTCGTTCGATGCAGGGGATTTGGACCAGGCCACCAACCGGATCGCAGGTCAGCCCCAGATGGTGTTCCATGGCAATCTCAGCTGCATTCTCGATTTGTCGTGGTGATCCGCCCATGACAGCGCACAAGCCGGCTGCCGCCATCGCGCAGGCAGCTCCGACTTCACCCTGGCACCCCGCCTCCGCACCCGAGATCGAGGCATTCGCCTTGATGATCGATCCGATTGCGGCAGCGGTGAGGAGAAAGGTTCGAACGTCGTGAACGCCTGCGCCCGTCGCACGTATGTGGTGATAGAGCACCGCCGGCACGATGCCTGCGGCACCGTTCGTCGGAGCCGTTACCACGCGGCCACCTGCTGCATTTTCTTCGTTGACCGCCATGGCATAGACGGTCAGCCACTCGCGTGAGGATGGTGCGCAGTTACGTTGTTCCAGTTGAATGTTCGCAGACCGTGCTCTTCGGCGAACTCCGAGACGCCCGGGCAATACACCTTCGGTCTGGGTGCCGCGTTCGATGCATGCGCGCATCGCGGACCAGATCGCGTCGATGCCGGCGAATGCCCGATCCTGGCCATGCATCGCGATTTCGTCCGACAGTGCCAGCTCGGCGATGGTTCCGGAGCCGCATTCCGCCAGTAGCTCTTTCGCGGTTCGATAGCGTGAGTTGATCGAATGCGCGCTTGCTTGCGTCTCCGTTCCGGCGCGCAGTACGAATCCGCCACCGATCGACAGATATGTACTCGTACAGACGATTTCGTTACCCTTGAAGGCTGTCAGTGTCATCGAGTTGGGGTGCCCGTGACGGCGAACGAGTGGCTCGAACACCATGTCCTCGCGAGTGAACACTACGTGTTCGAGTGAGCCACCGACGAGCATCACCGATCCGCCGTCCGACAGTTCGGCCCAGCGCCCGTGAACGTCGGTCGGCTCGCACGTTTCAGGATCCAACCCACGAAGTCCCGCAATCACCGCGTCGGGAGTGCAGTGACCTATTCCGGTGGCGGCGAGAGAGCCGTGCAGGTTGCAGCGAATTCGGTCGACCGACGCGGTCAAGCCGGCGGCGGAGAGCTCGCCGCCGAAAGTGTGGGCGGCGCGCATCGGACCGACCGTGTGTGAACTGGAGGGTCCGATGCCGATGGAGAAGAATTCGAGAGCGGAAACATAGACGCCGGTGGTGCTCATTCGGCGCTCGTGACGGTGGTCGCTCCTGACTCGCGCTGGGCCGCAATCGTCAGGAGGTTGGAGCGCGAGTCCCCGGTTGCGGCTCGGATCACTGTGCGCGCCATTGCGATTGCTCCGTGCAGAACAGCTTCGTCGCCCGCTGCGGAGCGGGCATCAGCGGCAAATTCGATAGTGTGAGGAACTCCGGTGACGCCGCGCAACGCGATCATCGGGTGGATCGAGGGGACCACCTTCGACACGTTGCCCATGTCCGTCGAGCCGCCGGTCAGGGGAGTTCGGGCGGCCGCGGTGCGGCCCAGGCTCGCGATCTCCTCGTCCCAGATCGTCGCCAGCACGCGATGTTGAACAAGCTCCTCGTAGCGCGGTTCGGCGCGTTCGGTCGACCAGGAGCAGTCGCTGGCCACAGCTGCGCCCTCGAAGCAGGCGAGCATGCGACGCTTGGCGTCCAACAGCACGTCGAGTTCTGCGGCCCGAACTTCCGCTCGCACCAACGTCGAGGCCGGAATGATGTTTGTTGCTTCGCCGCCGTGCTCGACGTAGGCGTTGAGCCTGACGTCGGACGGAAGTTGTTGACGGAGAAGTCCGATGGCGACCAAGGCGATCGTGGCGGCGTCACCTGCGTTGATGCCCTTGTGTGGCGCAGCGGCCGCGTGTGCGGCTCGTCCGGTGTAGGTCACGTCGAACCGGTCGACTGCCTGCGTTCCGGTGACGGTGCAACTGACGTCTTCACCTGCAGCGCCGTGGACCATGATCGACATCGCCGCGCCCTCCCATGCGCCACGTTCGAGCAGCAAGACTTTCCCGCCGCCATGTTCTTCGGCCGGCGTACCGAGAAGGACGACGGTCAGGCCGTGTTCCTCCGCGACCTCTCCGAGCGCGATAGCTGCTCCCAGTCCGGCAGCGGCGATGACATTGTGTCCACACGCATGACCGATGTCGGGAAGGGCGTCGTACTCGGCGCAGACTACGACGCGGAAGGGGCCGGAGCCTCGCACAGCTTCGAATGCCGTCTCGAGGCCGTAGGCGGCGCGAGTAACCGTGAAGCCGGCTTCCTGTGCGGCGTCCGCCAAGAGGGCGGACGCCCGATGCTCTTCGAATGCCAGCTCTGGGTGAGCATGGATCGTGTGGCTGACATCGATGAGGCGTGATGCCCACTTCTCGATCGTGCTCGAAACCGAGTCTGTGTGGGTGAGGGTGTCAGCGATGGACATGGGTATTGCTTCCTTTCAACATCTTTGGTTCTCTGTGTCTTCGGATCGCGGTGTCTTCAGTTCTGAGCGTCTTCGGGTGCAGTTCTAGTGCCAGAGGCCCAGCGCGAACTCCGCGACGACCACGGAAAGTAGGTAAGAGGCGAGGATCGCGACGATTCCGACGGGCACGATCTTCCAGCCGATCGTCTTGAGCAAGGGAAGGTCCTTGCCGAGGCTGAGACCTGCGACAGTCAAGGTGAGGGTGCAGATCGAGAGAAAGTCGACAGTCCCGACGGTGCTCGAGACGAAATCACCGATGGGGGACCACGGTGTTGTCGCCAAGGCGCCGATGGTGATGATTGCGATCATCGCCGCGATCTTGCCGCGCGTCAGGCGGGCCACGCCGACGCCCAGGAGCAACAATCCGGTGAGGATCAGGTAACCGACGATGATCGATCGAGATACGCCACCCGCTGCGATCGAGGAGACGATGACCCCACCGACGAACAGAATCGGAACGATGGTGGTCAGCGGCACGGTGACGCTCGGCGCAACCGCTCGTGGGGCAGTGTCGGCTTTCCGTTCGCTGGTCGACTTCGAGCGCTTGGTGAGTGCGCCGTAGATTCGATCGGCAAGGGGGAGTGCGACATACATGCCGACATACACGCCGAGGAGGCCGGTGATGATGTTGGATGTTGCCGCTACGGCGAGTACCTGGTCGGCCATCTCGGGGTGTGCCGAAACGACGCTGGCGGCAGCGGCAGCCATCATCGAGCCGGATCCGACCCCAGCACCCATCGCCAATGCAAGGGGGTCGAAGATGTTGAAGGATGTCGCCAGCGACGCAATCAGGCTGATCAGCACGGCACCGAACAGAGTGCCGAAGACGTACATCGACAGGACACCACGGTACTGGTCGGAATCGGGACCGTAGCGTTCACTGACCATCGCGAAGGACCCCTCGCGGTCGATGGAGAAGGTGGCTCCGACGGTGGCCGGTCCCATCCGAAGGAGTACCGCCAGCGGGAGTGCGAGAGCGATAGTGCCGAACAAGTGCCCCAGTTCCTGCAGTAGCAGGGCAGGGCCCGCCTCGAACAGCAGTTGGATGTTCGGGCCGATGGTGAAAGACAGTCTTGCGCAAAGCAAGAGAACAGCCAACCCCATGATTGCCGAGGCTGCGGCCTGAAGATCGAGGCCGAGAGGTTTCCACTTCTGACTCGAGACGGCACCGCCGGCAATCAGTCCCCACACCATGGGCAAGATCGTGATGGCGGCAGCGCCGACAGGAATCACTGCGGGGCCGATCAGTTGGGCACCTGCCGCAAGCGCGAGGAGCAGAATCGCCACGATCCACAGGCGTGGCGACCTCAAGGCGAAAACGACCTTTCGCGTCGCGGTTTGATCGCTGACCGGAGAATCGTCATGCGAGACAGGGAATGCTTCGGTCATGTCGGTGTCTTTCTCGAGGGGGCGAACGAACGCAAGAAGCAAGCGTTCTCGAGGTTCAGGATTTGGTGGACTATTGATGTGATGAAGTTAGGATCGATGCGTTTCGATCCTGTTTCGGTGCAGCATTCTTTTGAAAGTGAGGTCCTCGGTGCAGGATCAGGTGCTCAAGGACGAAGATCTTCGGCTGTTGAACGCACTGCAGATCAGGCCGCGAGCCTCGTGGTCCGAGCTTTCACGCGCGATCGGTTCCGACCCGGTCACCCTGACCAGGCGTTGGGAGCGTCTGCACTCGCAAGGGATAGCGTGGATCGCTGCGTACCGTGGGGGTCCCATCGTGTCGGCGACCGCACTGCTCGAGATCGAATGCGCACCGGCACAGACCTTGAGCGTGGCCGAACAGATCGCGCACGATCCCGAAGTTCTCACAGTCGATCTCACAACCGGCAATCGGGATCTACTCGTCACGCTCACCTGCACTGACCTCGATCAATTGTCCAGGTATGTCTTGGAACGAACACGATCGCTGCCGATGGTCACTGCGATGCGAACTCAGATCGTGTCCTCGGCGAATTCCGACGCACGAAACTGGCGTCTACGTGCTCTCGATGCGGAAGAAATTGCCGCGCTCGAGTCGGCCCCGGCGGCGAAGAGTCGTGGGGTACGCGCCAGCGAAGAGGAACAGTCGAAGCTGTTCGACATCCTTTCTCGCGAACCACGAATTACCGTCTCGGCCCTCGCTGCAGCCCTCGGCGTCACGCCGGCTCGCGCCGGGGCGCTCCTTTCTCACGAGCTGTCGACGGGGCGCCTGGTCGTCCGCACGGAGATTGCTCGGCCCTACTCCGGCTGGCCGGTCTACGCCTGGTATTTCTTACGTCTCGAGGGGCGAAAGGAAGCCATTGCTCAGCGCCTTTCCCTCCTGCGTGAGGCGAGGCTTGTTGCTTCGACGATCGGCAGCTACGACATCGCATTGGCGGTGTGGCTGCGCTCGATCGACGACGTGCAGCGTTTGGAAGGTTATCTCGCCGAGCAGTTTCCGGGCGTATCCGTGGTGGACCGGTCGATCGTCCTGCGTACGCCGCATCATCTACATCGAACAATCGATGTGTCGGGTCGAAGCATGCCGAAGCACGGGTGATCCGTAACGCGTTCGCGCGGATCGGGTGCTCTCCGGTTACTGGGGGATCGCCACGTCGACGATCAAGCCGTAGTGATCGGAACCTTCGATCTCGATGCGCTCGAGAGACTTCGCCTGTGCACCCCGCAGAAGTACATGGTCGATGCCGACGATCGCGGGAAATTTTTTGTCCGCCGGGTAGGTGCGAACGATGCCGACTCCCAATTGGTCTGCGGTATCGGAGTAGCCGACGTCGAGAAGGTCACGGAATTGCTTGTGCGTGAAGGTCGTGTTGAAATCGCCACTGACGACGACGGTTCCCTCCGCGGCAGCGGCGTCGAGCGCGTTTCGCAWAGTGCTCAGCTCGGCAGTCCACACGTCGGGCGGGGTCACGTACGCCGGTCCGGGGTGAACCGCCAGAAGGGTGAACGGGGTTGAGAATCCCACTTCGGCAACAAGATTGGTAGGTCCGAAGCCGTTCAATTCCCGAGTTTCCGTCAGCGGATAACGACTGTAAATACCTGCGCCACCCCCGCCGGCCTCGTCCGGTACCAAGTAGTGATGCGGCAGCAGTTGCTCGAGCCCTTGATCTCTCAGAGAGCCTTCGAGTGATGTGGTCAGTTCCTGAACCGTCAGGACATCGACTGCCTTCTCACGCACCGTCGCAGTCAAACTGACGGGGTCTGCCTGCCCGAAGAGAAGGTTCGCTTGCATTACACGCAGAGACGGCCCGTCGATTTCGGAACTGTTTGCTACATACAGTGGACTGATCACCGACGCGCCCACCGCTGTCAGTACCACCGAGATCGCCAGCAGGATCCAGCGGCGAAAAACCAGGCATATCAGGGACGCTGCGAGTGTGACTGCAAGCAGCATCGGGACAAAGGAGGCCACGGCGATCAACGGGTTGATCGGCTTGGTGGAGTACAACGAGATCAGCGCAATGACACCGACGGCAATCCCACCCACCCCGGCGACCTGAGCGATACGGCGAGCCGGAACGTTGTCCGTCGTGAATCCCATACCAAACGGTACCTAATGCAGCTTAGGCTCCCGATTGCCTGGCGTTGTCAGTCGCCGGTTCGGGTGCGGAATGCGTTCACGGCCGCTTCGATGGTCGGGTAGAAGTGCGTCGAATCGAACCTGTCGCCGACCCCGAATCGGATGAGTCGATCCTTGATCGGACCTTTCATCTCCGCGAATGCCAATCGAATTCCTTTGCCCTCCAAAAATGTATCCAGATCGACGAGTTCGTCGACGGCGGTCGTGTCGAGCCCGGTGATCGGCTCGGCGGCAATGACCACCCATTCGACCGGGTCGGGTGCCTTGGCGACGACGGAGCGAACGTACTCGTCGAAGATCTCGCCATTCGCGAAAAACAGTGGTGCGTCAAATCTCACCAACACGAGGCCGGGGATGCGATGTCCGTCCGGGTGGCGTTCGACGTCGTGGAATCCCGCGGGTTCGCCCGTCTCGACGAGTTCGGTTCGATGTGGCTGCCATACCTGCGCGATGACCGCTACGAAGGAGAGTCCGATCGCAACAAGGATGCCTTGAAGCACCCCGACCAGGGCAACGCCCAGAAACGCCGCGACGGCGAGGCCGAATTCCACGGTGCTCATGCGCCACATGCGGACCATGCCGCCCACGTCGATCAGTGCACACGCGGCGACGATGACGACGGCGGCCAGTGTTGCATCGGGCAGATATGCCGTCAGTCCGGGAGCGACGAGGACAAACACCAGGACGGCGAGTGCTCCGACGACACCGGCCAATTGTGTATGCGCCCCACTCTGTTCGGCTACCGGCGTCCGTGATCCGCTCGCCGATATCGGAAATCCGCCGAACRGTCCGCCGGCCACGTTCGCGACACCGATCGCCTTCATCTCGGTACTGCCGTTCACGTCCTCGCCGTGTCGGGCGGCGAAGGTGCGCGAGAGAACGCCGGTGTCGGCGAAGGCAATCAGCGCGATACCGGCCGCCGGTCCGATCAGGTGCCCGACGTCCTGCCAGGTGACTCCACCGAGAGAGGGGAGGGGAAGTCCTTCCGGCAGTGCGCCGACCATGCCGATGTCATCGGTGAGACCGGCGGCGGCGGACAAGACTATTGCCGCGACGACGGCGACCAGCACACCGGGTACAACAGGTACCCAGAGCCGGAAGACCACAATGACAATGAGCGAACCCACGCCGATGACGGCAGCGAGGGGATCGACATCTCCACCGGCCAGAGCCTTTCCGATCTCACCGATTTCACCGAGGAGGCCGGACGCGTCGACGGAGAAACCGAGCAGCTTGGGAATCTGACCGATTACGACGACGAGCGCGATGGCGTTGAGGTAGCCGAGGCGGATCGGTTTCGAGAGGAGTTCGGTCACGAAACCCAGACGCAGGAATCCGCCGATCACCAGGATGAGCCCGACAAGGACGGCGAGAACCCCGGCGAGTGCAAGCGCGTTCTCCGAATCGCCGACCACCGCCAGCGGTATGACTGCGGCGGCGATGAGCGGTGCCAGCGACGAATCAGGCCCGAGTACAAGAATCTTCGACGGTCCGACTACCGCGTACGCGAGCAACGGCACGATGGTTGCGTACAGACCGGCGTACGCGGGCAATCCGGCGGCCTCGGCGTAGCCCATCCCCGCCGGGATCAGCAGGGCCGTCAAGACGAGCCCTGCTGTGATGTCGGTTCGCAGCCATTCGCGGCGGTACCCGCGGGCAGTCGCGATCCCCGGTAGCCGACCTAGACCCTCCGTCCACGTCATCGTGTGATTGTCCCTCCCTCAGCGGAGTGACGGGCGCGCTCGGGGGCAACTGCAGTGGTCGCGGTGATGGCGACAGGTGTCGATGAGAGGCGGCGGCGTCGGATCGCCTTTTCCAACTCGACGAGAACCGGGATGATCAGCGACCAGCCTAGGCAGACGAGCCACTGGGCGCCGGTCAGTGAGGTTGTCATGAGGAGATCCTGGAGAACACCCGCCTCGACGGCAAATACGGTCACGACCGTGGGGATGGTCAAGATCTTGATGGCACCGAGAACCGGCGGAACAAGGCCGGACTCGGGATCACGCCGCATGGTCAACCCAGCGAATATCGAACCGAGAGAGAGCACTACGAATGCGGTGGTCATGGGGACATTCGCCTCAGTAGTGCTCATTTCGCCGGGTGCGAGAAGCATCGCTGCGAGTGTCACGGCAAATTGCAAGACGCCGTACGCGAGCCACTGAGCGACTGCGCTTCGATGTGCGATCGGCATCTTGGGATCGCGTGGCGGCTTGTTCATCAGATCCGGTGGCGGCGGGTCGAGCATGATCACGGCGACGGGGAACAGTGTGATGAAGAAGTGCTGGAACAGCACCATCAGCGGTGTCAGTGCCACACCCTCGTTGATGTTGAAGATGCTCGCAGCGAGGAAGAGGAGTACCAACGAGAAGAGTTTCGACATCTGGTAGCGGATGTACGAGACGATCTTCCCGTAGATGTTGCGGCCCAGGGTGATCGCGGTGATGAGGGTTCCGAAGTTGTCGTCGGTGAGCACCATCTTGCCCGCCTGTTTGGTTACCTCACTGCCCGAGCCCATGGCGACGCCGATATCGGCCTTCTTCAACGCGGCGGCGTCGTTGACAGCATCTCCGGTCATCGCGACCACGGCGCCACCGCTCTGCATGACATCGACCAAGCGAAGTTTGTCCTGCGGAGTGACTCGGCCGAACACGTGCAGGTTCGGCAACGCGGCCGAGAGTTCGTCATCGGTCATCGCTTGCAATTCGGCTCCGCCGACCGCGCCCGGGCCGAGTCCGAGTTCGGCACCGATCGCGGCGGCGGTGATGGCATGGTCACCGGTGATCATGCGGACCTCGATGCCGGCCCGGTGTGCGGTTCGCACCGAATCGACCGCCTCCGGACGCAGCGGGTCGATGATGCCTGCCATACCGACAAACGTCAGGTCCTCGACAAAGGACATAGGGTCCGCCACGACAGCGTCTTCCCGTCCGTCGAGTCGTCTGACCGCGAATGCCAGCACCCGAAGACCCTTCTCGGACATGGACTGATTTGCTGCCGTGAGTTCGTCTCGGACTTCCTCGATCGGTACCTGCCGGCGGCCGGGGAGAAAGGCCGAAGAACAACGAGCGAGGACGACATCGGGTCCGCCCTTGACCAATCCGACGAACTGACTTGAGCCGTCGACTTCGAGATGGTGGTACGTGGCCATGAACTTGTACGCGGAATCGAACGGAACCGTCGCCACCCGCGGGTAGGTCCGTCTGGTGAGTGGGGCGTCGGCACCGATCTTTGCCGCGAGCACCACGAGTGCGGCCTCGGTCGGGTCGCCGACAACTTCCCCGGAATCGGAAACCGTTGCATCGCTGTCGAGACACAGTCCGTATGCGAGAAGGGTGAAGTCGGGCGGTGCCTCGCCGGCAACCTGCGTGATCCTTCCCGCTTTGGCGTAGCCTTCGCCGTCGACTGTGTACCAACGGCCGTGGACGTACAGCGATCGGACGGTCATCTGGTTCATGGTCAGCGTGCCGGTCTTGTCCGAGTTGATTGCACTGGTCGCGCCGAGAGTTTCGACGTCGGTCAGGTTCTTCACGACGGCCTTGGCATCGGCCAGTTGACGGGCCCCGTAGGCCAGCATTGCCTGGACGAAGGTTGGCAGGCCGGTCGGAATCGCGGACACTCCCATCGCGATACCAAGGAGCAGAAGCGTTGTCAGGTCCTGACCACGAATGAGTCCGATGACGACGATGACGATCACGGCCGTCCACGCGATGATGCCGAGAAGTTTGGTGAGAGAGTCCAATTCTCGTTGCAGTGGCGACTTGCCAGGGGCGACGGCCGACAACATCGACGCGATCTGGCCGATCTGCGTCTGCATTCCGGTCTCGGTGACCACCATGGTCGCTGTGCCGCGGGTGACCGAGGTGTTCTGGAACACCAGATTGCTGCGGTCTCCGAGTGGAATATCCTCATTGCTCAGCGTTTTCGGGTCCTTCGGGATCGGCGCGCTTTCCCCGGTCAATGCGGCTTCCTGTGTCTCCAGGGTGGTCGAGGCGAGCAACCGCCCGTCGGCAGCGATGATGTCTCCTGCCTCGACTTGGACGACGTCACCCGGCACCAGTTCGGTAGCGTCGAGCTGAATCAGGTTCCCGTCACGAATGACACGTGCTTGGGGTGTCTGCATCTTGGCGAGCGCGTCGACGCTGGCCCGTGCCTTCAACTCCTGTCGAGTTCCGAGGACGATGTTGAGCACGACGAGCACCGCCACCACGATCGCTGTCGGCACTTCACCGATGGCGATGCTGACCGCGGCCACGGCGACGAGCATCAAGTTCATCGGATCTTTCAGTTGCAGCAGTGCGATCGACCACGTCGACGGCGGTGGCGTCGAGGTGATTTCGTTCGACCCGTAGCGTTGTCGACGTTGGTCGGCCTCACTCGATTGCAGTCCGCGCTGCTGGTCCGACTGCAGTACGGACACGACTGATTCGCCACTCTGCGCATGCCACGGCGTGGGGCTCATGACCGCACGTCCTTTCCTTGGCGATCGTCAATACCGGGTCGGAATCCAGTGAAGCGGTTGTTTGGGCGTCTGGTAGCCGTGGGCCTTCTGCCGTTTCGGCAGGGTGATGTCAGTGGATTGCACGGGCTCGTAGGGGATCTGACTCAAAATGTGACTGATGATGTTGAGTCGTCCGCGTTTCTTGTCGTCGTTGTTTGCGACATACCAGGGCGCCCAGCCGGTGTCGGTGAAGCGAAACATCTCGTCGCGAGCACGCGAGTAGTCGTACCAATGACTGAACGACTTCAGATCGAGATTCGACAGCTTCCAGATCTTTCGAGGATCGTCGATCCGGCTTTGCAGACGTAAGAGCTGCTGTTCTTCGCTGACCTCGAGCCAGTACTTGAGCAGGATGACTCCCGATTCCACGATCGCGCGTTCGACGGTCGGAATGAGCTGGAGAAATTGATGAGCCTGTTCTTCGGTGCAAAAGCCCATCACTCGTTCGACTCCGGCACGGTTGTACCAACTTCGGTCGAAGATGACGATCTCGCCCGCCGCCGGGAGATGTGGGACGTAACGCTGGACATACATCTGCGAATGCTCTCGCTCGGTCGGCGCCGGTAGAGCAACCACCCGGAACACTCGTGGACTCACGCGTTCGGTGATGGCTTTGATTACTCCGCCCTTCCCCGCGGTATCTCGGCCTTCGAACACGATGCAGACCTTGGCGCCAGACGATTTGACCCACTCCTGCAAAGCCACGAGCTCACCGTGCATCGGCTTGAGTTCGTGGCGGTATACCTTGTTCTTCATCGGTTTTTCTGCGACGAGTGCCGCGTCGTCGTGAAGAATCCGAGCGTTCTTTCCCACTTCCACTCCTTGGAGACGTGAGCGCGCGGGGCATCGTCCGCTCGTATGTGTATGCCCCGTATTCGGTCAACCTATTCTCTCCGGGATCGCGACTCGAATCGTGTTGTTTTCGAGCCCGTTTCGAGTCTTGACGGTGTCAGCGATCGGCGCGAGTATTAATTGATGACTGGCGACGAAGAGTTGCTCCACGTCGAGCGGGTGATCACTCGCCTGATTTCCCGGTATCCGAATGTTCCTCCACCGGAGATCGAAAACAGAGTGCGAACAATTCACCAACGTTTTGCGGGGTGTCGGATACGTGATTTCGTGCCTCTCCTTGTCGAAAAGGCGGCCAGACACGAGATCTCGAACCGGATGATCGTGATTCCGATAATGGATGAACGGTCCGCAGTGCTGAACCCTCTCGAACTGTAGCCGGAACGGACGTCGTCGGCGCATACTGAAATGACCTTGGACCAGGGAGTTTTGGCCGACTGCAGATTTCAGGCGCGGAATGTCAGCCTCCCGAACTCCTTATGTGTAAACCGAGTACAGGGAGCGTTGACATGGAAGGTTTCTGGGAATTCTTCTGGTTCATCTTCGTCTGCTTTGCCTTTGTGGCGTATTTGAGCGTGTTGTTCTCGATCATCACCGACTTGTTCCGTGATCACGAGACTTCGGGTTGGGCCAAGGCGTTGTGGATGATTTTCCTCTTCGTCATTCCATTCTTGTCGGCGATGATCTACGTGGTTGTCAAGAATGACGGAATGACTCGGCGGTCGATGGAGGCCGCTCAACAGCACATACACGCGCAGAGTGACTACATTCGAACCGTCGCCGGCAGGTCTCCGACTCAGCAGATTGCCGACGCCAGAGAGCTTCTCGACTCCGGCGCGATCAACGAAGAGGAATTCCAGGCAATCAAGGCAAAGGCGCTGGCGTAGTTTTTGTATCTTCTGCCCCAGGCCTGGCGTCGTCGGTTCCGGCGTCGTCAGGCCGGGCGTCCTGCGCGGCGGCGCGTGCGGGACGAACCAGCACTTCGAGAGCTACGAGTGCAACCAGCGCAATGATGACGATCCAACCCACGACCAGACCGGTGGGGTAGCGCCAGAAGAGCAGCAACAGTGCGGCGATGCCGATGATGGCGCAGCGCAGCGGAACACGAAGCTGATTGGCCCACCGCTCCACCTGATTCGGCGTACGGCCGCTTGAAGAATGCCGGACGAAGTCCAATGCCTGCCCGTAGCCTCGTCGAACGGCGATCGCCGACGACGACCCACCGACCAGGTAGGCCCCGAGCCCTATCACCACGCCGAGGACCGCGACCGCTCGCAGGCTCGTGCGCAGTGGTACCAGAACTGTGTCGATGACGGCAGTCGCGGCGTCTGGCGAGAGGATATCGGTGGGCACACTGTCGAGGTAGATTGCGCGTCCGATGAGAATTCCGATCGCGAGAACCAGCATTCCCAACGCAATCGACAGGCCGACCAGGGACAGTGCGCGGAGCCTGCGACCGGTTGGCGCAACGGCGACAGCGGCTGCCGCGCAAGCGATTCCCAACCACGGCAGCACCGCTGAGACCTTGTCGAGTGCCGAGACGGCTCGCTGAGCCTTCACCAGCTCGGGGGACTGGAAGAGAACAAATTCCTTGTCCACGGAGGGGATTTTGTCTGCGAAGGCGAAGCCGCGGTCGATCAAAGCTGCTTTGACCCTGTCGATGATCGTACTGAGCGAAATGCTGACGGTTCCGCTCTGATCGACTTCGACGGAATTGGGGCCGTAATCTCCGGTCATGACCGAGACCAGTGCGTTGTGCGCCGATCGGTTCGCTTGAATCCACAAGTCCTCGAACTGTTGTGACCGAACGAGCGAGCCCACCGTGTCATGAACAAAGCTCTTTGCCTGGCCGGCGATCACCGGTGCCAACCCCACTACGGCTTGATCCAGACGCGGCGCGTTGGCCGCAAGATTCGACACGTCGGTCAGTGCGGTGAGTGCGTCGGTGGTGAGCCCCTCGACGTCGACACGATCGAAGATCTCGTCGGTGATCTGATTCGTGATCTCGGCCTGAACGGCGGGGTTCTCGCCCAGTGGCGCGACCGTACTGACGTAGCGGTCCGTGTCGAGTATCTGACTACGGGTGAAGCGGGTGGTCACGGACAAGACGGCAAGGAGCGCGACCAACACCAGCAGTATCGCCACGGCAGTCCACCGCAGTCCGTGTCGAGGTGGCCGGGAGACTTGCTCGACGGTCGTTTCGCGGGCGCTGGGAGTCTGCTCGCGGAGCGTTGCAACCTCTTGCCGCAACCTGGATAGTTCGGCACGTTCGTCCTCCTGGAGTGGGCCGTCGTTCGTGCCGTTTGCCATCATGTTCCTCTCCGGAGGGAAACTGCTGCCGCACAGATGAAAACGCTGAATTCGATGGGTGGATCCGGAGTCGAGACCTCAGATCACGTCGGGATTCCATGTCGCGACAGCCCAGATGACGAATACGTCGAGCGCGATGATGGTGATCGACCACCACGGAGAGTGGGGTAGCCACAGGAAATTCGCGAGGATCGACAGCGAACAGAAGATTATCGCGCCTACCCGTGCCCACGTCGCGCCGGTGAAGAGCATGATTCCGACAGCGGTGACGAGCACGCCGAGTACGAGGTGAATCCATCCCCAGGAGGTGAGGTCGAATTGGTACGCGTATTCAGGGCCGACGACGGTCACATCGTCTTTGGATATCGCCGAGATGCCTTGGAGAATTTCGAGCACGCCGACGGTGACGAGAAGAACGGCTCCGCCCAGCGCGCTTCCTTTTGCCACACCTTGCTTGACCAGTGATTCCTCGGCCATGACCGCCCCTTGGTATCAAGTGCGAAATTGCCTGGCGTAACTCCGTATTGCGACTATTTACGGTGGTGAAGTATCCCGCCACGGGGCAAATCAAACATTGAGCGCTGAATATCCTCGCGATATTCGCTCGCCCACGAATCCGAGAGGATCTACCGTGACGGCATGGATGTGGAGGACGCAGGCATGACGCCGACGACTGCGCCGGTAACAATTCGGACGGATCGACTGGTGCTTCGTACCTACCGTCCCGGCGATCATCAGGACCTTCTCACCTTCTACGGGCGTAGCGACGTGTGCCGGTATTTGTTCAACGAACCCTGGAGCCCGGACGATGCGCGAGAGGCAGTGCAGACCAGAATGTCTCGCCGCGACCTGGCAGCGGGCGCGGTGGCTCTTGTTGTCGGATACGAGGGCCGGGTTGTCGGAAGCGTGAGTGCATGGCTAGTCGACGAATCAGGGGACGCTGTCGACACCGAGCGCACCGCCGAAGTCGGGTGGGCATTCTCGCCCGACGTCGGCGGCCGAGGGTTCGCGACGGAAGCTGTGACCGCTCTGATCGACCTGGTCTTCGCGACACCCCGATTGCGCCGCGTGGTCGCGCAGATGGATGCGAGAAACGAATCCTCGGCGCGACTCGCGCGGCGAATCGGGTTGCGGCGAGAGGCGCATTTTCGGCAGAACGCGTGGATCAAGAACGAGTGGACCGACACTGTGGTTTTTGCAACGCTGCGCAGTGAGTGGCCTACAAGTCTCTGATCAGGACGGCCGAGCTGCTACTTCGCAACCAGTTCGGTCAACTGGGGGACCAGCTCGTCAGTTGCCCATGGAACGCTCAAAACGCTGACGTACATGGTGGCGGCTGTCAGGCGATTGTCGGTGATCCACAAGTCCTTCCCGTTGGCGATAACCGGCCACCGTGCGAACAGGGTGTTGGCCAACGTGCTGTCGACTTCCGACTGATCGCTTGCCCATCCGAGATATACGTCGGTGTTTATCGTGTCGAGCTTTTCCATGCTGATGCCGAACAGGAACGAGTCGCCTGCAAAGTTCTTGGCACCGTTGACCACGTCGGGAGCAACTGTGAGCCCGAGGTTTTCGACGAACTTCACGCGCGGATCGTCCGGGCCGTAGATGGCGGTCTCGGTTTCGCCTTCGCGGATGTAGGACCCGAAGGCGAACGTGACTCCATTGAATTCAGGATGGCTGGTCTTCGACTCTTCCACCGTCTTTTCGACGGACTTGATCAAATCCGCGGTCTGGGCCGGGCGCCCCAAGGCCTTGCCGACATCGGTGGCGAGGTTTTGCCACGAACTCGGCTGGTACGGCTTGGTGTCGTAGGGGAGTGTCGGGGCGATCGAGCTCAGGCGCTGATAGTCCTGCTCGGAGAAACCGGAGTACGGGGCCAGAATCAGGTCGGGTGCGGCATTGAGGATTTGCTCGAACAGAAGCTCACCGCTGTCGGAGTAGTACGGCGCCGGTGTGGGCAGCGGCTGGCCCGACTTCTCGAGTTCCGCGCGCGTCCACGGGAGGAAGCCGTCGGCGTCGCCGGCCCACGAGTCCTTCTGCATTGCAATCGGAGTGACGCCAAGGGCGATGACAGTGTCGGCCGCTGCGGAATCGAGGGTGAGGATCCTGGTCGGTTCCTTGTCGATGGTGGTGCCGCCGAATGCGTGCTCGATCGTGACGGGGTATGCGCCGTCCTCGACAGCAGATGCCGACGAACTATTTTCCTGGGCGTCCGATGACGACTGCGTGCAGGCGGTCAGAGGCAGTGCGGCCGCCACCATCAGCGCAACGACAATTCGCCTCTTCCGTTGGGGACGAATTCTCTGACGGGCAGATCTGAACACGCGAAACTCCTCGGGATTGATCGGGGAAGTGCTTGCACGACTCAGTGCGGTAAGCACATGAGAGCAGGCTTACCTAAGTGAATGTAGGGCGCGTGCGTGTAGCGAAGGGGCCAGCAGATGTCGACAACAGGTCAGGCTCGAGTCAGTTGACAGCGGCGAGCGCATTGCCAGGGGTGTAGCCGACCGTCTTACGAAAAGCAGCGATGAACGAGCTCGACGTCCCGTAGCCGACTCGACGGCTGACGGCGTTCACACTCATCCCGGTCCCGAGCATGCCCAGTGCTGTGCTCATGCGAACCAGAGTGCGCCATTGCGCAAAACTGAGCGCAAGTTCCGCGGCAAAAATCCGGGTGACCGTGCGTCGGCTGAGGTTGAGAACGTGCGCCCACTGGTCGAGTGACCGATCGTCGGCGGGATCCGACAACACTTTGTCGACGAGTTGTCGAAGCCGGGGATCGCGGGGGATCGGTACGTCGAAGTGAGGTGCCGATGCCGGGGTGAGGAGATCGACACAGACCTGCTGTGCCCGAAGGCGTTGTTCTGCAGGCATTCCGGTATGGGCGAGGTGTATCAGCAGTACCCGGGCTGCCTCACTCAAGGTCACGATGCACGGTTCGTTCCAGGTGGGAGTCCACAACTCGGGGGTGAAGAGAGTGGCGCGGAATGCGACGTGGGGATTGGCTTGACCTTCGTGGAGGACCCCGCGAGGGATCCACAGGCCGACGCCGGGCGTGACGGTCCAGAGTTGATTGTCGATGATCATGTTGACGACGCCGCGGTCGGACCAGATGAGTTCGTGCTCGGCATGAGCGTGCTGTGGCCACTGGGTGATGTGGTCGGTCTCGACGATGTACGTCGTCAGTTGGAACGGCGCCGGGACGGCGCGCGCCATCGGAGTGTGGCGGTCGGAATCCGACAGGTGGAGGCCACCGTCGATTTCACGAAGGGCAGGGATCGGCACCGCGGACTACCTCCAAAGCAAAGTTAGGTAAACCTTACACCCTGTTTGCTGGGCTCAGTGGCCCGCACCGAGTTCGATGAGAAGCACGCCTGCCGCGATAAGGCCGATCCCCACGATCATGAGCTTGGTCAGCGGTTCGCGAAAGAGAATGCGGGATGCGATTGCCGTCAGCGCCACCCCGCAAGCAGTCCAGATGCCGTACGCAACGCCGATCGTCAGGCCCGCGTCGAGTGCGAGCGTGAGGAAAGCGAAAGCGGCGAGGTACCCCACGGTGACAACCGCGAGCCATCGTTTGTCGCTGCCGTCCTGCGACGCCATCCGTAGTGACAACGTCGCGGTGACCTCGGAAATAATTGCAGCGATCAGAAATACGAAGGTCATGCCGGGTCCGCCGGCCCGCTGTCGGCAGCAACCTGGGAACCGAGTTCAACGCAGAGGACTCCGCCGATGACCAGGGCAATGCCGACGCCCATGGTGGCTGTCAGGGGGTCGCCGAAAAGGAAAGTCGCGAACACCGCGGTCAGGACAACTCCGGTTGCGCCCCAGATTCCGTATGCAACACCGAGTCCCATGCCCTCCCGCAGGACGAACGACAACGCGGTGAATGCTGCGAGATATCCGCCGACGACCACGACGTACCAGGCGGGGTGATCGAGGGCCGCGCGCAGAGCCAGAGTCGCAGACACCTCGGTCAGGATCGCGGTGATCAACAGCAGCCATTTCTTCACGGTTCGGATTCTGTCAGGCTCCACCGATTCCGGTCGCGCACTACGGTCGAGACATGACGTGCGTGCTGCTCGGCGGAATCCGCGAAGGTGACATCCGCCACGATGTGTCCGGTGGCGATATAACCGCGACGCCGATTCTCGACTGGGGCCACGATGACGTGGCTCGCCTCTACGAGGACATTGCAGAAGGTGCGATCCAGTCGGCGCAGGAGTTCCTGGTGTCGGCGCATCGCAGCGTCGCTGCAAATATTCGGCCGGTGTACGGCCTCGACGACCGGCAACCCGTCTCGGTGACATTGAGCCGAGGACGCGGATCATGCAGTCAGAGACTGGCTATCGTCGAAGCGTTGGCTCGCCGCCGAGGTATCGCCACCCGAGTTCGCGGTCTCGTACTTCGTGGGGAGTTCTGGTACCCGAGATTTCGGCGTCTACATGCGGTGATTCCGAAGTCAGTGCTGCTGGCGTGGCCGGAATTTCTGGTCGACGGGCGCTGGCAGGACATCTCCGAGATCGTTTCACCTGCGGTGGTCTCAGCGCTCGAACCGTTCACGAATACCGGCGAGGAGACACTGTTCGACGCGATCGGACGCGCTCCGATCAGTTGGGGCAAATCAATTTCGTGCGATTGCTTGGACTTCTCCGAATTCGTCGACCGTGATCTGGGCACCTTCGAATCTCGCGACAAGCTCTTCGAGGAATTCGGACAGACGATGTCGACCCCCATCAGAATTCTCGTCGATCCGGTTTTCCGGAACTGGAGTGCATCCGGCTGACGCGCGACGCGAGGTCTAGGCTGTTCTGCATGTCTGTGCGTACCCCATTGGTCCCTGGAACCGTCTCTCCCGTCCTCGCTGTGCCCTCGAAGATCGAGCGGCCCGAGTACGCGTGGAAGCCGACCGCCAAAGAGGGCAACGAGCCCTGGGTTCAGACGCCGGAGACGATCGAGGCGATGCGCATCGCCAGCAAGATCGCTGCCGGCGCGCTGCAGGAAGCCGGCAAGGCTGTCGCTCCCGGTGTCACGACCGACGAGCTCGACCGCATCGCACACGAGTTCATGCTCGACCACGGCGCATACCCGTCGACGTTGGGCTACAAGAGCTTTCCCAAGTCGTGCTGCACGTCTCTCAACGAGGTGATCTGCCACGGAATCCCCGACTCGACCGTGATCCAGGACGGAGACATCGTCAATATCGACGTCACCGCATACATCAACGGAGTGCACGGGGACACCAATGCGACGTTCCTCGCCGGTGACGTGTCCGAAGAGAACCGCTTGCTCGTCGAGCGCACACACGAGGCAACGATGCGGGCCGTCAAAGCCGTCAAGCCCGGCCGCGCGCTCAACGTGATCGGACGCGTCATCGAGTCCTACGCCCATCGGTTCGGGTACGGCGTCGTCCGGGACTTCACCGGACACGGAATCGGCGAGACCTTCCACAACGGCCTCGTGATCCTGCACTACGACGAGCCCGCGGTCGAGACGATCATCGAACCGGGCATGGTCTTCACGATCGAACCGATGATCAACCTCGGTGGTATCGACTACGAGATCTGGGAGGACGGCTGGACCGTCGTCACCAAGGACCGTAAGTGGACGGCGCAGTTCGAGCACACCTTGGTGGTCACCGAGACCGGTGCAGAGATTCTCACCCTGCCTTGAGTTCGGCGATGCGCGGCGCTCTGCTGGTAGCCGGCACTACTTCCGACGCAGGCAAGAGCGTTCTGGTAGCCGGATTGTGTCGCATGTTGGCGCGTCGAGGCGTCCGAGTGGCGCCGTTCAAGGCGCAGAACATGTCGAACAACTCCGTGGTCACGCTGGACGGCGGAGAGATCGGCCGTGCGCAGGCACTTCAGGCGCGGGCATGCGGTCTGGAGCCGAGTGTTCGATTCAATCCCGTGCTGCTCAAGCCGGGGAGTGATCGCACTTCGCAACTGGTCGTTCGGGGCAAGGCGATGACCACGGTGGGTGCTCGCGATTACATGCAGCATCGGCAGTGGCTTCGCGCCGTCGTGGCCGAAGATCTCGAATCGCTTCGATCCGAGTTCGACGTCGTGATCTGTGAAGGCGCCGGTTCACCGGCCGAAATCAACTTGCGCGCAACGGATCTTGCCAACATGGGATTGGCTGAGGCTGCGCAGATTCCGGTCGTCGTCGTCGGTGACATCGATCGCGGCGGCGTCCTGGCCCATCTGTTCGGGACCGTTGCTGTGCTCTCGCCGAGCGACCAGGCATTGATCGCGGGATTTGTGATCAACAAATTCCGCGGTGACGTTGCACTGTTGGAACCCGGACTGGATCAACTGCGCAGCCTCACCGGTCGACCCACTCTCGGAGTGATCCCGTTTGCCGACGATCTTTGGCTCGACGCCGAGGATTCGCTTGGCGTCACCGGCAACGCCCCGGTAGGGCGCCCTGGCCCACCCGTCGGTTCGGCTTGGCTCACCGTTGCTGCGGTCCGGCTCCCGCGCATCTCCAACTCGACGGATGTCGAGGCGCTGGCATGTGAACCGGGCGTGGCAGTTTCGTGGGTGACCGATCCGTCGCGGATCCGCGACGCAGACCTCGTGGTGATTCCCGGTAGTAAGTCCACCGTGAGTGACCTCGAGTGGTTGCGTAGTACCGGCCTGGCTGACGAGATCATCGCCCGAGCGGGCCGCGGGCAGGCAGTGCTGGGAGTCTGCGGCGGATACCAGATGCTGGGTAACTCCATCGTCGATGACGTCGAATCAGGATCAGGGATCACCGCAGGACTCGGTCTGCTGGACCTCGACATCGAATTMGCTCCGGACAAAGTGCTGGCGCAGGTAACCGGTTCCGCCGACGGTATCTCGGTGTCAGGGTACGAGATTCATCACGGACGCGTCGTGCGCAACGGGGACCGCCCATTGCTGGCGGACTCGAGCGGTGTGCCGGAAGGCAGTGTGCGAGGGTCTGTTCGAGGGACACACTGGCATGGTCTCCTGGAGAGTGACGACTTTCGGCGCAGCCTGCTGCGTGAGATCGCGGTTCCCGGTTTTGTTGCTGCACCCGACACCTCGGTTGCCGCGGTGCGAGAACAACAACTCGACCTTCTCGCTGATCTCGTCGAGCAGCACCTCGATCAGGATCTACTCGAGAAACTGATCAACGGTGGGGCGCCTGTCGGGCTTCCCGTCATTGCCTCCGCACTCGAAGCCTGAGAGCGCTCCCGCGGGCGTCGGCGTGCACGCGGTAGAATAGCCAGGCCTCACTCCCGCGACGGCTCCCTAGTAGGAGTGTGCGCGGTGACAGATCAATTCGACGGCTTGCTTACCGACTTCAGTGACGAGGTGCTGGTCGACTCGGCAATGCTCGGCGATCATGCGGCCTTCGACGTCATCGTTCGCCGATACGGCCCGCACTTGTATCGATTTGCCCGTCGACTCGTCACCAGTGAGAGTGACGTCGACGACATCGTCCAGGAAACCTGCGTTGCCGCCTGGCGCCAACTTCCGGGGTTTCAGCGGCGCTCGAGCATCAAGACCTGGTTGTTCGCGATCTGTTCTCGCAAGATCTCGGATGTCCATCGAAAAGTCGGCTCCTGCGCCGCCGATGTCGACGGACTTCGGGACGAAGTCGATACTCGATTGCGCGATCCGAGCGAGGAAGTATGCGGCACAGCATTTCTCGACGCCCTTGAAGCCGAACTCGATCGTCTACCGCTGCGTCAGCGCGCCGCCTGGGTCTTGCGGGAAGTGGAGGGCATGACGTATCCACAGATCGCAGTTGTCCTGGAACTGAGTCCGGACGCGGTGCGCGGCCAACACACTCGCGCGAGGCGGAATCTGGGTCTCGCGCTCGACCGATGGCGATGACGACTCGGCGGTTTGCCGGGTTCTGTCACCGAACTCACTCTCCTGACGGCCCGGGTAGCTGGAAGAATGCTTCGTCGTGGATACCGCTTTCGACCCCAGAGGCTTCGACCCGAGAACCGAGGATTCGGTGCCGTCGGTAATGCCGGACGATGCGACGGCAACGGGTGCTGACGTCGCCGTCGAGGCTGCGGAAACTCGGCTGACTGCAAGCGCGGTCCGGGAGTTGCTGGCAGCGCTCGGAGGAAGTATCGGCGACGAGGACGAACTCGTGGTTTTGCTCCAGCGCGCCGTCGAAATCGCGAACGACGCCATCGAGGGCGCCGACAGCATCGGCGTCACCATCGATCTGGCCGGGCAGACCTACACCGCCGTTCATACCGATTCGCGGACTCTGCGTGTCGACATCGAGCAATACGACGCCGGCGACGGACCATGTCTGCATGCCGCTCGAAGCGGTGAAACCGTTGTCGTCGATGCCGAGACCAGCGCGGAACGCTGGCCGCGGTTCGCGGCGGCGGCGAAGGACGAAGGGATCAAGTCCTTTCTCGCGGCGCCGCTCTTCACGCCGGATCAGCGACTGGGTTCGTTCAACCTGTACGGACGCGACTCAGCGGCATTCGACCGCGTCGACGCGGATGTCATGGAGATTCTCACGACAACGGTCTCACGCGCGATCGGCGACTTCTCTCGTTTCAAGTCCGCCAAGGCGGTGGCTGATGCCTTGCAACGTGCGCTCGAGACCCGGGCGCCGATCGAACAGGCCAAAGGCATGCTGATGGCCATCCATCGGATCGACGCCGACACCGCATTTCACATGCTGCGCAAGCAGTCTCAGACGACGAATACCCGGTTGCGCGACGTGGCAGCCGAGATCGTCGAGACGTATTCGGCGCCGCCTACCGCTGTCTAGTTCGAGGGGGACCGACGTACAGCCTCGAGCGCGACGACGACGCCCGCGGCGACAACCACGTGCATCAGCGCGAGCATGACCGTGCTGGCGGCGTCGAAGTCTGCGGCAATGGTCAAAGCGATGGTGCCGAGCGCCACGACTGCACCCACGATCTGGGCGATGCGGATGATCGGCTCCCACTTCAGTGAGATCAACATTGCGACCGACAAACCGACCAGCAGTGGCACCACCGTCAATGTGATGACCCCACCAGGCGCGACGCTCGCCGGCTTTCCCTGATCTGTCATCTCGAAGGATCCGCCCAATGCGAGGCCGATCAACCACAGGATCAGATTGACGACGAGAGCAATTACCGTGGCGCCGAGTACGGCACGTGGCTTGGTGACGTGGAGGTTGTGTGCGGTTGACGTGATTGCAGACATGGTGTTCTCCCGGCTCGATGCGATGGTCTTGTGACGTCGCTCTGGTGAATAGACCCGCCGGCGGGCAGAAACTCATCGCTGAGGTTGACTATTGCCCGTCGACGACGGGCACTGCGGTGCCGGTGACCGAGATACCGCCGTCGACTGGGATGTCGACCTCGAGCACACTGGGACGCCCGACGTGTCGGCCCTGGTGGATGGTGATCCGCCGCGGAGTGGCCGCGGGTTCGAGTTTGCGCAGGTAACCGCCGGTCGACGCCGCTGCGGACCCGGTTGCAGGATCCTCGACGATGTTTCCCACCGGAAACAGATTTCGGGCTTCGAAGGTGTTGTCGTCGAGGGGGTGCAGGATTGTCACCGTGCCGGCCCACCCCTGCGCGTCCATCAGAATTCGCATTGCGGATGGATCGAAGGTGAACTCGTCGAATGTCGACTGATCACGAAGTACGACGATCGGGTGAGTGTTGCCGGCGTACGAAAGCATTGCGGGATACCGCGCGTCGAGCGCAGACGAATCGACGCCGATGAGCCCGAGCAGCGCTGTCAGCACGGCGTGATCGATCGGCGAGACCGACGGTTCGACGCTGGTGAAGGTCGCGGTCGACCTTCCGTCCTCGTCGGTCGCCGTGTCGATGGATACCGGTCCGATCGGTGTTTCGAATGTGAAGGTTCCGTCGCCGTCTCGCTCGGTGAGAGCGATGGCCGTCGCAATAGTGGCATGACCGCAGAACGGTACTTCGGCGATAGGGGAGAAGTACCGGATCCGGCTGTGGCGCGGGTTGCCTCCGAGTTCCGGTTCGATGAGGAACGCCGTCTCGGCATACCCGACTTCGGCTGCAACGGATTGTAATTCGGGGTCGTCGAGCCCGCGGGCGTCGAGCAGCACGCCGGCGGGATTACCGCCGGCCGGATCCGAACTGAACGCAGTCAGTCGGAGGATGTCGTGAGAAGTTGCCATGCCGACCATCTTTGTCCGCTGTCGTCCATCGGGGGAAGAGACATCGCGCGATTGCGGTCCGCGATCTTCGAACTGGACTGCCTCCGGAACAAACCGGCCGCACGGCGTCGTTGGTGCAGATATGAGCAATGACACAGACACCGCCGAAGCGTTGTTCGCACTCGTGGCCCAGGGAAAACAAGGCGTGCTGGCAACCGTCAAGCGTGACGGCCGCCCACAGTTGTCCAACATCATTTACCGCTGGGACGTCGAGTCGAAGACGGCTTCCGTGTCCATCACAGCCGATCGCGCCAAGAGTAAAAATGCGATCCGCGATCCGCAGGTTTCCCTCCACGTCAGCGCGCCCGACTTCTGGAGCTACGCCGTGATCGAAGGACTTGCCGTGGTGACACCCGTCGCGGCCGATCCTCACGACGAAGTGTCTGACGCACTGGTCGAGCTGTACCGGGACATCAGCGGCCAGGAGCATCCTGATTGGGAGGAGTACCGCGAAGCAATGGTTGCGGAGCGTCGACAGATCCTCACGGTGCGCGCTGATCACGTCTACGGAATGACGAGGCTCCCCAAGCCGTCCGGCACCTGAACTGCGTTCGTTCAGGTAGGAGATAACGTTACGAGTTAATATGTAATGGTGAAAACCGAGTCTCCCGCCCGTATCGGACGACCGCGCGACCCAGGCAAGGACGAGGCTGTGCTGCTTGCAGCTCGCACACTGCTGGCCGAAGTCGGGTATCAGCAGACGACCATTTCGGCGATTGCCAGGACTGCCGGTGTCAATACGCCGGCCATCTACCGTCGCTGGTCGTCACGGGAAGCCCTGATCGAAGAAGCAGTGCATGGACCGGGCGGACATCCATTGCCTCGGTCGACCGGTGATTTGCGGGTGGATCTGACGACGTGGGTGCACATCTTCCTGGTCCGCGCTGCCCGCCCCGCGGCGCGGGCCGGAGTTCCTGGCCTGCTTGCCGATTCGCGGACGGCAGAGGCGCGACAACGTCTGTTGGCTATCGGTGCGCCGGTTCGTGCAGCGTTTCAGGATCTGCTGGACGACGCGGTGAGGCGTGGTGAGATCYCGGCAGGTGCAGATGCGATGTTCTTGTWCGATCTGCTGGCCGGAACGACGACAATGCAGGGGCTGACCCGTGGGCTCGAGGGTCAGGACGGCTTTGTAGATGCCCTCGCACGATCTCTGTACGTCCTGGCTGCGCATCCGGCCGACGCCGTCGGGACGGAAGCGGTGGGGCAATGATCTCGGTTTCGGTGGACGGCGGCGTTGCCGTCGTGACCCTCGACAGGCCTGACAAACGGAATGCCTTCAACAAGCACATGGGTCGAGAATTGGGGCAGGCGTACCGAAAGCTCGACGAAGACGATTCCGTTCGCGTGATCGTGCTGACCGGTGCGCCACCAGCATTCTGCGCGGGTGCAGATCTTGGCGACGGCGCCGGCACCTTCGATTCACCTGACGGCGAGGAGTTTTCGTCATCACCGGTGGATCCGCCGGCGTTCGAGTTGCGAAAGCCGGTCATCGCAGCGGTGAACGGACATGCGATCGGAATCGGCCTCACCATCGCGATGCAGGCCGATATCAGAATCTTTGCAGCTGACGCCAAGTATGCAATTCCGCAGGTTCGCCTCGGTGTGTTGCCGGATGCGATGGCGCATTGGACGGTTCCGCGCATCGCCGGAATGGCTGTGGCCGCCGACATCCTTTTGACTGGAAGGACGTTCGACGGAGCCGAGGCAATCGCGCTCGGGTTGGGTAGCCGTTGCCTGCCCGCTGACGAAGTGCTTTCGGCGGCGTTGGTGATCGCCCGAGACATTGCGACGAACACTGCACCGATGTCGGTGGCACTCTCGAAGCGACTGCTCTGGCAGAGCCAGAGCAGCAGCTGTCGACCGGAGACGGTGGCGGCCATCGAAACGGACCTGCATCTACGCGTCATGGGGAAGCCGGACGCGGCGGAAGGTGTTCGTGCATTCATGGAACGGCGCACGCCTGTGTGGGTTTCGCGCTTGTCCGCCGAGTGGCAGGAAATCCCGTCGGAATGATTCGGGAGCCTTGCGGAGAATCACACGCGGACGACTACGCGTCTAGCAGCAACTGTTCGAGACGATGTTTGCAGAACGCGGTGATATCCGTATGTTCGCCGAGTTGGAGGTGCGTGGACAGGCGCAGGAGCGGAACAGCGAGCAGAACCGCAGCGAGTACCTCGTTGAACAAAAGGTTCTCGACCCTCCAGCCGGTCAGTTCCTCGTAGCGGGCAATGGTCTCTTCTCGGCTGGGAGTGCCTGGCAAAGGTGTGTGTCCCTCGAATTCGCTACACGCCCAATCGAGAAACAACAGCCAGGCGAGGTCGGCCTCGTGATCGCCGAGGTACGCCATCTCCCAATCGAGAACCCCGGCGATCGACTGGTCCGGGCCGTAGAGGATGTTCGACATCCGGGCATCGCCCCAGCACAGTGTCACGTGTTCGGGTTGGTAGATGTTCTCCCTCAGCCAGGCCAGTGCTTTGTCGAATATCGGCGGTAGGTCCGGCGATGCCCAACGAACGGCCCAGTCGAGGTAGTTCACCGCCTGTTCGACCGGATGGGTGCCGAACTGGGGGTAGGAGAGGAATCCGAGTTCGAGCTTGTCCGGGTCCAAGCGATGAATCTGCGCAATCGTCTCGACGCATCCCCACCACATCTTCGCTCGGCCTGCCTCATCGGCTTCGAAGTATGTCCCGGCACTGTGATATGACGGAAAGTCGCTGGGCGCCTCGGCATTACCGATGCGGTCCATGACGTAGTAGGGGCTGCCGAGTGGGTTGTCACCGCTGTCGATCCACCGAACGTGGGGGACTGCGAGGTCGGACTTCGCGAGCCTTTGTGTCACGAGGAACTGGCGGCGGAGATCGTAGTCGGGGAACAGCGAAACCTCCGGTGGACGCCGGAAAACAAAACCACTCGACTCGCCAGTGGCGCCATCGAGGTCGAACAGGTATGTCTCCGTCGAGAATCCGCGTTCGGTGCGCTTGAAGTTGACGATCTTGGCGCCTCGAGTACCCGGAATGTGCTCCCGGACAAGTGGTTCAAGGGCGGGTGCGATGTCTTCTGCGGCTGTTCGGTCAGTCATTGTTCGTACCTGTCCGTGTGTTGCTCCAATCGGTGTACCCGTAGCGGGGATTCACGCCCATGAAGACCATTTCCACGAGCCCGTATCCGACTTTGTCTCCCATGCGGACCTCGCACAGCGTCTCGCTGAGCATGCTCACCTGCCGGATTTCGTCGAGGTTCGTGATGTCGACGGTGAAGCTGTCGCTGAAGTCCTTGCCGCGGTACATGCCGGAGGCGTACCCCCGGTACTCGTCGTAACCGGCCAGTCCGGGCCAGAAATCGCACACCGGATTCACCTCGATCACGTCGGTGGTCCGGTCCGCTCGGTGCACGGTGAAAGTGCCGGATTCGACCACCCGCATGTCGTCACGGAATTTCAGGTCGTGTTCCACGTCGATGATCGGTAGCGCGTCCTTGCCGGAACCGATCGGGAAGAGGACCTCGCCCTCGAACTGCCAGCGCGCGCCGGTACTGGTTTCGCGCTGCGCGAAATGCACTACCTCGTCGTCGAATTGGAATATCCCCATGTAATAGAGGACTCCGTCCGGAACCTCGGACGGCTGCAGGTTCGCGCCCTCGGACAGACTGCCGCCGCCACCGCCGTGTCGTACGCCCCACGAGTGATCGCGGCCGAACCACCAGTTGTCGGGATCGATGTCGATGCGGGTGCCGTCGATTTCGATCCAACCCGTGACGGTGCCGTTCTGGTAGAAGCGTCGGGCGTCTTCGCGAACGCGGCCGCGCGTGCGATGGAACGCTGCCGTCTGCTCGTACACCGGGAAGTCGCCGTGGAAGTCGAGTTGCAGGCTCAATCCGTGTTCGTTTGCGTCGACCGTGGAACGTACCTGGCGGAGTGGTTCGACGATTTCATAGGTGTACGGCCCCACACTCCACGCTGCCAGTCCTCCGGTCTGAGGGTTCAACTCGGTGGACAGGCGCACCACGCGGGCTTCCTCACCCTTGCGCGTCACCATCGCGTAGGCGTCGAGGACGTTGCGGTTCGGGTATTTGGCCAGTCCCGTCATGATGCTGATCTCGCCCGTTTTGTCGAAGCCGTACATCACGATGCGTTCGGTCCAGCGCAGGTCACTTTGGGAGACGTGGTCGAGTGTCGTCGGGAGTTGATGAATGAGTAGTTCGTCGTGCGGTGTGATCACAGTCGGTCCTTGTGTCGACGGAGTGGGGTGTTCACAATCTATTACGGAGCGCTACGCAACGTAATAGTTTTCGCGAAACCGGTCGGGTACTGTCCGCAGTTGTGGACGAACGCAAAGATCGACGTATCGGCACCGTCGGAGTGGGGCGCCCTCGAGATCCGCAGGTGGACGACGCCATCCTCACCGCCGCCCGCGAGTTACTGGCGGAGCAGGGTTACCAGAAGACCACGATCACAGCCATCGCGCGAAGGGCCGAACTGGGCACCGCGGCAATCTATCGGCGCTGGGCGACCAAGGAATCCATCATCGAGGATGCGGTCTTCGGAATGCAGGATGCGGCGCTACCGGTGACCACGTCGAATTTGCGTGACGACATGCAGGCCTGGACGAGATGGTTCCTCGCGAGAGTTGCCGAACCGGCAACGCGCGCGGCGATTCCCGGCCTGCTGTCGGCCTACCATCAAGAAGACGGCGCCTACGAACAACTGGTTCGGAGATCGGAAGACCCGGCCCGGCTCGCGCTCGCCGAGCGCGTGCGTGTCGAATTTCCCGAGCGGTCCGACACGGAAATCGTGTCGACCGCCGATGTGGCCTTCGACATTCTCGTTGCAACCACCATCGTGCGGGGCCTCACGAGTGGCCTCGCCGACGGTGACGCGTTCTGCGCGCGCACTGCGGACGCACTGGTTCTGCTGGTTACGTCGACGGGAACCGAGATCAGCCGGCACCGAGATCAGCCGGCAATGAGGGGCTGACCGAGGCGCTTCCTCCGGTCAGGCGCTCGGCGCTTCGCCCACCCCCCACTCGAGCGAACGGTACGTCCGTCGCCTCAGATGCGCCGAAAGCCACTTTCGCTCAGGGGAGAGGCGGTGCAGAGCGAACAAATCGGACTCGCCGGCGGTGGTGAGAATGTATGAGTGGTCATACTTCTGTCGACTCCAGGGTCCTCCACAGTGTGGATCGCGTACCGTTTCCAGACATGGAATTGACTCGAGTTGCGGTGGGCAGTGGTTCGTGCACCGTTCGGATCGACGGGCCGGTCAGCAAGCATGCGGTACTCCTGCTCCCCGGCAAGGGCGACCCCGTCGACTTGTACGACGATGTGTGTGAGCGACTGCATCATTCGGATCTGCGGACCGTCGCGGTGGAATCGATCGAGAATCTCGACGAGACCTCGGCAGTGGTACTTCTGGACGAGTTGAACATCGCCTGGGTGAACCTGGTCGGTCACCGGGAGGGCGCCGATCTCGCGTGGCTGTTGGCTGCACGTCAGTTCGGCCGCTTCGCGAGTTTGATCGCCGTGGACCGTGGACATCCGTCGGCCAGCGATATTGCCGGCGTACCGCCGGTCGAGGTTCCGACCACCGTAGTCGTGGGCAGTGGAGGTCGGGCCATCGCCGACGCCAGCGGTCGTTTCGTGTACTCCGACTTCCGCGTGACGGAACTTCCGGGTGTCGACGACGTCGTCAAGTCGGCACCGGCCGAACTCGCAACCGAGATCGTGCTGCGTACCAGCCCCTGGTGAAACTCTGACCTACGAAAAGGCGGGCACTCCCACTGTGCGGAGTGCCCGCCTTTTCGGCGTCATTAGGGCTGCGGGGCTCAGATGTCGAGGCCGAGCAGCGCGTTCTCGACCACTTCGGCCAGGGCCGGGTGGATCCAGTACTGGCCACGCGCCATGTCCTGAGCTGACAAACCGAAGCTCATCGCCTGGATGAGGGGCTGGATGACGGTCGGAGCCTGAGTGCCCATGACGTGGGCACCGAGGATGCGTCCGGTGCCGCGCTCGGCGATCACCTTGCAGATGCCCTCCTGATCCTCCATCGCCCAGCCGTACGCGACGTCGCCGTATGCCTGCACCTTGACGGTGATGTCGAGTCCGGCGTCGCGAGCCTGCTTCTCCGTCATTCCGACGTCGGCGATCTGCGGGTCGGTGAACACGGCTGCCGGCACGAAGCGGTGATCGGTGCTGCGAAGCTCGGACGTGTCCTTCCAAGCGTCCTGAAGCAGGTTGTGCTGAACAACGCGCGCTTCATGGTTGGCGACGTGCTTGAGCTGGTACGGCGACGAGACGTCACCGAGTGCGAAGACGCCCTCGGCGGTGGTGCGTTGGTATTCGTCGACCACGATCGAGCCCTTGTCGTCGAGTTCGACGCCGGCCTTGTCGAGACCGAGTAGATCGCCGTTGGGCTGGCGGCCCACTGCTACGAGAAGGACGTCACCGGAAACGACTGTGCCGTTTGCCAGTTCGACGGCAATTTTGTCGCCGTCGCCGCGTACCGACGTGAGGGGGGAGCCCAGATGGACGTCCCACTTCTGTTCGGCCAACTCGGTGAAGCGCTCGGAGATCTCGTCGTCGAGGTGCCGCAGCAGTCTCTGGCTGCGACCGATGATCGAGACGCGAGAACCCAACGCGGAGAACACGTGTGCGAACTCGGTGGCGATGAATCCGGAGCCGACGATCACCAGGTGCTCGGGAAGTTCGGGCAGTCGCATGATGTCTTCGTTGGTGTAGTACTTCACACCGCTCGACGCGATCTCTTCCGGGATGATCGGACGCGAACCGGCAGCGATGACCACCTGGTCGGCGGTGATCGTCTCGCCGGTTCCGGTGTCGATCGTCTTGTCTCCGGTGAACGTGGCGTGGCCGCGGTAGACGGTGGTGTTGGGACTGTCTTCGCTGCGGTACCGCTCACCACCTGCGGAAATGGGATCGATGCGGCCGAAGACGCGCTTGACGATGTCGGACCAACGGACGCCGTCGAGCGTGGCGTCGACGCCGTACTTCTCGGCAGTGGTGATGGTGCGTGCCACCTCGGCGGCGTAGACGAACATCTTGGTCGGGATACACCCGACATTGAGACACGTTCCGCCGAAGGTGCCCTCTTCGAGGATTGCGATCTTCTTGCCGTCGAACCGCTCGTCGGGCAGCGAGTTTCCGGATCCGCTGCCGATGATTGCAAGGTCGTAGTGCGTCACTGCGCGATCTCCTGTGTGTTGCTTGCTGTGCTTGCCGAACTTTCTGCGGCCGGAGTGAGGTGGCCGTCGAGCCACTCCAGCCACAGGTCGAGTTCGGAAAAGGCTGTGGCCAAGGGCTTCTCGGTCGAAAGAAACACGTCGTGACGGGCGCCGTCGATCGGGACGATGGTGGTGCGATCGCCGAGGCAACCCGCCCAGCGTGCGATCTGCTTGACGTCGAGAACGGAATCGGCGAGGTCGACGCTCGGGTTGTACGCCTTGGCGAACTGCGACTTCTTCGAGCGCAGAATCAGCGCGGGCACTCCGATATCGAGGCCGCGGTGAAGTTTCGCGTGACCCGCTCGGACGGCCCGCATCCAGCCGAAGGTGACGGGGCAGCCGGCCAGCGGCTTCCAGTCGAGGTTGTAGTCCCACACTCCGTTTGCCGAAACATGAAGGCTGGAACCGTAAGTCGGTAGTCCGGTTCCCGGAATCACCGTCTTCGCCGATACCCGTCCGAGGGCGTCGATCGCGGTGGTTCCCACGTTACGCACCACCGAGGGGCCCTGAAGATCGAACCAGGGACTGTTGAGCACCAGCCCGCAGATTCCGGCGCCGTCGCTGCCACCGGGCTTGCGCTGCAAACGGTTCAGCCACAGCGGGACGATCAGACCGCCGGTCGAGTGCGCCATGAGCAGCACCTCGCTCCCGTCGGTCTCGCTGCGGACGATGCGCAGCGCCTCGTTCAGTTCGGCGTCGTAGAGCGCAAGGTCGGAGACGTAGTGCGCCGTGTGTCCCGGCTTGAGGGATCGCCCGCACTTGCGCAAGTCGAGTGCGAAGAATGCGTAGCCCTGCTCGGCAAAATGCTCGGCCAGGTGCTTCTGGAAGAAGTAATCGGTGAATCCGTGCACGTACAAGACGGCACGACGTGTCTTCACCGCCTCCTTCCGCGGTTGGTAGCGGACCAGTGTTGCGTCCACCTCGCCTTCGCCGTCCGGATCCGTTCCGAGCGGGATCGTCAGCTGCTGATATCCGTCACCGAGGACGTCTGGAACCCAAGTAGTCACAAATCACAATCTAATCGTCGTTTCGGGTGCGCGTTGTAGAGCACAATTGGGGGTGGTGAACCGCGCGAGTACGCACGGGTAACCTATTCGGCGTAACACAGCAGGCGGATGCGCGCACGGCTAATGACAAGGAAGTCGATTCTCCAGTGTCGAATCAGAACGCGGTAGAGACGAAGACGGATGTAGTGCTCGTGGGCGCAGGCATCATGAGCGCCACGCTGGGTGCATTGCTGCGCCAGCTGCAGCCCGATTGGTCGATCTCGACCTTCGAGCGGCTCGATGCCGTCGCAGCCGAGAGCAGCGACCCCTGGAACAACGCGGGAACCGGTCACTCCGCCCTGTGTGAGCTCAATTACACCCCGGAGAACTCCGACGGCACGGTCGACATCAAGAAGGCCGTCAACGTCAACGAGCAGTTCCAGGTGTCCCGCCAGTTCTGGGCACACGCGGTCGAGCAGGGCGTCCTGACTCAGCCCAAGGAATTCATCAACCCCATCCCACACGTGAGCTTCGTTCACGGTGAGGCCAACGCCAAGTACCTGCGTGCTCGCTACGACGCACTTGCCGGCCACACGCTCTTCCGCGGCATGGAGTACATCGACGATCCGGCCGAGTTCAGCGAGCGTTTGCCGCTCATGGCCAAGGGACGCGACTTCTCCGATCCCATCGCCCTGAACTGGAGCCAGGACGGCACCGACGTCGATTTCGGAGCGCTCACCAAGCAGCTCATCGGCTACATCGGTAAGACCGGCGGCAAGATGTACTTCGGCCACGAGGTCACCAACCTGACCCAGAACTCGGACAAGTCCTGGACCGTCAAGGTCACCAACCGTCGCACCGGCGAAAAGCGCACCGTTCGCTCGCGCTTCGTGTTCGTCGGTGCTGGTGGCGGCGCCCTGCACCTGCTGCAGAAGTCCGGCATCAAGGAAGCCAAGGGCTTCGGTGGCTTCCCGGTCAGCGGTGCTTTCCTGCGATGCACCAACCCCGAACTCATCGACCAGCACAGCGCCAAGGTTTACGGCAAGGCTGCCGTCGGCGCCCCGCCCATGTCGGTGCCGCACCTCGACACCCGTGTCATCGGCAACAAGCCGGGTCTGCTGTTCGGCCCGTACGCCGGATGGTCGCCGAAGTTCCTCAAGCAGGGTCGCGTCACGGACCTGCCCGGCTCGGTCAAGCCGAACAACATCCTCTCGATGCTCGGCGTCGGCGTCAGCGAGCTCGGCCTGGTCAAGTACCTGGTCAGCGAACTCGCCAAGAACGAAGCCGGTCGCATCTGGGATCTGCGTGAATTCGCGCCCAAGGCGCAGGCTCAGGACTGGGAGCTCATCACCGCGGGCCAGCGCGTCCAGGTGATCCGCCGTGCCAAGGGCAAGGGCGGCGTCCTCGAATTCGGTACCGCTGTGGTCGCCGCTGAGGACGGCTCCATCGCCGGCCTGCTCGGCGCTTCGCCCGGTGCGTCCACGGCCGTCCCGGCGATGCTGGACGTACTCGAGCGCTGCTTCCCGACCGAGTTCCAGGGTTGGAAGGGCAAGCTTCGCGAGATGGTTCCGTCCATCGGCGTCAAACTCACCGACAACGAAGGCCTGTTCAACCAGGTCTGGGATTGGTCCTCGAAGGTTCTCGAGCTCGATTCCGCTGGTGCTTCCGAATCGGCTCCGGTCGCGGATACCGTCGCGACTGTGTGATAGTCCAACCCATGACGGCAACAGCAGCTTTGAAGCGTTCATGGGCACTCGACCTCGACAACAAGACGTTCTACGAGTTGTTGAAGCTTCGAGTGGAGGTCTTTGTCGTCGAGCAGGCCTGCCCGTATCCCGAGTTGGACGGGCGGGACCTGCTGACGGAAACACGCCACTTCTGGCTCGAGCAGGACGGCCAGGTGGTGTGCACACTCCGTCTGCTCGAAGAGCACGACGACGGAAACAAGAGCTTCCGAATCGGACGCCTCTGCACGTCGCGTCAGGCTCGCGGCCAGGGCCACACGACCCGCCTCCTGCAGGCCGCACTTGCCGAGGTCGGCGAAGCGCCGTGTCGGATCAACGCCCAGACCTACCTGGTCGAGATGTACGCCAAGCACGGATTCAAGGCTGACGGCGAAGAGTTCATCGAAGACGGCATCCCGCACACCCCGATGCGCCGTGGCGGGGGAGAGCCTTTCGTGGCTGTCAGCTAGTTTGTCGGAGATTTGACCCTGGTCGGCTCGTGGAAAAGCGAGCCGACTAGGGTTTTTTCGATACCGAATGTTCGCGGGGAAGTCCTGTTCGATCCAGGCGCGGTCCCGCCACTGTGAAAGATCTCTCCTCTACCGACTGACCGGGAGATCTCAGCCAGGTTGCCGCGACATTCGAGTGCAGCCAAATTCTCGGCGAGGAAACCGAGAGGTGGAGGGATATCGACGTGCGAAGTGAAGAAGATCGACCAGTGGCGGGCTTCCCGTTCAGTGCTGTGGTCGGCCAGGATCAATTGCGGTTGGCGCTGATTCTGTGTGCTGTGCATCCGGGGATCGGTGGAGTCCTGGTCCGCGGTGAGAAGGGAACTGCCAAGTCGACGGTCGTGCGCGCGCTGACTGCGCTGCTGCCCGCGGTCGACGACGCCGGAACGACACGACCGGCCCGCTTGGTGGAACTGCCCGTCGGCGCCACCGAAGACCGAGTGATCGGGTCCATCGACCTCGAGAAGGTTCTCCGCGACGGTGAGCGCGCTTTCCAACCTGGACTGCTCGCCGCGGCTCACCAGGGAGTTCTGTACGTCGACGAGGTGAATCTGCTTCACGACCACCTGGTCGACGTGCTTCTCGACGCCGCGGCGATGGGTCGCGTTCACATCGAGCGTGACGGAATCTCCCATTCGCACCCGGCCAAATTCGTACTCGTCGGCACGATGAATCCCGAAGAGGGAGAACTGCGTCCACAGTTGTTGGACCGTTTCGGACTGGCGGTCGATGTCGCAGCTTCCCGCGACGTCGACGTACGCATGGAAGTGGTGCGTCGCCGGCTCGACTACGAGCGCGACCCCGAGGCGTTTGTCGCTCGGTACGAATCCGCCGATGAGGAGCTCGCGGCCGAAATCCTCACGGCGCGTGAGAAACTGGACTCGGTCGAGCTGAGCAACCGCGAGCTGCGTCGAATCGCCTCACTGTGTGCGTCGTTCGACGTCGACGGTATGCGCGCGGACCTGGTGCTGGCGCGCACCGCGACTGCCCACGCTGCCTGGCGAGGCGACAGTGAGGTCACTGCGGAGGACGTGCGAGTGGCTGCGGAACTGACGCTGCCGCACCGCCGCCGCCGCGATCCGTTCGACGAGCCCGGCTTGGATCAGCAGCAGTTGGACGATGCACTCGAGCAGGCCGATCAGGACGCCCAGTCGCAGGTAGAGGACGACGCGCGCGACGGAGAGCCCGAACCTCCCGAGAATCCCGAAGACCGTGGCCCTGACGAAGACCGTGGCCCGGAAGATGGTGGCCCCGAAGACGGCGGTCCGGACGACGAGGGTCCGGACGACGACGGCCCGGAAGACCCTGACGGACCTGGTGGGGGAGTACGCGCTACCGATCGCCCCTCGGCGCCACCGGCCGGCGAATTCAAGGCCAAGCTCCTCGAGGTTCCTGGTGTCGGCGAAGGTGCACCGGGACGCCGCTCGCGGTCCATGTCGTCCCGTGGACGAGTCGTGCGGTCCACGCGGGAACGTGGCCACGGATTGCATCTGACGAGCACGGTCTTCGCCGCAGCCGAGTCTCAAGTTGCGCGCGGCCGCACTGCTGGACGGCTGCGGCTGGCACCCGCTGATCTCCGCGGCGCGATTCGTGAAGGGCGAGAAGGCAATCTGATCGTCTTCGTTGTCGACGCGTCGGGGTCGATGGCAGCACGCGACCGCCTCTCCGCGGTCACCGGTGCGGTTGTCTCGTTGCTCCGCGACGCCTATCAGCGCCGCGACAAGGTCGCGGTCATCACTGTCCGTGGTCGTGAAGCAGAGCTCGTACTGCCGCCGACCTCTTCGGTGGACATCGCCGTCCGTCGCCTGCAGTCGATGCGGACCGGCGGCAAATCCCCACTCGCAGAGGGATTCCTGCGTGCTCGCGAAGTGGTTCTGCGGGAACGGCTTCGTGACCCGCAGCGCCGCGCCCTCGTCGTCACGCTCACCGACGGCCGGGCTACCGGGGGCAAGGACGCGCTGCACCGCGCCCGCGTCGCCGCGCATCTTCTTGCCGACGCGTCCGTCGCTTCCATCGTCGTCGACTGCGAGACCGGCCTCGTGCGTCTGGGGCTGGCAGCCGAGTTGGCCCGAGAACTACGTGGCGGTTACGTCCGCCTTGCCGAATTGTCAGCGCAGCAGGTCGCGGGTGTCGTCCGCGCCGCAGCCTAGATCCCAGCTCAGGAGTTCACGATGCCCAAGGGTGTTCCCGAGACAGTTCCCGACGACGGTCTGACCACGCGTCAGCGTCGTAACGCGCCGGTACTTGCCGTGCACACCGGCCCGGGAAAGGGTAAGTCCACCGCAGCTTTCGGCATGGCGCTGCGTGCCTGGAATCAAGGGTTCGACATCGGCGTGTTCCAGTTCGTGAAGAGTGCCAAGTGGAAGGTCGGCGAGGAAGCCGCGTTCCGCGCGCTCGGAAACCTGCATGACGAAACCGGCGTCGGTGGGCCGGTGCAGTGGCACAAGATGGGCGAAGGTTGGTCATGGACACGCAAGGCCGGTAGCGAGGAAGATCATGCTGCTGCCGCTGCGGAGGGTTGGCAGGAGATCGCGAGAAGGCTTGCAGGCGAAGAGCATCGATTCTATGTCCTCGACGAGTTCACGTACCCGCTCAAGTGGGGTTGGGTGGACGTGGACGAGGTAGTGCAGACACTGCGCGATCGCCCAGGCAACCAGCACGTCGTCATCACGGGGCGTGATGCCCCGCAGGCGCTGATCGACGCCGCCGACCTCGTGACCGAAATGACGAAGATCAAGCACCCGATGGATGCCGGCCGAAAGGGTCAACGGGGCATCGAATGGTAAGTCCTTCCACTCCGGCCGTGGTGATCGCCGCTCCTGCCTCGGGTAGCGGAAAGACCACGGTGGCAACGGGATTGATCGGCGCGCTGCGACGGTCCGGAAGCAGCGTTGCACCCTTCAAAGTGGGGCCGGACTACATCGACCCGGGTTATCACGGACTCGCGGCAGGGCGGCCCGGACGCAACCTCGACACTGTTCTGGTCGGCCCGGATCGCATCGGACCGCTCTACCGGCATGGAACCGCCGGCTGTGACATCGCCGTGGTCGAAGGCGTCATGGGTCTGTTCGACGGAAAGATCGACGAGGCCAACTCGCAGCCGTCGGCGGAGGGATCGACGGCGCAGGTCGCGTCGATCCTCGGTTCGCCGGTAATCCTCGTGATCGACGCCCGTGGGCACAGTCAGAGTCTGGCCGCCGTACTCCACGGCTTCGCGACCTACGACGCAGGTGTGCGCATCGGCGGCGTCATTCTCAATCGCGTCGGGAGCGCTCGTCACGAGCAGGTGTTGCGTCATGCGTGCGACAAGGTCGGCGTCGCAGTGCTCGGAGTTGTGCCACGGTTGACGGAACTAGAAGTTCCCTCCCGGCACCTCGGTCTGATTCCGGCGGCCGAGCACGGCGCCGCCGCTGTGGCCGCAGTGGACGCGATGTCCGACTTGATTGCCTCGCACGTCGAACTGGACGCTGTTCGCGCACTGGCCGCCTCGAACGTGGGTGCAGCTGCATGGGATCCGGTTGCCGAGGTCGGCGCACATGCCGAGTCTCGTCCCGTGGTTGCCATGGCGGGCGGCCCTGCCTTCACCTTCGGCTATGCCGAGCACCGTGAACTCCTGACTGCTGCCGGCGCGGACGTGCAGGTGTTCGACCCGTTGCGGGACGAGCTTCCCGCGGGAACTGCTGCTCTTGTCCTTCCTGGCGGGTTCCCGGAAGAGCATGCGGTGGACCTCGCGGCCAATACCGTTCTGCTGCAGCAGGTTCGTGACCTGGCGGACGGCGGCGCACCGATCCACGCCGAGTGTGCCGGTCTGCTCTACCTCGCTCGCAGCTTGGACGGTCACAGCATGGCCGGTGTTGTCGGGGTGGATGCCACATTCGGGAAACGCCTGACCCTCGGGTACCGCGAAGCAGTGGCGATCAGCGACTCCACCCTCTTCGACGCAGGCTCCCGCGTCACCGGTCACGAGTTCCACCGAACGTCTCTCGTCTCGGCAGACGCGGACGGTTGCGGAAGTGCGTGGGGATGGCGGCCCTGGGACGGCGGCAGTGTCCGCGAAGGATTTGTTCGCGGCGGCGTCCACGCGTCGTATCTCCACACTCATCCGGTGGGGCAGCCCCAATCGATCGCGAAGTTCGTCGATGCCGCACGGGGATGACCTCTGTATAGGCGTTGGATTCACGACGAGCGCCACCGCGAAGGACATCGTCGCTGCGGTGAACGCGGTGCTGCAGGAGCGAGCGAGGATCGTGGTCCTCGCCACTGCGACCGGCAAGGCGGCGTCTGCAGCTCTGCTCGCTGCCGCCGATGAACTGAACGTCCCGATTGTGAGTTTCGACCCGGACGTACTTGGGCGAGTTCAGGTTCCGTCACCGTCGACTCGCGTCGAGCACGCGATCGGGACGGCAAGCGTCGCGGAAGCGGCGGCGATCCTCGCCTCCGGGGGCGGGCCGCTCCTAGTGGCCAAGACTGCCAGGGATGGAGTGACCGTGGCGGCGGCCCGTAAAGTTCCCTCCAGCTTGAACAATTCTGACGACGAAACGGAGTGCGAGTGAGCGAGTCCACCGCAGACGAGACCAACTACTTGGTCGGCCTCAACCTGACCGATCGACGCGTGGTCGTGTTCGGTGGCGGCACTGTGGCTCAGCGCCGACTCGGACTGCTGGTCGCCTCTGGTGCCCGTCTTCACGTCATCAGTCGCGCGTTCACTCCAGCCGTCGAAGGTATGGCCACGGCCGGGCAGATCACGGTCGAAGAGCGCCCGTACGCCGACGGCGACCTCGAAGGTGCGTGGTATGCCATCGCCTCGACCGACGAGCCGGAAACCAATGCAGCGATCGTCGCCGAAGCGGAGCGTCGCCACATCTTCTGCGTGCGCGCCGACAACGCGAAGCACGGCACCGCGGTAACTCCCGCCAGCGCCGAGTACGACGGTATGAGTATCGGAATTCTTGCCGGCGGCGATCACCGTCGTTCGGCAGCAGTCCGCACCGCGGTCGTCGAAGGTCTTCAGTCGGGCGTGCTCGCCGATACGGCCGAGCCGGCCGCTGCGGGCGTTGCTCTCGTCGGTGGTGGCCCCGGTGACCCCGACCTGATCACCGTGCGCGGACGCCGTTTGCTCGCACGCGCTGACGTCGTCGTGGCCGACAGATTGGCTCCGCCGGAGTTGCTCGCCGAACTGGGTCCCGACGTCGAGGTGATCGACGCCGCGAAGATCCCGTACGGCCGTGCCATGGCTCAGGAGGCCATCAACGCCGCGCTGATCGACAACGCGAAGGCAGGCAAGTTCGTGGTCCGCCTCAAGGGCGGGGACCCGTACGTCTTCGGGCGGGGATACGAAGAACTCGAAGCGTGTGCCGCTGCCGGCGTTCCCGTGACCGTAGTGCCCGGAATCACGAGCGCGATCTCGGTCCCGTCGGCCGCGGGCATCCCGGTGACCCACCGCGGTGTCACCCACGAGTTCGTCGTCGTCAGTGGGCACGTGGCTCCGGATCATCCGGATTCGCTGGTCGACTGGTCGGCACTGGCCAAGTTGCGCGGCACGATCGTGCTGCTCATGGCGGTCGAGCGCATCGATCAGTTCGCCAAGGTACTCGTCGACGGTGGACGCCCGGCAACCACGCCGGTCACCGTCATCCAAGAGGGCACGCTGCGCACTCAGCGTGAACTTCGGGCCGATCTGGCGACCGTTGCTCAGCGCGTCAAAGACGAGGAGATCAAGCCTCCGGCGATCATCGTGATCGGGCCGGTCGCGGGCTTTTCCGTCGACGCTGGGTAACGTGAAGTCTTGTGTCTGATTCCCCAACATCTGAAACCGCTTCGGCGAATGCCCCGGTAGCCACTCGAGTCATCGGGCTCGCCATCATCGTCCTGAGTGGTTTGCAGATGATGGTGGTGCTCGACGGCACCGTCGCGAACCTCGCGCTGGCGCCACTGCAGGCAGACCTCGGGCTGAGCGACAGTGGTCGTAATTGGGTGTTGACCTCGTACGCGCTTGCGTTCGGTGGGCTCATGCTCCTCGGCGGTCGCCTCGGTGACGCGTACGGGCGCAAGAAGATGTTCATCGCGGGAGTCTCGCTGTTCACGGTGGCGTCGTTGCTCTGTGGTCTCGCCCTGAACGAGGGCATGTTGATCGCAGCGCGGGCGCTTCAAGGTGTCGGCGCAGCCGTAGCGTCGCCCACCGCCTTCGCCCTTGTTGCCACGACTTTCGCCGCGGGTCCGGCTCGTAATCAGGCCATCGCGATTTTTGCCGCCATGACGGGCGTCGGATCGATCGCCGGTCTGATCATCGGCGGCGCATTGACCGAGGTGTCGTGGCGTCTGATCTTCCTCATCAACGTCCCGATCGGCATCGCGCTCGTCGGCATGGCGTTCCGCGCCCTTCGCGAGACGAATCAGACGCGTCTGGCTTTGGATGTCCCCGGCGCGATCCTCGCGACCCTCGGTTGTACCGGTGTTGTTTTTGCTCTCACCGAAGGCCCGGAAATGGGATGGGGGAGTATCGCCGTCATCGGTGCATTGGCGGCCGGATTGGTCGCCCTCGCCGCCTTCCTCTTCGTCGAGCGAACTGCAGACAACCCGCTCTTGCCCTTCTCGTTGTTCGCCGATCGCAACCGTGTCGCGACGTTCCTCGCCATCTTCTTCGTCGGTGGCGCGATGTTCAGCATGACGGCCTTCGTCGCACTGTTCGTGCAGGACATCATGCAGTATTCGCCGTTGCGTGCCGGTATCGCGTTCATTCCGTTCGCGTTCGGATTGGGCGCCGCCGCGTCGGTTGCTTCCAAGCTCGCCGTAAAGGTTCAACCCCGTTGGCTGGTCCTCACCGGCGTCGTGATCATGATCGTCGGACTCCTCTACGGGTCTACTCTGGATTCGGATTCCACCTACCTGGCCAACTTGTTCGTGCCCGTGATCGGGATCGGATTCGGTATCGGCCTCGCGATGGTGCCCTTGCCACTGTGCGCGATCGCCGGTGTGCCGGAGACCGAGATCGGCCCGCTGACGGCCATCGCTCAGGTTGCCCAGACGCTCGGTGGACCACTGGCGCTGTCGGTGATCGGTGCGATGGCGACGTCGAAGACGCTCTCGCTCGGGGGCACTTCGGGCAAGGCCGCGGACATGAATCCGGCGGAATTGATCGCACTCGGAGAGGGATACACCTTCGCACTTGTGGGCTGCGCGGTCTGCGCGGTGTTCGCCGGTATCGCGGCGCTGTGCATCAGGTTCACACCTTCTCAGGTAGCCCAGGCTCAGGCTGCGGAGAAGGCAGCTCAGGGAATCGCCTGATCAGTCCTGTTTTTCCGCTTCGCTAGCCGATACGATCGTTGCAGGACGTGCCGAGAGTCTCGACGAATCGGGGTGCCGTGATGCGGATCGCGGACATATTGCGAAACAAGGGCAACAGCATCGTCACGATCGACGCCCACACGACGGTCAACGGGTTGCTGTGCGATCTTGCCCGCCACAACATCGGAGCCATGGTGGTGGTCGACGACGACGCGGTGGTCGGCATCATCTCCGAACGCGATGTCGTTCGACGCCTGCACGAGCGTGGCCCGGACCTTCTCGGGATCCAGGTTTCCGAGGTCATGACCGCTCTGATGTACACGTGCGTTCCKGCAGACGCAGTGGACAGCATTGCCGCGATCATGACCGAGCGTCGAATCCGGCATCTGCCGGTGATCGAGGACGGCAACCTCCTCGGCATCGTCAGTATCGGTGACGTGGTGAAGAGCCGCATCGACGAGCTCAAGAGCGAACGCGATCAGCTCGAGTCGTACATCGATCAGGGCTGATCGATAGGTTGTCGCACGGTGACTACTCTCGTGTGATGGCCGCATTCCAGGAATCCACAGCAGAGACGGTCACCATCGTGGCCGGCCTCGAGAGCACCTTCGCCGACGAACTCGGCGCTCTGACGGTGCCGTGGCAAGGTGCTGCCGCGCCCGACCCGCAGTTGCTCGTGCTGAACGAGCAGCTGGCTGCGTCGTTGAGATTGGACGTAGAAGCGCTGCGAAGTGTGGACGGGATCGGCGTCCTGTCCGGTTCGACGGTGCCGGTCGGGGCCACACCGGTGGCGATGGCATATGCGGGTCATCAGTTCGGTGGGTACGCGCCAATTCTCGGGGACGGTCGGGCGTTGTTACTCGGCGAACTCGTCAGCAGTGACGGGCAGCGTGTGGACTTGCATCTGAAGGGCTCTGGGCGCACCCCGTTCTCTCGGGGCGGCGACGGGTATGCGGTCGTAGGGCCGATGCTGCGCGAATATCTCGTCAGCGAGGCGATGAATGCCCTCGGTGTCCCCACTACGCGCGCGCTGTCGGTGGTGGCGACGGGCCGAGACGTTCGCCGCAACGGCGCAGAACCCGGTGCCGTGCTTGCACGGATCGCGTCGAGTCACCTACGCGTTGGGACCTTCGAGTTCGCGGCCCGGCAGGGCGAGGTATTGCAGCCGCTCACCGATTACGCGATTGCCCGGCACTACCCGGAGCTGACCGAACTTCCGGCAACGGGTACACACAATCGCTACCTGAAGTTCCTCGAGGCGGTGGTTGAGGCGCAGGCATCACTGGTGGCGAGGTGGATGCTCATCGGTTTCGTGCACGGGGTCATGAACACCGACAACACGACAATTTCGGGGGAGACCATCGATTACGGTCCGTGCGCCTTCCTCGACGCGTTCGATCCGGCGGCAGTGTTCAGCTCGATCGACCACGGGGGCCGCTATGCATTCGGCAATCAGCCCGCTGTACTGAAGTGGAACCTGGCGCGCTTGGCAGAAACGCTGTTGCCACTGATCGATTCCACACCCGACGAAGCAATTTCCGCGGCGTCAGCAGTTCTCGAGACCTTCGACGAGCGCTACGAGGGTCACTACGCGGCCGGTCTCGCGGCAAAGCTCGGTCTGGCCCAGCCGTTTGTCGATCGGGCGCTCGTCGACGATCTGCTGACGTTGTTGGCGGAACACGGTGCTGATTGGACGGGCAGTTTCCGCGCTCTCGCCGACGAATTGCGCGGAAATTCGGTGCCTCTCGACAACCTCGTGCCACGGGAGCACATCGCGCCCTGGTTGCAGCGGTGGCAGGGAGCCCTGACCGAAAACGGACACGCGGCCGCGGAGACCGCGAGCGCGATGGATCGCGTCAACCCGCTGTACATTCCGCGTAATCATCGGCTCGACGCTGCCCTGCGCGCCGCGACCGACGGCGACCTCGCTCCCTTCGAGAAGCTGCTGGAGGTGGTCACGCATCCCTTCGACCGACGCGACGAGTGGGCTGACTACACCGAGGCGGCTCCGCAGTCTTTCAGCGAAACATTCCAAACCTTCTGTGGCACTTGACAGACGAAGCCATCAATCCGTCAGGATGATCAATTCACGCTCCGACGCGATTTCGACGCGCAAGCCCGCCTTCGACGCCACCCGCGCAACCCCCTTGATGTCGGTCGGTTCGGCACGCGAGACCACCAGCGCACGGGCGAGCAGACCTTTGTGGTGCTTGTTGAAGTGACTGACGACAGTGCGGGTGCCGTCCGGCTTCTCGGTGAGGACCGTTGCGATCAGTGCGTCCGGAACCGGTCCGAGGTCTTGGTAGGTGCCGGACCGTAGATCGATGACAAGGCCGTCGGCTTCGGCCGCCAAGGCCTTCGGCAACTCCGGCTTCCACAGTGAGCGGAGCGTGTCCATCCCGGGCAGCTTGGACCCGCCGGAAAGGCGGTAGGCGGGGATCAGATCTCCCGCACGGACTGCACCGAACAGAGCGGAGCCGATCGCGATCCGATCGAGAGCCTTGGCCTTCTGGGCACGGGTGAACGACTTGGCGTCGAGGGCGTCGAAGAGCACCCCGGTGTAGCGCTGCAGTGCGGGCCGCGTCGCGGACACCCACAGCTTGGCGTTGCGTTCCACTTCGTCTGCTTGCGTCGGACCGAGCCCGAGCGCTTCGCACGACGCCTCGACGTCAGCGGCCAGATCGACCAGCGTCTGAACCAGCAATTCGCGCGTTTCGGTCAACTGTGGCATCGACAGTTCGGCCAGATCGAGGGGCGCATCCTTGCCGCCGTCGGACTTGGTTTCTGAGGGAGGCAGCAGTACAAGCACGCTGTAACCGTACCGAGGCCCGCTCGGCCGACTGCGGCGACTATCCTTACACCTCGTGATTACCCGTCTGTCCCACCTGTTCCTGCGTACCCTGCGTGACGATCCCTCGGACGCCGAAGTTGCCAGCCACAAATTGCTGGTTCGTGCCGGCTACGTGCGTCGTATCGCTCCAGGCGTCTACTCGTGGTTGCCGCTGGGATTGCGGGTGCTGCGCGAGGTTGAGCGTGTTGTCCGCGAAGAAATGAATGCCATTGGTGGGCAGGAAATTCTGCTGCCTGCTCTGCTCCCGCGCGATCCGTACGAGGCGTCGAACCGCTGGACCGAGTACGGCCCCAACCTGTTCCGCCTCAAGGACCGCAAGGGCAACGACTACATGCTCGGCCCGACCCACGAGGAGCTCTTTGCTCTGACGGTCAAGGGTGAGTACAACTCGTACAAGGACTTCCCGGTCACCCTGTACCAGGTGCAGACCAAGTACCGCGACGAAGAGCGTCCGCGTGCGGGCATTCTGCGTGGTCGCGAGTTCCTCATGAAGGATTCGTACTCCTTCGACCTCAGCGACGAAGGCCTGACGGAGTCGTACCAGGCGCACCGCGGTGCCTACGAGAAGATCTTCACGCGTCTGGGCGTCAAATACGTCATCGTCTCGGCGACCTCCGGTGCGATGGGCGGCAGCGCGTCCGAGGAGTTCCTTGCCGAGAGCGAGATCGGCGAAGACACGTACGTGCGCTGCCTCGAATCCGGGTACGCYGCCAACGTCGAGGCCGTCAAGACTGTTGTTCCCGACTCGATTCCGTTCGACGGGCTGCCCGAAGCGAAGGTGTACGACACCGCGAACACACCCACCATCGACACCCTCGTGGACTGGGCGAACGGTGCCGACCTCGGCCGCACCATCACCGCCGCCGACACCCTCAAGAACATCATGGTCAAGACCCGCCTGCCCGGCGGCGAGTGGGAACTGCTCGGTATCGGCATCCCCGGCGACCGTGAGGTCGACGAAAAACGCCTCGAAGCTTCGCTGGAGCCGGCCGAGTTCGTGATGATCACCGAGACCGACTTCAAGAACAACCCGTTCCTGGCAAAGGGTTACATCGGCCCGAAGGCTCTGCAGGCCAACGGCGTTCGCTACCTTGTCGATCCGCGCGTCGTCGACGGCACCAGCTGGATCACCGGCGCCGACGAAGACGGCAAGCACGTGGTCGGCCTCGTTGCCGGTCGCGACTTCACCCCTGACGGAACCGTCGAAGCCGCCGAGGTTCGTGACGGCGACGCCTCTCCCGACGGAGCCGGCACGCTGGTCTCGGCTCGCGGTATCGAGATCGGGCACGTCTTCCAGCTCGGCCGCAAGTACACCGACGTCTTCACCGTCGACGTCCTCGCCGAGAACGGCAAGCCCGTCCGCCCGACCATGGGTTCGTACGGCGTCGGCGTCTCGCGTCTGGTGGCCGTCATTGCCGAGCAGCATCACGACGAAAAGGGCCTGCGCTGGCCTGCCGAGGTTTCACCGGCCGACGTCTACCTCGTCATCGCGAACAAGGACGAGACCGCGCGCGAAGGCGCCGAAGGCCTCGCCGCGCAACTCGACCGTGCCGGACTCGAAGTGATTCTCGACGACCGTAAGGCGTCGCCTGGCGTGAAGTTCAAGGACTCCGAGCTGATCGGTGTTCCGCTGATCGTTGTCGTCGGCCGTGGTTGGGCCGACGGCAAGGTCGAGATTCGCGACCGCTTTACTGGCGAGAGCCGTGAGATCGACGCCGACTCGGCGATCGAGGAGATCATCAGCGCAGTTCGCGGCTGATTCGAATAGTCGTCAGGGCCGCCGCAGCCACCTTCCGAGGTGTCTGCGGCTTGGGCAGAAGTCGACGGCTATCTCGTTTCCACGTTGGTAGGTGAAGATCCGGTTCTCGACGCGGCACTCGCCGCCAACTCCGAGGCCGGTCTCCCGCCCATCGACGTGGCGCCGAACCAGGGCAAGCTCCTCAACCTTCTGGCGCGAATGTGCTTGGCGCGCAATGTCCTCGAGATCGGAACGCTCGGCGGATACAGCACGATCTGGCTCGCTCGCGCGGTCGGCCCCTCGGGCCAGGTCATCACGCTGGAATTCGATCCCACTCATGCGGATGTCGCTCGGGCGAATATCGAGCGCGCCGGCTTGGCTGACCGTGTCGACGTCCGCGTCGGGGCCGCGCTCGACAGCCTCCCGTCGATCGCGAAGGAAGAGTTGGGACCTTTCGACTTGGTCTTCATCGACGCCGACAAGGAGAACAACACCGAGTACGTGCGGTGGGCGTTGGCCCTTTCGCATCCCGGAACCGTCATCATCGTGGACAACGTGGTGCGTGGGGGACATGTGTCCAACCCGGATATCGACGACGAGCGCGTCAAAGCGAGTCGAGCGGTGTTGGAGATGATCGCGGCCGAGCCGAAACTCGACGGCACCGCCATTCAAACCGTGGGTTCGAAGGGGTGGGACGGGTTTGCCGTTGCAGTAGTGAACGAGTGAGCGCAGACTCGAAGCGGTGAGGATGCTGGGGGCAGCAAAGGCGGCATGGCGATGGGTGCGCAGTGCTCCCGGTACCTATGTCTGGTTGCTTGCCCTGCTGTTCACCACACTGTTCCTGCGGCATCTGCCTGACAATGTCGAGGAGCGTTTTCTCGGCAAGCGCTCGACCAATCTGCATCACCTGGCCGAAGACCCGCTACGAGTCCTGTTCTCGAGTGCCTTCTGGCTCGAAGGTGGCGGTTGGTTGGGATACCTGGTTCTCTTCACCATCTTTCATGCAACGGCTGAGCGTTGGCTCGGGACGTGGCGGTGGCTGTGTGTTGTCGTCATCGCCCACGTCGGAGCCACGTACATCAGCGAAGGTGTTCTGTACGAAGGTATTCGGCACGGATACGTGGCGGAGTCGGCGGTCAATACTCTCGACGTGGGAGTGAGCTACGGTCTGGCCGGCATCATGGGGATTCTGGTGTACCGCATCGTCGATCCGTGGCGATACGTCTATCTCGCGGGGCTGTTGCTCTTCTACGGTGTACCTCTGATTTTCGCCACCAATTTCACCGCCATCGGCCACATGTCTGCGTTGTTGCTGGGATTGGCGTGCTATCCGATCACGCGTGCTCGGGCGGGCACGTGGAATCCGATGGACCTGTGGCATTCGCGAAGAATCGCAGGTCTTCCATGAATCGCACCGCGGAAAGTTACCCGCTGGTAGTTTAGCGTCATCGACGAAAGGTAATGACGTGTCTGGCACCGATGGATTGCTCTTCAACCCCCATACTTACGACCCCGCTCAGTTCGATCCGGAGACCCGCCGTTTGCTGCGAGCCACCATCGAATGGTTCGAGAGGCGCGGCAAGAAGCAACTGCTTCAGGACGACCTCGACGCAGTGTGGGTCTCCGACTTTCTCGAGTTCGTCGGAAAGGAGAAGTTGTTCGCGACGTTCCAGACTCCGGCGGCATTCGCCGACGGTGACGAGAACCGTCGTTGGGACGGTGCCCGCAACGCGGCCTTGAGTGAGATCTTCGGTTTCTACGGACTCGCTTACTGGTACGCCTGGCAGGTCACGATCCTCGGACTCGGACCGATCTGGATGAGTGACAACGACGCAGCGAAGAAGCGTGCAGCGCAGGAACTTGCCGACGGCGGCGTCATGGCGTTCGGCCTCTCCGAGCGTGATCACGGCGCCGACGTGTACTCCACCGACATGCTTCTCACTCCCACCGACGGCGACGTCGCCTTCCGCGCGAGCGGCGAGAAGTACTACATCGGAAACGGCAACGTAGCCGGAATGGTGTCTGTGTTCGGGCGTCGTACCGACGTCGAGGGTCCCGAAGGCTACGTGTTCTTCGTCGCCGACAGTGCACATCCGAACTATCAGCTTGTGGACAATGTCCTGCGCGGGCAAATGTACGTCAGCAATTTCCGCCTCGACGACTACCCGGTGCGCGAGGAAGACATTCTGCACACCGGCGTCGCCGCATTCGAGGCCGCGCTCAACACGGTCAACGTCGGAAAGTTCAACCYGTGCACCGGCTCCATCGGGATCACCGAACATGCGTTCTTCGAAGCAATCACCCACGCGCAGAATCGAATTCTCTACGGTAATCCGGTCACCGACTTCGCCCATGTACGCGCCGCCTTCGTCGACGCGTACTCACGTCTGATCGCGATGAAACAGTTCAGCGCGCGAGCAGTCGACTACTTCCGCAGCGCCAGCCTCGAAGACCGTCGCTACCTGCTGTTCAATCCCATGACCAAGGCCAAGGTCACCTCGGAAGGTGAAAAGGTCGTCGGGTTGCTGCACGACGTGATCGCGGCAAAGGGGTACGAGAAGTCCACGTACTTCCGTGAAGCAGCGCAGATGATCGGCACGCTGCCCAAGCTCGAGGGCACCGTCCACGTCAACGTCGGACTGATCCTCAAGTTCTTGCCGAACTACCTGTTCAACCCCGCGGAGTTCCCGGAGATCGTCACGCGCGACGACGCAGCCGACGACGAGTTCTTCTGGAATCAGGGACCGACCCGCGGCGCTGCGAAGATCCAGTTCCACGAGTGGAAGCCCGTCTACGAGAAGCACTCTTCGATCCCGAACGTCGCTCGTTTCTACGAGCAGGCGATCGCACTCACCGAATTGCTCACTGCCGCAGCGCCGGACGCGCAGCAGCAGAAGGATCTCGATTTCATGCTCAATGTCGGGCACCTGTTCTCCCTCGTCGTCTACGGTCATCTGATTCTCGAGCAGGCCGAGATCAGCGGACTCGACGCCGACGTTGTCGATCAGATCTTCGACTTCCAGATTCGCGACTTCTCGGGATAYGCGATCGCACTGCACGGAAAGCCGTCGTCGACGCCCGAGCAGCAGAAGTGGGCCTTGGCCGCAGTGCGGAAGCCTGTTGTGGACAGTGAACGCTTCGACCGGGTGTGGCAGCAGGTCAAGGCGTACGACGGTGCATACGAGATGCGCGCATGACCGCGCCGGTGGTACGTGAGCAGTTGATGGCCGTCGTGGAGGGATCCCCGAAAGCCGTCGGCGCGCATGATCGCTCGACCTGGGTTGCGCTGTTTGCCGAAGACGGCCAGATCAACGACCCTGTAGGTTCACGTCCGCATAACGGGCAGGCGGCGATCGAGAGTTTTTACGACACGTTCATCGCCCCCAATTCGATCACCTTCCACGTCGAGCGCGATATCGTGTGCGGCCGCACAGTGTGGCGCGATCTGAGCCTCGCTACCGAGATGTCGACCGGAGTCGTCCTCGACGTGCCGATGCATTTGCGCTACGACTTGGTGGGGGAGCCCGATTCCTTGCGGATCGGAACCCTCTATGCGCATTGGGAATTGGCAACGATGCTGAGCCAGCTCGCTACCGCCGGCGTTGCCGGGGTGAAGGCTGCCGCGAAATTGACCCCGCAGCTGCTCTCGAACCAGGGGATCGGCGGAGCGCTCGGATTCTCGCGCGGCATCTTCGGAGTCGGAGACAAAGGCAAGAAGGCGGCTTCGCGGTTCCTCGATGCGGCCGCTGTCGGTCGAACGCCGCCGGTACCCGTCGAGCTTCCGGCGGGGACGCAGTTGTCCAATGCTGACGTCAACGCTCTGCTCACCGGCGTGACGAAGAGCAAGATGCTGGTTGCCGGTCGAACTGTGACGGCGAGCGTAATCGTGTGCGGGGAACCGGCCATCGCCCTGTTCGGCTTCGAGGCGAGCGGTCATCGCCTCAATCGGGTGCGCTTCTTCACCGAGAGCTGATACCGAGAACACTCGAACGCAGGTCAGGCTCGGCGCGCCACTCCATCCGCAGACAGCCAGTGCTGCGGATTCATGTAGATCGCTACCTGCTCGCCCAACTGCGATCGCGCGAATTCGAGATATCCGTCGACCTTGTCCGGGGTCAGGTATCGCCGCGAGACTTCGACCAGCATCTCGTCGGTGCCCGGAACGATCTTGTCGACGGATCCGCTGACGCTGACGTAACGGATTGTCGGATCGAGCCTTTCGGCCATCAACGAGAAATGCCCGGCCGACTCGATGAGTCGAGCCTTTCGTGAATCCTTGCCGGTGAGGATCCATGGTTTGCCACCGGGCGAGTACAGGTACCAGATCGGGACGGTCAACGGACCGCGTTCGGTGCCGTCCGCTACGGACAGCGCCCCGATGTGGGGTTCGGCCAGGAACTGTTCACGCTCATTTTCGGAGAGTGCCATTCCTCGAGATTACCGCGACGTTTGACATGGCGTTGTGACTCCGTACACAATCGATGTGCTCATTATGAACATGCGTTCGCAATGCGAACAGATCTCGATCTGGACTACTGGATCTGAACCGGTAGCGAACGCCCACAAGCAGTGAATGTCGAGGATCCGATGACCGCACCGCATACGCAATCGAGTTCGATCACCGGTTCGCCTGGGGCGCGTGCCGCAATGTGGGTAGCACCGTTGTGTTGGATAGCTGTGCTTCTGGACGGATTCGATCTGGTCGTACTCGGCGCGGTCATTCCTTCACTTCTCGACTACGACGCGTGGGGATTGAGTACCGGCACGATCACGATGATCTCGACCTTCGGGCTCATCGGCATGACCATCGGCGCCCTCGTCATCGGCACTCTCACTGACGTCATCGGTCGACGCCGCGCGCTGCTGTACGCCGTTGCCGCATTCTCGATTCTGACTCTGTTGTGCGCAATTGCGCCCAATCCGTTCATCTTCGGTCTGCTGCGCTTCCTCGCCGGGGTGGGACTGGGTGGCGCCCTTCCGACGGCATTGGCTCTGGTCAACGAATTCTCGAAGAAACAAGGCGGTGGATCTGCGTCGACCATGCTGATGACCGGCTATCACGTCGGCGCCGTTGCCACCGCCGCGCTGGCGCTCGTCGTGATCGAACCTTTCGGTTGGCGAGCGATGTTCGTTGTCGGCGCACTTCCTGCCGTCGTCCTGATTCCACTCATGTTGCGGTATCTGCCGGAATCCCCGTCGTACCTTCTCGCTCACGGAAAGCGTGCCGAGGCCGAGGAAATCGCTGCCCGCTACGGTGTCGAGCTCGAGGCTGCGCCTACGTCCGAAGCTGGGCGCGCCGAAGCCGCCAATCCCGTTCGCGCACTGTTCTCTTCGAAGTTCCTGCGTAACAGCATCGCCATCTGGATCACCAGTTTCATGGGCTTGCTGCTCGTCTACGGATTGAACACGTGGCTTCCGACGATCATGCGCGAGGCCGGATACAACCTCGGAGCGTCGTTGACGTTCCTTCTGATCCTCAATGCCGGAGCAGTCGTCGGACTGTTGATCGCCGGGGGTGTCGCGAACAAGATCGGCCCGCGTACCGCAGCCATCGTGTGGTTCACGGGAGCGGCGTTGTTCCTGGCGCTTCTGAGTGTGAAGGTGTCGTTCGGAATCTACGTGATGGTCTTCCTCGCCGGATGCTTCGTTTTCAGTGCACAGGTACTGGTCTACGCCTTCACGAGCGCCAATCACCCACCGCAGATTCGCGCGACAGCGCTCGGATGGTCGGCGGGTGTCGGCCGGGTCGGTGCGATCTGTGGCCCGATTCTGGGCGGAGTTCTCCTGGGTGCGGGTTACGCCGTGCCGTGGGGCTTCTACGCTTTCGCGCTCGTCGGACTGCTCGGTGCAATTTCGATCTCCTGCACACGGGTTCGCACCTGAAATACCAGTTTCGCAGGTTGGTGCGCTACTGCTATCGTTGAATATGAGTATGAAGAGTAGCGCTATCGTCACGTCACGGGCACCGCTACCGATGCCATCGTCTCGATCCGGTTTGTGGTGGGGCTTGCTCGGTGTTCTGGCGTTCTCGTTCACCGTTCCGCTCACGAGGGTCGCCGTCGCGGATCTCGACCCCCTGTTCGTCGGCGCGGGCCGCGCCGTCGTTGCCGGGGCCCTTGCGATTGTGATGCTGTCGGTTACTCGCGCGACGCTTCCGACGCTTCGGCAGTGGTTTCGCATCGCACTCGTGACCGTTGGCGCGGTACTGGGGTTTTCACTGTTCACCACGTTTGCGTTGCAGACATCGCCGGCGAGTCACGCGGCAGTCGTGATCGGACTACTTCCCGCTGCGACCGCGGTATTTGCCGTCGTCCGAGGAAAAGAGCGTCCCAGTAAGGGATTCTGGTGGGCAAGCGCCGCCGGCGCGGTATCGGTCGTAGGGTTCGTGGCCGTCGCAAACGGCGGACTCGGCTCGTTTCATCTCGCTGATCTTCTTCTGTTCGCCGCGGTTGTGTGTGCAGCGCTGGCATATTCGGAAGGTGCGTTGCTGGCCCGCGAGATCGGGTCGTGGCAGACGATTGCCTGGGCATTGATTCTCGGACTGCCGGTCACGATTGCGTTGACGGTGGCGTCCATGGCCCAGGCTCCGGTCTCTGCCGATGTGAATTCGTGGCTTTCGTTTGCCTACCTGGGATGCGTGAGTATGTTTCTCGGGTTCTTTCCCTGGTACCGGGGTCTGGCGATCGGTCCCATTTCCACTGTGAGCCAAACACAGTTGGTTCAACCGGTGCTCAGCATTGCCTGGTCGGCGCTGATACTCGGTGAGGCGTTGTCACCCTCGATCGTGGCCGGCGGCGTCGTCGTCATCGGGTGTGCCTGGCTTGCCCTGAAGGCGCGAGTGGCAGCGCCGCGTGCTGTGCCGGCACGCGACGCGACCACCGCCACCGATGATTCAGAAGAGCGGGCCGCCACCGAAGGCACTGCGGTGTGACGCAGGTTGTTTCCCGTTGGCGTCGGTGATTCCGTACTCGACGGCCGTCTCGGCGGTGATCAGTGTGTGACCGCTGCGCGCGTTCACTTCTGGATCGTTGGCCAATGCAGTGATGACCTGGCCGACGAATTCCGGGGTTTCGGCCTCGGCCAGTGAGAAGCCTTCGAAGCTCTCGATCCCACTGGCCTCCATCCGCTCGTTGCGGATCAACCCGAGCCAGAAGGAAAGTGCGGTGACGCCGGTTCCCTTCAATTCGACAGCCATGTCGGCGGCCATCTTGTCCAAACCTGCCTTCGACATCCCGTACAGGACAGAGTGCAGGTACCCGCGGGTGCCGAATGACGAGATATTGCCGATCACTCCACTGGCCCGGGGGACCATCAACTTCGCCGCTTCTACCGAAGCAACGTAGTGGGCGCGCAGTCCGATTCCGATCAGCGAATCCCAATCGTCGATCGGCCTCTTCCAGAACGGATCGGCGAAGCCGGCATATCCCGCCGGGTTGGCCCAGACGTTGTTGACCAGAAGATCGAGGCGGCCTGACTGTTCCTCGGCGATGCGTGCAAACAGGTCGACGATCTGTTGATCGTCGGCGTGATCGCACTGCACGGCAATGCCGTGACCGCCGCGCTCGGTGATCTCCGCCGCGGTGCGATCGAGTGGGCCGKCGGCGCCGACGGTTCCTCGCGCCGTCACGTACACCGTCCATCCGTCGCTTCCCAGTGCGAGGGCAATGCCTTTTCCGACGCTCCTACTCGCGCCGGTCACGAGCGCTACTTTGCCGTTTGTCGACGTGGTCATCGGGGACCTCCCAACGAACCCTCGGCGATATCAGTGTCGGGGGACAGGGGAGTGGTGATCGACCACGTCTCCGTGAAGTGGCATTGACTCATTTTCCACACACCGTCCTCGATCACGTATTTGTCGTCGTATTCGCCGGTCATCAACTTCTCGGTGCGTCCGACAGTGTCGACCTGGCGGAACTTCAGAGTCCATCGCCCCACCGCCGACGTCTCCGAGGTCAGTGTGATGTCGGGATGCAATCCGTGATGCATGTCGAGTACCGCGTACCGGCCGTCGACCTTGCGAAGAGCGATCTTCTCGAAGATGTCCGCCATCGGCCCGGCGTCGTCGAACGCGCCGAGACGGCCGTAGTCGATCGACGCTCCTGAACGGATGAAGCTGTTGCGGAACCGAACCGGATCCTTGGCGTCACATGCTCGCCAGTAGCCATGTTTGAGCTTCTTGATTTCCTCGACCTGTTCGAGCGCGTCGAGGCGTTGTGCGAGATCCACCGTCGGTCCTTTTCGTCTGGGTTTCCCGGAGACATGTCGGATCGACTGTAGGGTGTCCTCAGTCACATGTGTGTAGTTTTTCCCAGTGACCGGTCAGGAAACGGTGTCGGTTTCGCTCGAGGATTCGTCGCCGGTGAGAGTGATTGCAGTCGAGTCGCTGAAGACGCTGCCCCAGAGTTCGCCGAGGGCCGGATCTTCTTCGGCGTGTTCGGGTGCCATCATTGCGAGCAGATTGTTGATCAGCATGCCGTTCGCGATGAACAAGCGTGCTTGCTCGGGCGTGCAACCGGTGCGCTCGCGCAGCAAGGTGTAGATGCCGGACATGGCGGTCCGGGACACGGCGGCGACGTCGTCGGTGCTGGTTGCGAAGCCGTGCAACATGACGAGCAGCAGATCTCGATCGAGGACCAGCTCGCCGTAGGCGGATCCGAGTTCGGCCCAGAACTGCGGATTGCTCGGATCGATTGTGACGGTGTCCAATTTGTCGTTGAAGGTGCGGACGATTTCGTCGAGCGCACGCGTGAACACCGCGTGGAACAAATCTGCCTTGGTTCCGAACATGCGCACGACGTAGGGCTGCGAGACGCCGGCTTCCTTGGCGACGGCGTCCGTGCTGGTGCCGGAGTATCCGCCCTTTGCAAATGCCCGCGTTGCCGCGGCAAGGACCAGTGCGCGACGTTCCGGTGCGCTCATCCTGCGGGTACGTGGTTCAGCTGCACCGATCGACATATTGACACGTTATCACCGGATAGCTTAGTTTCGACTTAAGTAATCAATCGATGCCTTAAGGCACCTTCACATCGAGGAATCACGATGACCGTTTTGACGAAGTCCGGATCGGACGCCGCATCCGGGTCGGAAAACAGTGGAGGACGTAAGGTTCCGATCGCGATAGCGATGGGTGCTGCTTCTCTGCCCATGTTCATGGCTACCCTCGACAACCTCGTGATGACGAGCGCGCTGCCGGTGATCGAGAAGGAACTGAACGCGTCCGTCGGGCAGCTCCAATGGTTCATGAATGCGTACACGCTCTGCTTTGCGACGCTGATGCTTTCGGCGACGACGCTCGGCGATCGGTGGGGACGCCGCCGGATGTTCGTGTTCGGAATCGGGCTGTTCACGGCTGCATCGATCGCTTCGGCGCTGTCGACAACTCCCGGCCTGCTGATTGCGGCCCGGGCATTTCAAGGCGCGGGCGCAGCCGCGATCATGCCGCTCTCGCTGACCCTCCTCGTCGCAGCGGTACCGGAAGCCAAGCGCGCCATGGCAATCGGTGTCTGGGGTGGCGTCTCCGGACTGGGAATCGCGATGGGTCCCGTGGTCGGTGGAGCGGTAGTCGACGGGTTCTCGTGGCAGGGAATCTTCTGGATCAACGTGCCGGTTGCGATCGTTGCCGTTCCTCTCGCGTTGTATGCGTTGCGTGAATCGACCGGTCGCACACAACCTCTCGACCTTCCCGGTGTCGCACTCGCCGGACTCGGTGTGTTTCTGGCGGTGTGGGGGATCGTTCACGGCAACGACGACGGCTGGGGATCGCTTGGAGTGGTTGCGTCGTTGGTCGGTTCCGCAGTCGCGTTGGCGCTGTTCGTTCTTCGCGAGATGAAGACGTCACATCCGGTCATGCCCCTACGTCTGTTCCGTTCACGCAGCTTCTCGATGGCGAACGTCATCGGCTTGACCTTCTCGATCGGGATCTTCGGAGCGGTGTTCCTGCTGTCGCAGTACCTCCAGATCGTGATGGGCTACAGCCCGTTCCAAGCAGGCCTGCGGACGCTTCCGTGGACGGCGGCGCCGATGATCTTCGCTCCTCTCGCCGGTTTTCTGGCGCCGAAGGTCGGGCTCCGTTCACTTCTGCTGACCGGTCTGCTGCTCCAGGCCGGAGCATTGTTCTGGTTGGCCGCGTTGATCGGTCCCGACGTGACGTACGGTTCGCTGGTTCCGGCGCTACTGATGGCGGGCATCGGCATGGGCCTGACCTTCGCGCCGAGTTCCACCGCTGTCCTCGTCGACATGGATGAGCCTGATCACGGAACGGCCAGTTCGACCAACTCGACGCTTCGCGAGATCGGTGTTGCGCTGGGAATCGCGGTTCTTACCGCAGTCTTCCTTGCGGCCGGGGGTGCGCTCACGCCACTCGGTTACGGAGATGCGCTGACACCTGCACTGCGCGTCGGCGGTTGCTTCGTATTGGTGGCCGTGGTTGCGGCTTGGTTCGTGCCCTCACATCGCAAGGCCTGAGCCACTGCTGTGCGCCTTTATTACCCAGCGCGGACCGCCATCCGGCGCCGCGGATTGCCGCATCGGTCAGGCCGTCGATTCCGAACGTGCGGAGTTGGTCGGTATCGACCTGTTCGACGAATGCCCGGTAGGTCACGGCGGTGTCGGATTCGATCTGTGCTGCCAGTTGTGCCGCGGTAACGGCGTCCGTCACCGGGAACGGGATCTCGTAGGCTGCCGCGGCTGTCGGCGGGGTCTCGCCCGCGTCGGTCGACAGGGCAACCAGCGCATCACGTCGCGCGCGGTGCGCGGCTGTATGTGTGGCAACTTCGTTGACACGGGCAGGATTCGAAAACGCGGCAACCACTCCGTAAGCGAAGATCGCGGCATTCTCTGATTCGATTGCGGTCAGCAAGGCAGAACTCTCGGTTCGACGGGTGTGCGAAGTGATCATGGAAGCAACACCGCAACCTGGGTCGAGCACGACGCGCTGATCGAACCGAGCAAGCCCGCGCGATAGCCGGACATCGTGCGAGCGAGATCCGCGGCACTGCGCGCCGAATCGGTCAGCGAGGTCCTCAAGGTGTCAACGCCCGTCGGAGCGTTTGCGACCGAGGTCGACGGGGGCGCAGTGGTCGTAGCGCCGCCGCCCGCTGCTCGCGCAATCTCGGCGTCGAGTTCGAGTGCATGCGCTGTGCGTTCGGCGCTGATCGTGGTCAGTGATGCCGACTTGTCCGGCGCAAGAGCGATGGCGGCGGTTGCGGCTGCCGCGTCGGAGCGAGCTCGCTCGGCCTGGGCCGTCAACTGGTCGACTTCTGCAGCCGCCTCCGCTGTGCCGTTGTCGGTGCAGGCGGACAACGAGAAGGCTGCAGCGCCCAACGCTGCTGCGGTTCCCGTCATCTTGAGCGCACTCCGCCGGGAGAGTGGGGTAGTAGTCATGGGCGTCAGCACCAGTCCATCGTGCCAGGTGGTCGGCCGATCGTTCGAATCCGCGGCACGTGTTCAAGTGTGACGTGCGTCGGGCACTCTGGTCACGGAGACGCGTAATGAGCGGTACTCTTGGATGCTTGCAGCATGAGGCACCTGGTGTCTTTTCATGCTCGCAGCCGCCCACGTCGACAGTCGACACAAGTCGGACAATCGACGACAACTGAAATGAGGAGTTCGCGAGATGCCGGTGCCATCCAGGGAGAGGGTGATCGAGCTGATCTCCGAACTCGTGCACGCCCAGGGTTACGACGTCGAAGACGTTGTCGTGACCAGTGCGGGCAAGCACAGCGCGGTGCGCATCATGGTCGACAGCGATGCCGGGATCGAACTCGATGCCGCCGCAGAGATCAGCAGACTCGTTTCGGAACTTTTCGACAGCCTCGAGGAAATCGGTGAAACGCCGTACACCCTCGAGGTGACCTCCCCGGGAATCGATCGTCCACTGACGCTCGAGCGTCACTGGCGTCGAGCTCGTGGACGCAAAGCGCGTATCGATCTGGCCGGCGAGACCGTGGTCGGCCGTATCGGAACGTTGAACGACGATTCCGTGGCGGTTGTCATCGGTGGCCGTGGCGGACTGACCGTGCGAGAGATTGCACTGGGCGACGTTCAGAAGGCCGTAGTTCAGGTGGAGTTCTCGAAGCCCAGTGAGGCGGAGTTGGAACTCGCGGGCGGCATCCCGGAGGGGCGCGCAGTTCCCTCGGATGCGGTTGACCTCACCGATGACTCGGGCGTGGACAGTGTCGAAGACGACGAAGCAGAATTAGAAGACGTAGAAAACGAAGAAGGGTTCGACAAGTGAATATCGACATTGCAGCGTTGCGAGCGATCGAAGCCGAAAAGGGCGTTTCGATCGAAACTGTGATCGCCACGATCCAGACCGCGCTGCTGACGGCGTACCGCCACACCGAGGGGCACAAGCAGAACGCTCGGATCGATGTCAACATCAAGACCGGTTCGGTGCGAGTGATGGCACACGACACCGATGCCGACGGCAACATGATCGGCGAGGAGTGGGACGACACTCCCGAAGGATTCGGTCGAATCGCGGCGACCACCGCACGCCAGGTCATCCTGCAGCGTTTGCGCGACGCCGAGCACGAGCGCAGTTTCGGTGAGTTCTCCACCCATGAGGGTGAAATCGTCGGCGGTGTCATTCAGCGCGACACGCGTGCAAACTCTCGCGGGATGGTCGTCGTTCGAATCGGCAGCGAATCCAATGGCGCCGAAGGATTGTTGCCGCCCGCAGAACAGGTTCCCGGCGAGAACTACGAACACGGCGAGCGCATCAAGTGCTACGTCGTCGGGGTTGCTCGCGGCGCCCGTGGCCCCCAGATCACCCTCTCGCGGACCCATCCGAACCTGGTTCGCAAGTTGTTCGCACTCGAGGTTCCGGAGATCGCGGACGGCAGCGTCGAGATCATCAACGTCGCGCGCGAAGCGGGACACCGTTCCAAGATCGCCGTTGCCTCACGCGTGCAGGGGCTGAACGCAAAGGGTGCATGCATCGGCCCGATGGGTCAGCGCGTCCGAAACGTCATGAGCGAACTTGCGGGGGAGAAGATCGACATCATCGACTTCGACGAAGATCCCGCGACGTTTGTGGGCAACGCACTTTCCCCGTCGAAAGTGGTCTCCGTCACTGTCGTCGATCCCGAGGCTCGTGCGGCCCGTGTCATCGTGCCCGATTTCCAGCTTTCGTTGGCCATCGGAAAAGAGGGTCAAAATGCCCGCCTGGCTGCACGGTTGACGGGTTGGCGTATCGACATTCGGAGCGATGCGGCACCCGTTGGCGACGCGTCCGACCGGCCCGCCACGTCCAACGGATAACGGTGGAATGCAGTGATCGAGACGGTTCGGCGGTAGAGTGGACAATGGTTCGACGTGAGTCCTCGGATTCTGCGCGCGTGAAACCCGGTTCGCCGGTCAGAACGTGTGTGGGGTGCAGGGAACAAGGGTCGGCTGTCGATCTGTTGAGGGTCGTGGTTGGTGAGCAGGGGCCGGAGGGTTCCCCGCTCGTCCCCGACGTATCGCGAAGACTCCCCGGTCGAGGTGCATGGCTGCACCTGGATCCGAGTTGTCTGAGCCTGGCAGAGCGGCRCCGAGCATTCAGCAGAGCACTGCGAGTGTCCGGAAATCTGGACACGTCCGCTGTCGACCAGCTGGTCGACGCAGTTCACACAAAAGCAGTACCTCTCGAGAAGAACAGGCACAAGCACTCATGAGCACACCGTGAAGCACCAACGATGAACGTCCATCGGCGATAACCCGAGGTCGTGCGGGACCCACATCTGTGGGATGCCTCCTGCTCGACCTCATCAGTGAGGAGAGCAGTGGCAGGCAAGGCCCGCGTGCACGAGTTGGCTAAAGAACTCGGTGTCACCAGCAAGGAACTACTCGCAACGCTCAAGGAGCAAGGCGAGTTCGTGAAGTCTGCGTCATCCACAGTGGAGGCGCCCGTCGCCCGTCGTCTGCGGGAGTCATTCCCGTCGGCAGGCGGAGCAGAAACCAAGTCCGAGACCGGCGCAGCCGCTCCGGCGGCTCGCCCCGCGGCAAAGCCCGGCGCACCGTCGCCGTCAGCTGCAAAGCCCGGTGGCCCGCGTCCCGGCCCCAAGCCGGCCGCACCCGCACCGGCTGCTCCCGCAGCTCCGGCACCGGCAGCCCCCGCGGCTCCCGCAGCCGCTGCTCCGGCAGCACCGTCGGCGCCGGTCCCCACCCCGACGTTCAACGCTCCGAAGCCGGCACAGCCGGCACGCCCGGCTCCGGCTGCTCCCGCAGCATCGGCACCGGCAGCCCCCGCGGCTCCGGCGGCACCGTCTACCGGCGCAAAGCCCGGCGGACCGCGTCCGGGACCGAAGGCACCTCGCGTCGGTAACAACCCGTACTCCTCGGCACCCGCCGAGCGTCCGGCACCTCGTCCGGCTCCCGGCGCACCGCGTCCGGGTGCAGGCCAGGGCGGTTCTCGTCCGGCTCCGGGTCAGGGCGGTCCCCGTCCGGCTCCCGGCCAGGGGGGACCTCGTCCGGCTCCGGGTCAGGGCGGTCCCCGTCCGGCTCCCGGCCAGGGTGGACCTCGTCCGCCTGCAGGTCAGGGCGGACCCCGTCCCAGCCCCGGCTCCATGCCTCCTCGCCCGAACCCGGGTGCAATGCCTGCTCGTTCCGCTCGYCCCGCGCCCGGTGGCGGCGGACGTCCGGGTCGTCCCGGTGGCGCTCCCGGTGGTCGTCCGGGCGGCGGCGGCGGTGGATACCGCGGCGGCGGCGCTCCCGGCGCCGGTGCTGGTGCAGGTGCTCCCGGTGGAGCAGCTCCGGCCGGTGGATTCCGCGGTCGTCCCGGCGGCGGTGGCCGTCCCGGTCAGCGCGGCGCAGCGGCAGGTGCATTCGGTCGTCCCGGCGGAGCAGTTCGCCGTGGACGTAAGTCGAAGCGGGCGAAGCGCGCCGAGTACGAAAGCATGCAGGCTCCCGCAGTCGGCGGCGTCAGGCTGCCACGCGGCAACGGTGAGACCATCCGTCTCGCTCGCGGCGCATCGCTGTCGGACTTCGCGGACAAGATCGATGCGAACCCCGCAGCACTCGTGCAGGCGTTGTTCAACCTCGGTGAGATGGTCACGGCAACTCAGTCGGTCAACGACGAGACGCTGGAGCTGCTCGGCGGCGAAATGAACTACGTCGTGCAGGTCGTCAGCCCGGAGGACGAGGACCGCGAGCTGCTCGACAGCTTCGACCTCACCTACGGCGAGGACGCCGGCGGAGAAGAGGACCTCGAGTCCCGTCCGCCTGTGGTCACCGTCATGGGCCACGTCGACCACGGTAAGACCCGTCTGCTCGACGTGATCCGTAAGGCGAATGTCCGTGAGGGCGAAGCCGGCGGCATCACGCAGCACATCGGTGCCTACCAGGTGCTGACCGAGCTCGAGGGCAACGAGCGTCTCGTGACGTTCATCGACACCCCGGGTCACGAGGCCTTCACGGCCATGCGTGCTCGTGGTGCCAAGGCCACCGACCTCGCGATCCTTGTTGTCGCAGCCGACGACGGCGTCATGCCGCAGACGGTGGAAGCGATCAACCACGCCCAGGCGGCCGACGTGCCGATCGTGGTCGCGGTGAACAAGATCGACAAGGAAGGCGCGAACCCGGACAAGATCCGGCAGCAGCTCACCGAGTACGGACTGGTGGCCGAGGAATACGGCGGAGACACCATGTTCGTCGACATCTCGGCGAAGCAGGGTCTCAACATCGACGCACTGCTCGAAGCAGTGCTGTTGACGGCGGACGCTTCCCTGGATCTGCGCGCCAACCCGGACATGGACGCTCAGGGTGTTGCCATCGAGGCGCACCTCGACCGTGGCCGCGGCCCCGTCGCTACCGTGCTCATCCAGCGCGGAACGCTGCGGGTCGGCGACTCGATCGTTGCCGGCGATGCTTACGGCCGCGTCCGCCGCATGGTGGACGAGCACGGTCAGGACGTCCACGAGGCACTGCCTTCACGTCCGGTCCAGGTCATCGGCTTCACGTCGGTCCCCGGTGCAGGCGACAACCTGCTCGTGGTCGACGAGGACCGTATCGCTCGTCAGATCGCGGACCGTCGCAACGCACGTAAGCGCAACGCGCTTGCAGCGAAGAGTCGTAAGCGCATCAGCCTCGACGATCTCGATGCAGCTCTGAAGGAACATTCACAGCTGAACTTGATCCTCAAGGGTGACAACTCGGGAACCGTGGAGGCCCTCGAAGAGGCTCTCCTCGGAATTCCGATCGACGACGAGGTGCAGTTGCGCGTCATCGACCGCGGTGTCGGTGGCATCACGGAGACCAACGTCAACCTGGCTGCAGCGTCCAACGCGATCATCATCGGCTTCAACGTCCGCGCCGAAGGCAAGGCAACGGAGCTGGCGAACCGCGAGGGCGTCGACATTCGCTACTACTCGGTGATCTACCAGGCCATCGATGAGGTCGAAAAGGCACTCAAGGGTCTGCTCAAGCCGGTGTACGAAGAGGTCGAGCTGGGCAAGGCAGAGATCCGCGCCATGTTCCGTTCGTCCAAGATCGGCAACATTGCCGGTTGCTTGGTCACGTCGGGCAGCATCCGTCGCAACGCCAAGGCACGTCTCATCCGCGACAGCAAGGTCATCGCCGAGACGGTCACCATCTCCTCGCTCAAGCGGGAGAAGGAAGACGCTACCGAGGTTCGCGAAGGCTACGAATGTGGTTTGACCGTCACCTATTCCGATATCAAGATCGGTGACGTTCTCGAGTGCTACGAGCTTCGCGAGAAGCCGCGCGACTGATTATGTCGACACGGGCGTTGGGGCGGACGCACGTGAGTACTAGCTGACATGGACTCTTCCGGACTTGAACATACAAGTCCGGAAGAGTCCATTCGGCTCTGTCTAGGGGGAAAATGTTTGTAGGGGCACTGGAGTTCGACATTCTTTTCGGCGATGTCCACTCACTCAAGGAAAAGCGTTCGATGCTGTCGCCGATCCTGACGGAACTCCGTCGATTCGGCGTGAGTGCAGCGGAGGCGGGGGAGCAGGGACGCCTGCGTCGTGCGCTCGTGGGCGTCGGTGTGGTCAGTTCGTCCGTCGATCACCTGCACGATGTTCTCGATCATTGTGAGCGAGCGGTCGCCGAGCGTCCGGAGATTCAGTTGCTGGCTGTGCGAAGGCGAATCTTCGGCCCGGAAGACTGAGTGTCACTGGTGTGTGTCGGTGAGCCAGGCATCCAGACGGCGTACCGAATCGAGTTGGTTGTCAAGGGATTCGGTGTCCTYGGGTCCAAGTGTGACGGTATCTGTACTCACGCTCGATGTGCACGGTGGCTTGTGGCCGAAGACCTCTACCGATGGTGATTTGGTTGCCGGGTAGCCGATGGACGAGACTGTTGTCGGTAATAATTCTTGTTAACCAGAACTTTGATCGATCGAGTCACCTCGATTCGAGTGGCCAGGTAGAGGAGACTGACAGTCATGGTAGATCCAGCCCGGGCACGCAAGTTGGCAAAGCGTATCGGAACCATCGTCGCGACCGCGATCGATCACGAGATCAAGGACCCGCGACTCGCATTCGTGACCATCACGGACACCAAGGTCACCAACGATCTGCACGACGCGACGGTGTACTACACAGTCATGGGCGRGAAGGTCGATTCCGCACCCGATGTGGAAGCCGCCGCCGCAGGACTCGAGAAGGCCAAGGGTGTTCTCCGCTCGAAGGTCGGTGCAGGAACTGGCGTTCGCTTCACACCGACTCTGACGTTTGTCGCCGATACCGTTCCCGACACCGCGCGTCATATGGAAGAACTGCTGGCCCGTGCCAAGGCCGCCGACGACGAGGTCGCCAAGGCGCGTGAGAATGCACAGCCGGCCGGAGATGCAGATCCGTACAAGGAGCCGCGAGTGGCTTCGGACGAAGACGAGGCGTCGCCAGATGTTCGTGAAGCCGACTGACGCGCACCGAGAATGACGATCACCGCACTTTCGGACGTCGACCCCTGCGAGGCGAAGTTCGCTCAGGTGGCCGAGGTTCTCGAATCGGCGCACACGGTGACAATTCTCTGCCATGTGCAGCCGGATGCGGACACGATCGGCAGCGGACTTGCGCTCGGTCTCGTTCTCGAGCGTCGGGGCATTTCGGTGCAGGTCGCGTTCAGTCGGCCGTCGGCGCTGCCCGAGTCGATGTCTGATTTCCCTGGTGTTCACTTGCTCGTGGCGCCCGCCGATGTTCGGGAAAGCGTCGATGTTCTGGTGACCGTGGATGTCGGCAGCGAGGGCCGCCTCGGTGAGTTGGCGAGTCGACTCGCCGGCGCGAATCGCACGATCGTCCTTGATCACCATCGCTCCAATTCCGAATTCGGAAGCATCAACGTCGTCGACGAAACCGCGGCTTCGACGACGGCGCTCATCGCACGATTCTTCGATGCGTGGGGAGTCGCGATCGATCGCGATATCGCGCACTGTCTCTATGCCGGACTGGTCACCGACACCGGCTCCTTCCGGTGGGGAGGTCCGCTTCCGCACGTGCTCGCGGCGCGTTTGCTGGCGACAGGCATCGACGGCGACGCGATTGCGCGAAAGCTGCTCGACACCCATCCGTTCGGGTGGTTGCCGATGCTGGCTTCGGTACTCGGGTCCGCGGTGCTGGTCCCGGAAGCCGCGGACGGCCGTGGGCTGGTGTACGCGGTGATCCGACGCAGTGACATCGGCGATCTTCGCTCCGAGGAGATCGAGAGCGTCGTCGATATCGTGCGAACTACTTCGGAAGCCGAAGTTGCCGCAGTACTCAAAGAGTCGGTTTCCGGAAGCTGGTCGATCTCGTTGCGTGCAAAGTCGGCGATCGACGTGTCGGCGGTCGCTGAAAGTCTTGGTGGCGGCGGGCACCGGCTGTCGGCCGGATATACGTCGACCACTTCCAGCGACGAGATTGTTGCCGCGCTCGTCGCGGCACTCGGCTGAATCCGCGGCATTGAGCGAATCTGACGCCACCTCGGCAGGATCTTCGGCAGCTGATTTCGACGTCACTGGGCGTCGAATCTTTTCCCTGGCTTTTCCGGCACTCGGGGTACTGGCGGCCGAACCCCTCTATCTGTTGTTCGACATCGCCGTGGTCGGCCGACTCGGGGCGCTTCCGCTGGCCGGATTGGCAGTCGGTGGTCTGATCCTGTCGTTGGTGAGTACGCAGCTGACCTTCTTGTCGTACGGCACGACGGCGCGCGCCGCACGGCTGCACGGGGCGGGCCGCGAGCGCGACGCGGTGGGCGAGGGCGTTCAGGCGACCTGGCTGGCGGCCGCGATCGGCTTGGCCTTGGTAGTGATCGTGCAGGTGATCGCGGGCCCGCTGACTTCGGCGGTGGCCGGGACTCCCGACATTGCCGCGGCTGCGGAAAGTTGGCTTCGGATAGCGGTATTGGGTGTTCCACTCATCCTGGTGGCCCTGGCCGGCAACGGCTGGATGCGCGGGGTTCAGAACACAGTGCGACCGCTTCGGTTCGTCCTTGTCGGCCTGGGTATTTCGGCGGTGTTGTGCCCGATTCTCGTGCACGGTTTGCTCGGTGCTCCCCGGATGGAACTCGAAGGATCAGCTGTCGCGAATCTGGTCGGCCAGAGCGTTTCGGGTGTCCTGTTCGCTTGGGCACTCTTTCGTGAACCGGTCTCGGCTCGACCGCATTTTGCAATCATGCGGGCGCAGATGCTGATGGGCCGTGACCTGATTCTGCGCAGCCTCGCATTCCAAGCGTGTTTCGTCTCGGCGGCCGCGGTGGCGTCGAGGTTCGGCGCAGCCGTAGTCGGTGCACACCAAGTTGTCCTCCAACTGTGGAACCTGGTTTCGCTCCTTCTCGATTCCTTGGCGATCGCCGCCCAAACGCTCATCGGAGCTGCCCTCGGCGGTGGATTCGCCGCCGCGGCGAAGAGGATGACCTGGCGGATCACTGCCTGGTCGACGGTATTTGCCGTGGTACTCGCGATCTTCTTCGCCGCGGGCCACTCCGTGATCCCCGGACTTTTCACGTCCGACGCCGAGGTGCTCGGTCAAATGTCGATCGCCTGGTGGTTCTTCGTCGCGATCATGCCGGTAGCGGGAATCGTCTTCGCCCTCGATGGTGTTCTGCTCGGCGCCGGGGACGTGGTGTTTCTGCGCAACGCGACCATGCTCTGCGCAGTTCTCGGATTTCTGCCCGCGATCTGGCTCTCCCTCGCCTACGACTGGGAGCTGGCCGGAATTTGGGCAGGGCTTACCGTGTTCGTAGTACTTCGGATGGTCGCGGTGTCGTGGCGAGCGTTTTCCGGCAAGTGGGCAGTGACAGGTCCGGCGACGGCGAAGCGCGGAAGTTCAACTGAGGAAGCAGAGGGATCGTGGCAGCAAAGCTGATGGCGGTGAGCGACATTCATGTCGGTCACAACGGCAACAAGCCGATGACGGAGGAACTGTTCCCGGATTCGCCTGACGACTGGCTCATTCTCGCCGGAGATGTTTCCGAGAAAACTGACGACATTCGGTGGGCGTTGAAGCTCCTTCGCAGCCGATTCGCAAAGGTCATCTGGATTCCGGGCAACCACGAACTGTGGACGACCGCCAAGGATCCGGTTCAGATTCACGGAGCGCCGCGGTACGAGTACCTGGTCAACATGTGCCGCGAACTTGACGTCATCACGCCCGAGGACCCGTTCCCGGTGTGGGAGGGAGACGAGGGCCCGGTCACGGTCGTCCCGATGTTCCTTCTCTACGACTACTCCTTCCTGCCGGAAGGCGCGCGAGACAAGGAACACGGGCTCGAGATCGCGCGGGACAAGAACGTCGTCGCCACCGACGAGTTCCTGCTCTCGCCGCAGCCGTATGCAACGCGCGACGCGTGGTGCCGGGCGAGAATCGAATACACCCAGGCACGGCTGGACGCGCTCCCCGAAGGCACAAAAACCGTTCTGGTGAACCATTTCCCGATGGTCCGGCAGCCCACGGACGTGCTCATGTATCCGGAGTTCGCGTTGTGGTGCGGAACCACCGCGACCGCCGACTGGCATGTGAAGTACAACGCGGTGTGCTCGGTGTACGGGCACCTGCACATTCCTCGAACCACGTACTACGACGGCGTCCGCTTCGAGGAAGTCTCACTCGGATACCCGCGCGAATGGCGTCGGCGTGGACTGCCGGAGAAGTTGTTGCGTCAGATTCTTCCCGTTCCGGAGTACCCGCCGGGAACGCTCAACAAGTGGGGTGGCCACTTCAAGGTCACGCCGGAGCAGGAAGCCGAAGTCGAGCGCATTCGCGCCGGACGCTGAGAGGTATCGCTACGTGATCGAACAGATTCTTCCCGGTGGAGTTGCGACGGCCGAGGCCTTCGTGGATCCGCCCGGTCTGGTTCCGCACCCCAGTGAGGAGGCGTTGATCGGCCGCGCGGTCGAGAAGCGCCGTCGCGAGTTCGTGACTACCCGGCACCTCGCGCGTCAGGCGATGGGCAAGCTCGGTGTTCCGTCTGCCGCTGTCATGCGCGGCGAGCGTGGTGCCCCACTCTGGCCGCAGGGAGTAGTCGGAAGCCTCGCCCATTGCGACGGCTACCGCGGCGCTGTCCTGGCGTACTCCATGCAGGTCCGCTCACTCGGTATCGACGCCGAGCCGCACGGCCCGCTGCCGGACGGGGTATTGCCCGCGGTCAGCATCGAAGCGGAACGAACGTGGCTGGACACTCAGGAAACCGGCGGTCCGGTGCACTGGGATCGAGTGCTCTTCTGCGCGAAGGAAGCCACGTACAAGGCGTGGTTTCCGCTCACCGGGCGCTGGTTGGGTTTCGAGGACGCCCACATCACATTCGAGGCGGAGTCGGAAACTTCCGGAACTTTCAACTCGCGTCTGCTGGTCCCCGGTGAGGCGACGTCTGGTCCGCCGCTCACCTCTTTCGACGGCAGGTGGTTGGTGTCGGACGGGCTCATTCTGACGGCAATTTCGGTGCAGTGAGCACGACTGGCAGAATCGGCACACGTGTCAGCTCGTGAAAAGCCTTCCTCCGGTCTTGTCGGCGCCGGAATCCTGATTGTCGACAAAGAGGCGGGCATCACCAGCCACGACGTGGTCGCGCGATGCCGCAAGTTGTTGAACACCCGCAAGGTGGGACATGCCGGGACTCTTGATCCCATGGCGACCGGCGTCCTCGTTCTCGGCGTCGAGCGTGCGACCAAGTTGCTCGGACTCCTGGCACTGACAACCAAGGCGTACTCGGCGACCATTCGCCTCGGTGCAGCGACGGACACGGACGATGCCGAAGGTGAGGTCCTGACTTCCGCAGACGCTTCGCAGGTGACGGACGCGGAGATCGCGGCGATCGTGGCAACGCTGACCGGAGACATCAAGCAGATCCCGGCAAGCGTGAGCGCTATCAAGGTCGACGGTCAACGCGCACATGCCCTGGTGCGTGCGGGAGAAACCGTCGAGCTGGCGCCGCGCCCGGTAACGGTGTCGACTTTCGAAGTTCTGGCTCGGCGAGATGTCCCGGGTGGCTTCGTCGATCTGGATGTAGACGTTGAGTGCTCTTCCGGAACATACATCCGCTCGCTTGCACGCGACCTCGGTCGTGAATTGGGCGTCGGCGGTCATTTGACGGCATTGCGCCGCACCCGCGTCGGGCCGTTCACTCTCGAACATGCGCGCACGCTCGAAGATCTCGCGGATCAGCCGGGTGTGAGCCTCGACATCGATCAGGCCGCGCAGACGGCTTTTCCGCATCGGCAGATCACGGCGGAGGAAGCCGAGGCGATCAGCCAGGGGCGCTGGCTCGAGCCGATCGGGATGAAGGGGATCTGTGCGGCGATCGATCCCACCGGTCACACGATTGCGCTTCTGCAGGAGAAGGGTCGACGCGCCAGTTCGGTGATGGTCGTGCGACCGGCGACGCTTCGCGGGTGATCGTCCGCGAGCGTGTCGACGGCGACCTCGACGGTTGCGTCGATGCGCTGGCACAGGTCCACGAGTGCGACGGATATCCGAACATGTGGCCGCAGAACCCGCACCGCTGGCTCAGTTCGCCCACGGTGGTGAAGGCGTGGGTCGGTGAGAGCGACGGCCGTGTTGTCGGTCATGTGGCCGTCGACCGCGAGGTTGCAGGCGCGCCCACCACCGCGGGATCGATAGCCGTGTCGCGATTGTTCGTTCATCCCCATGCGCGCGGAAACGGCCTCAGCGGTGCGCTACTCGACGCTGTCACGGATTTCGCAGCCGAAAGTCAGTTGGAACTGGTGCTCGACGTCGTCGAGGACGCTTTGCCGGCGATCGCGCTGTACGAGCGTCGAGGTTGGGTGTACGTCGACGAGAGGCTCGCCGACTGGACCCGGACCGACGGAGTCCGGCCCGTGGAACGGCGATACCGTCTGCCGCTCTGAGCGACCTCGACTACACGAGCCAAATTGCTTGAGCGACTGGGCTTCCCAGGTCGATGGTGTCGGGGCTGTCGCCGAGTCGAACGGACACTGTTCCGGCGAAATCACGGCGTTCTTCGACAGTGATGTCGACATCGAGACTGACGCCGACGGAATCGAAGTACCGAAGCATTTCGGGATCGGAATCGGAGATCCGGGCAACGCGGCCCCGCTCGCCGTTGGCGAAGTCGCTGAGCTGACGGGCCGGGGGAGTCGGCACCGAACCATCGGTGGCGGGAATGGGATCGCCGTGCGGGTCACGTTCGGGGAAGCCCAGTTTGGCGTCCATCCGTGAGATCATCAGATCGGAAACGGCGTGTTCGAGGACTTCGGCTTCGTCGTGGACTTCGTCCCAGCCGTAGCCGAGTTCCTGAACCAGATAGGTCTCGATCAACCGGTGGCGACGGACCATGGACACAGCAGCCGCGCGGCCGCTGTCCGTCAGAGCGATGGAACCGTAGCGGGCGTGATCGACGAGGCCCTGGTCCGAGAGTTTGCGGATCGCCTCGGACACCGTCGAAGCCGAGACGTTCATCTTCTCGGACAGGAGCTTGGTGGATACCCGCTCGTGGGACCACTCCTGGATCGTCCAAATGACCTTGAGGTAGTCCTGAGCCACCGACGAGAGTGCGAGCGTGTCGATTGCCGCGCCGTGCGCCGAAGTGCTGTCGCCATCCGACGTCGATGATGCTTCCGAGGTTCCGGTCTTGTGAGCTGCCACAACGCTTAGCTTAGGCTACGAAATCCGGAACTTCCGTACGTGAGCGGCAGCACAGCGGTGATTCGCTGGGCGGGTCCGAACGTGACCCGCCGCCGGTGGACCCGTAGGCTGCCAATCGTGCTGAGATGGCGTGGTCTCGACGAAGTTCCGGCCGATTGGGGTCGTTGTGTGCTCACTATCGGTGTGTTCGACGGTGTGCATCGTGGGCATGCCCAATTGATAGCGAGAGCGGTTACCGCTGCGCGCAAACGTGGTGTTCCGAGCGTGTTGATGACGTTTGACCCGCATCCCATGGAGGTTGTGCGGCCGGGTAGTCATCCAGCCCAGTTGACGACGCTGCAACGGCGTGCGGAATTGGCTCAGGATCTGGGCATCGACGTGTTCTGCGTGATGCCGTTCACCGCTGATTTCATGAAGCTGACGCCGGAGCGCTACGTCCACGAAATTCTCGTCGAACGTCTGCATGTCGCCGAGGTGGTGGTGGGGGACAACTTCACCTTCGGCAAGAAGGCGCTCGGCAATGTCGATCTTCTTCGTGAGATGGGCGCTCGCTTCGGCTTTGCGGTCGATGGCGTCCAGTTGCTCGCCGAGCATGCGGTGACGTTCTCGTCGACCTACATCCGCTCGTGCGTCGACGCAGGCGACATGGAAGCGGCTACCGAAGCTCTCGGCCGTCCACATCGTGTCGAAGGTGTGGTCGTCCACGGTGACAAGCGTGGACGCGAGTTGGGATTCCCGACGGCCAATGTTGCACCGCCGATGTTTTCGGCGATTCCGGCCGACGGCGTCTACGCAGCGTGGTTCACGGTGCTCGGCGCCGGCGAGGAACTCGGAACTGTCGTTCCCGGTCGTCGATACCAAGCCGCAGTGTCTGTGGGGACCAACCCGACCTTCTCCGGCCGGACCCGAACCGTCGAGGCGTACGTTCTCGACACCGAAGCAGACCTGTACGGACAACACGTCGCTGTCGACCTGGTTTCGCGGATTCGGGGCATGGAGAAGTTCGACTCGATCGAGTCGCTCATCACGGCGATGAACCGAGACGTCGAACGCGCACGCCAAATCCTGAGTGAGGATGCAGAGCGCAGCGTGGGTTGAGCGCAGAGTGGGTTGAGCTCGTCCTGCACTAGTGGCGGCGGCCACATTCGCTCCAGGTGGGCGAAAGCGCCTCATTGCTGCTGGTAGGATCTTCTCTCGGTGCGTGCTGCGGTTTGCGGTGGCCGCGCCCGATCTAGTTCCTTTCACGCAAACGTCATCACAGGAGTGAATCAAGTGGCATTGACCACGGAAGAAAAGAAGGTCGTTCTCGGCGAGTACGGCTTGCACGAGACCGACACGGGATCGCCTGAAGCTCAGGTGGCAATGCTCACCAAGCGCATCACCGATCTCACCGAGCACCTCAAGACCCACAAGCATGACCACCACTCGCGTCGTGGACTGCTCTTGATGGTCGGTCGCCGTCGTCGTCTGCTGAAGTACGTGGCAAAGACTGACGTCGCTCGCTACCGCACGCTCATCGAGCGTCTCGGCCTGCGTCGCTAGATTTTTCTCACGACGCTGATCGAAAGCAACACGGCACGCTTCGGTTTGCCGAACACTCCGTTAGCCGGCGAAGCCACGCATATACTGGGCTTCGCTGGCTTTCGGCGTTAGCTGCCGCAAGGCAGTTTCCGCTGTCGGCGCTATGCACAGTTGTCTACGCACAGTTGTGCAGTGCGCAGCCAGCACACCGTATGCACCAGAGAACGTGGTGTCGGTTGTCGGTAGTGGTTCTCCGGACCGGGCAAGTGCCCGAAAGCTCCGGCGGACTTCGATCGACGGCCGCCCGAACGTCGTGACGTCCCGAAGCAGAAATCGCTCGCATCGCAAGGAGCGTCTGCAATTCAAGAGGGGGACGTCCCTCGGTGCGCAGTTTCCACCAGGAGGGTGGAAACGCCCGCGCGGGTACGGCGAAGACGAGAGGGAAGTGAAGAGAAAAGAATGACAGAGAATTCCGTAGTAGAGGTCGACGAAGGCGTGTTCGAATCCACCGCCGTGATCGACAACGGGTCCTTCGGTACCCGCACCATCCGTTTCGAGACCGGACGCCTTGCTCAGCAGGCCGCCGGCGCCGTCGTTGCTTACCTGGACGACGAGACCATGCTGCTGTCCGCCACGAGCGCCAGCAAGCACCCCAAGGAGCACTTCGACTTCTTCCCCCTGACGGTGGACGTCGAAGAGCGTATGTACGCAGCGGGCCGCATCCCCGGTTCGTTCTTCCGTCGTGAGGGACGCCCCTCCACCGACGCGATCCTGACCTGCCGCCTCATCGACCGGCCGCTGCGCCCGTCCTTCGTCGACGGTCTCCGTAACGAGATCCAGGTCGTCGTCACGGTCATGAGCCTCAACCCGCAGGATCTGTACGACGTCGTGGCCATCAACGCCGCTTCCGCGTCGACGCAGATCGCGGGCCTGCCGTTCTCCGGACCCGTCGGTGGCGTGCGTGTTGCACTCATCGTCTCCGAGGACAACAAGGCCGGCCAGTGGGTTGCATTCCCGACGGTCGATCAGCTCGAGAACGCCGTCTTCGACATGGTCGTAGCCGGCCGCGTCGTGTCCGGCAGCGGTGACAATGCCGACGTAGCGATCATGATGGTCGAGGCCGAGGCCACCGACAACGTCATCGCGAAGATCGCCGACGGCGCTCAGGCACCGACCGAGGCAATCGTCGCCGAGGGCCTCGAGGCCGCCAAGCCGTTCATCGCACGCCTGTGTGCTGCGCAGGCAGCACTGGCATCCAAGGCTGCAAAGCCCACGGGTGACTACCCCGTCTTCCCGGCGTACCAGGACGACGTTTTTGCTGCCGTCGAGGCTGCTGCGTCCGAAAAGCTCAATGCCGCACTGACAATCGCCGGCAAGCAGGAACGCGACGACAAGACCGACGAGGTCAAGGTCGAGGTTCTCGAGCAGGTTGCACCCAACTTCGAAGGCCGCGAGAAGGAACTGGGAGCAGCGTTCCGCTCGCTCACCAAGAAGCTGGTTCGCCAGCGCATCCTGCGCGATCAGTTCCGCATCGACGGCCGCGGCGTCACGGACATCCGTTCGCTGTCCGCCGAGGTCGCGATCATCCCGCGCGCACACGGCTCCGCGCTGTTCGAGCGCGGCGAGACCCAGATCCTGGGTGTCACCACTCTCGACATGGTCAAGATGGCTCAGCAGGTCGACTCGCTCGGTCCCGAGACCACCAAGCGCTACATGCATCATTACAACTTCCCGCCGTACTCCACCGGTGAGACGGGTCGCGTCGGTTCGCCGAAGCGTCGCGAAATCGGTCACGGTGCACTCGCCGAGCGCGCTCTCATGCCTGTTCTGCCCAGCGTCGAAGAGTTCCCTTACGCGATTCGCCAGGTCTCCGAGGCCCTGAGCTCCAACGGTTCCACCTCGATGGGCTCGGTGTGCGCGTCCACGCTCGCACTGCTCAACGCCGGTGTGCCGCTTCGCGCTCCGGTTGCCGGTATCGCCATGGGTCTGGTCTCCGACCAGGTCGACGGTGAAACCCGCTACGTCGCTCTGACCGACATCCTCGGCGCCGAAGACGCCTTCGGCGACATGGACTTCAAGGTCGCAGGCACCAAGGACTTCGTCACGGCCCTGCAGCTGGACACGAAGCTCGACGGCATCCCGTCGCAGGTTCTTGCCGGTGCACTCTCGCAGGCGAAGGATGCACGGACCACGATCCTCGAGGTCATGGCGGAAGCCATCGACACCCCGGACGAGATGAGCCCGTTCGCTCCCCGCGTGACGGCCATCAAGGTCCCCGTCGACAAGATCGGTGAGGTCATCGGCCCCAAGGGCAAGATGATCAACTCCATCACCGAGCAGACCGGTGCCAACATCTCCATCGAAGACGACGGCACCGTGTTCGTCGGCGCCACCGATGGACCGTCTGCACAGGCCGCGATCGACATGATCAACGCCATTGCCAACCCGCAGCTCCCCAAGGTCGGCGAGCGGTTCCTGGGCACGGTCGTCAAGACCACCGCCTTCGGTGCCTTCGTTTCGCTCCTGCCGGGACGCGACGGACTGGTGCACATCTCGAAGCTGGGCAGCGGTAAGCGCATTGCCAAGGTCGAAGACGTGGTCAACGTCGGATCCAAGATCCGCGTCGAGATCGCCGACATCGATGCACGTGGCAAGATCTCGCTGATCCCGGTCGAAGAGGGCAACGACGAGGCTGCCGCTCCGGCCGCCGACGAGGCTGCTTCCGAGTAGATCTCACTTCGTACTCTGATGCGGCCCCGCGCGGATTTCCGTGCGGGGCCGCATCTGTACTGTCTGTAGACACGAGCCTGTAGATACCTGATTCAACACTTGCACCGAGGACTGCTGAACCTTTTCATGGCAAAGACCACTCCCAACACCACGCGCAGCCGCAGCGCTGTGCTGAAATCGCCGATCGATGCGACTCCTGAATCGGGAGTGCAGCGCACGGTCCTGCCCGGCGGCCTGCGCGTCGTCACCGAATTCATCCCCGGTGTGCGTTCCGCCTCCGTCGGCGTGTGGGTCGGAGTCGGTTCCCGCGACGAGCAGCCGAGTGTGGCCGGTGCCGCGCATTTTCTCGAGCATCTGTTGTTCAAGTCGACGCCGTCACGGACCGCGTTGGACATCGCGCAGGTCATGGATGGTGTGGGCGGCGAACTCAATGCATTCACGTCGAAGGAACACACCTGTTTCTACGCGCACGTGATCGACGAGGACCTCCCGATGGCGGTGGACCTTGTTGCCGACGTCGTACTGCGTGGGCGCTGCAGAACTGCGGATGTCGACGTCGAGCGGCAAGTAGTGCTCGAAGAGATCGCGATGCGAGACGACGATCCGGAAGACCTGCTCGGCGACGCCTTCCTGACCGCGTTGTTCGGAGATCATCCTGTCGGTCGTCCCATCATCGGTAGCGTCGAATCGATCGAGTCGATGTCGCGCAATCAGTTGCATTCCTTCCATGTTCGGCGTTACACGCCGCAGCGGATGGTGCTGGCAGTAGCGGGGAACGTCGACCACAAGCAGGTTGTGACGCTGGCTCGCCGCGCCTTCGCCGGGCATCTCGAGCGTGGAGTCAAGCCGGCGCCGCGGCGCGAAGGCACTCTGCGTTTGCGAACGATGCCTGAACTGAGCTTGACCCACCGCGACAGCGAGCAGGTCCACCTTGCGCTCGGGGTACGCGCGTTCGGTCGGCACGAGGGTCATCGCTGGGCTCTGTCGGTTCTCAACGCCGCAGTGGGCGGCGGGCTGAGTTCTCGTCTGTTCCAAGAGATTCGCGAGAAGCGTGGGCTTGCGTACTCCGTCTATTCCGGTGTAGACACCTTCGCGGACACCGGAGCGTTCTCCGTGTACGCGGGTTGCCAGCCGGAGAACCTCGGGGAGGTTGCCACAGTGATCCGCGAGGTACTTGCGAACGTGGCGACGGACGGCATCACCGATGCCGAGATCGCCCGCGCCAAGGGATCGCTGCGCGGCGGATTGGTTCTGGCACTGGAAGATTCAGGTTCACGCATGAACCGTATCGGTCGCAGTGAACTCAATTACGGCAACCATCGCAGTGTTGCGCAGACGCTCGCGACCATCGACGCGGTTACCTCCGAAGAGGTGCTCGAGGTGGCGCAGGTGCTCTTGACCAGGCCGTTTGCGGCCGCCGTCGTCGGCCCGTACAAGCGGGTTCGTGACCTTCCCGCGTCGGTACGCGGGATCGTGGGCAAGTAGTTCGAACTATCGAAATCGGGGTGTGCAGTTGAAGATCCGTGGTGCAGTGCTCGAAGAGATCGGCCGGGAGCGTCCCTTTGCGGAGTCGACTCCGATTTCGATTTCGGAACTCGACCTCGAATCCCCGGGCCCGGGTGAGATCCTCGTCAAGATCGAAGCTGCCGGGCTTTGTCACTCCGACCTCTCCGTGGTCGACGGGAATCGCGTTCGCCCCGTGCCGATGTTGCTGGGCCACGAGGCAGCTGGTCGAATCGTCGAACTCGGCGACGGCGTTGATTCGTTGTCGGTGGGCACCCGCGTCGTGATGACTTTTCTTCCGCGGTGTGGCGAGTGCGCGGGATGCGCCACTGACGGCCGGATGCCGTGCACGGTGGGTAGCGCCGCCAACAACGACGGCAGTTTGCTCGGTGGCGCGCAACGACTGCGGCGCTCCGGCGAGAGCGTCAAACATCATCTCGGCGTTTCGGGTTTCGCGACGCATGCGGTGGTCAACGCCAAGTCCGTAGTTGCCGTCGAAGACGATATTCCGGCCGAGATTGCAGCCGTACTCGGCTGCGCGGTGTTGACCGGCGGGGGAGCGCTACTCAACGCGGCCAAGCCTCGCCCGGCGGACACTGTGATGGTGGTCGGCTTGGGCGGCGTCGGGATGGCCGCAATCCTGACGGCGCGGGCACTCGGGGTCGAGAACGTCATCGGCGTCGACGCACTGGAGTCCAAGCTGGCTCAGGCACTGGAACTGGGCGCGACCGAGGTCTTCACACCGTCCGGCCTGTCCGAGAGTGGCGTTCGCGCAGACATCGTCGTCGAAGCTGCGGGAAATGCTCGGGCGTTCGAGACAGCCGTGGCTGCGACGGCAGCTGGTGGCACGACCGTCACGGTCGGGTTGCCTGCGCCTGATGCGCGCTCGTCGATCTCGCCGCTCGGGCTGGTGGCCGAAGCGCGGACCATCATCGGCAGTTACCTCGGATCCGCGGTCCCCGCCCGCGACATCCCGATCTACGCGCAATTGTGGCGGGACGGGAAGCTACCGGTCGAGAAGCTCATCTCCTCGCGAATCGAGTTGGACGACATCAATTCCGGCATGGACGAACTTGCGGACGGAAGAGCAATCCGACAGGTCATTATTTTCGACTGAAATCGTTACCTCCTGTAACGCTTCTCTCATACTGGACGACTACTCGAATGACGTTGCGTGACGCCCCGGGGGTCGGTCGTACGTTTTCCAAAAGTTGATTGGGGAGAAGATATGCCGGTTCGTGGGTTCTTTTCGCGACATCGAATACTGGCGGGTGCAGTAGCGCCCGCAGCGCTCGGCGTGGCCGCGTTGGTGGCGGTCGCAGTTGCCGTGGATTCTCCGCAATCGCAGACGATCGAGACCGAGTTGACCGCGTCTGTCACCGAGTGCCACGACACGGTCGGGATCGGTGTTGCCGGTCGCGGAGACACGCCGGTCGAGGGCACAACGAAGATGCTCGTCGGTGCGGATGGAACGACACTCCTCCCCGCGGCGCTCACAGACGACTACAGCAGCCACTGGGTCGACCCGGTACTCAAGGCACCAGCCGGTTCGGTCAAGGACGGCTCGTACGCCTCCGTCTACATCGCGTATCCCGCAAACATGGACAGTTACGAAGAGGCCGTGACGACGGGCGCGGACAACACCCGCGCTGTGATGAAGGCAATCAGCGCGGCCTGCCCGAACACGAAGTTCTCGATTGTCGGCTACAGCGAAGGCGCTGACGTAGTGCGCCGCGTCGCGATGGACATCGGCTCGGAGTCGAGCACCTCCGGCATCAATCCGGACAACGTCGTCGGTGTGGTCATCTTCGCCGACGCTGGTCGACTCGCGGGCGAGGGGCCGTTCCCCGGCGCCGAGAACCCGTACGCGAACCCGAACGGTTTCAACCAGCAATATCAGAACGGAAAGAACACCGCTTCCGGATCCGGGGCACTTCCAGGCACCAGCGGAGATTTCGGGGCCCTGAACGGCAAGATTGCGTCGTTCTGCTCTGACGGCGACCTCACCTGCGCAGCTCCCGAGAACATTTCACTCCTGATTCTGGCGGCAAACGTCGGTCGGCAGCTCAACGTCGACCAGTTGCAAGCGCAGAATCTGACGCCCGCCACCGGCATGGACATCGCGGTCGTGATGGGACGCGTGATGTTCGACGCCTTCAACGACATCTCGAGCAATCCCACCTGGATGCAGAGCGACGAAACCTTCCTCGATGTCTTGCTGAAGGTCTCCGACCCGGCGTACAAGCCGAGCGAGGCCACCACGACGCCGGTCGCAAAGGACTCGGTTTCCACTGAGGAAGTGTCGCCGTTGGCGTACCTGCCGCAGAAGCTGTTCAAGGAAATCGTCGGCCTCATCGCCACGAACCAGAACACCATCCCCGTAGTCATGAACGATCCGTACGGCCTGACCTTGGGCCCGGATGTCGGTCACCACTTCGACTACTGGCGCGATTCGGATGCTGCAAACGGCAAGCCCCTGACATCAGCGGAGTACGCAGCGGCGTGGCTGACCTATCTGGCCAAGCAGGCGCAGGACGGCAAGCCGGTCGATTCGTTGGCGAAGCCGACCGCCGAAGAGATGGCGGATGCCATCGACGCCTTGGCTGCTTCGCCTTCGGTTACCGACTCGGCCAAGCCCACCACAACCACGGGCGAAGCGGTACAACCCGCACCCGCAGGTTCGGAATCTGCAGCACCGGCACCCGGGGCTCCGACGACGACATCCGTTGCGCCGGCCGCGACGCCGAGTGTGACTTCAACCGTGGCGCCGTCGACTTCAGTCGCGTCGAGTGAACCGCCCGCCGCGACCACGACAACGACAACATCAACAACAACAACGACACAGGCTGCGGCCGGCTAGCCGAGACGTTTCCGTTCGTCAAAAACGCTGTCACAGGCTGCGATCCGCAAGTAGTTGCGGATCGCAGCCTGTTTTGGATGTACGGGTTACGTACGGCGACGGTTGGTGCTTATCGTGGAAGGGAGGTTTCCGGATCACGAATCGTGGGTTTCACCGTGCACGAGCTGTCTATTGCGCAGAGTGTGGTCGAAGCCGTGTGCGAGCGTGCCGGCGAGCGACGAGTATCGAGCGTGCGGCTGGAAGTAGGGCAACTATGCGCGGTGGTTCCACACTCTCTGCTGTTCTGCTTCGACGTTGTCACGGCGGGTACTCACGCCGAGGGTGCCAGCTTGCACATCGATCAGATTGCAACCAGCGCGCGATGCAAAAGCTGTGGCGTGACTTTCTCGCCGCCCGACATGTTCTTGTTGTGTGGGTGCGGCAGTGCTGATGTCGAGGTGCTTGCCGGCCGCGAGTTGCGGATCCTGTCGATGGAAGTGAGCTGAGCATGTGCGCGACGTGTGGGTGCGGGGACGCCACGGGACCTCGGGTGTCGGTCGTCGCCGGCGGAGAACACGAGCAGGACGACAGCCATGGGCACGGTCACCACCACGACCACGACCACGACCATGGGCACGGTCACTCCGACCACACTGTAATTCTCGAGCAGCAGGTGCTTGCCAAGAACGACCGCATTGCGGTTCACAATCGTGAGTGGATGCGGGGCCGCGGAATCACGGCGCTCAACATCATGAGTTCGCCCGGCGCGGGTAAGACCACATTGCTGGCGCGAACGATCCGGGAACTAGGACGACAACGACCGATTGCCGTGATCGAAGGTGACCAGGAAACCCGGCTCGACGCCGAGCGGATTCGTGAGGCCGGCGCGTCAGTGGTCCAGGTCAACACGGGGGCGGGCTGTCACCTCGATGCCGAGATGATCGATCGCGCGCTGCACGCCTTGGACCCCGCGGACGAGTCGCTGCTTCTGATCGAAAACGTAGGAAACCTGGTGTGCCCCGCGCTCTTCGACCTGGGCGAGGAAGGCAAGGTTGTCCTAATTTCGACGCCGGAGGGGGTCGACAAGCCGAAAAAATACCCGCACATCTTTGCCGTCGCGGACCTCGTGGTGATCAACAAGATCGACTTGCTCCCGTACGTCGAGTTCGACGTCGATGCCTGTGTCGCGCAAGCGAAAATCCTCAATCCTGCTGTGCGCGTTGTTGTTCTATCGGCCACGACAGGTGAAGGCATGGACGAGTGGTACGAGTGGATCGGTAGTCGTTCGGCGATTTCTCCGGTGGCCGTTGACAACTGATCTGCTCGGGTAGTTAATGAAATGAGTGGGTGCCACGCAAGTGGGCCGAGGTTCGACTCCGGTGGCGTCAGCGTTTCGGTGCCGCAGCAATTTGAGGCCATAGCGTGTCAGGCAGTAGCGGCGCCGAGAATCAGGCGCAAGTGCACCCGTGAAAGCGGCTGACATGGACACACAAAAATCGACTGCTGGCACCACGGCGGAACCTGCCTCCGAAAGCGCAGCTACCCCCGAAAGCGCAGCGGCCAAAGCGGAAGAAACTCTGATCCACGTGCTGTGGATCAATGCCGGTCTCAGTTGCGACGGTGATTCGGTGGCGCTCACCGCGGCCACGCAACCCAGTATCGAGGAGATCGCGCTCGGTGCGTTGCCCGGCCTGCCTCAGGTGGCGGTTCATTGGCCGCTCATCGACTTCGAATGTGGACCGCAGGGCGGCGCTGACGATTTCCTGGAATGGTTCTGGAAAGCCGACCGGGGAGAATTGGAACCCTTTGTTCTTGTTGTCGAAGGATCTATACCGAACGAGAAACTTCACGACGAGGGGTACTGGTGTGGTTTCGGAAACAATCGCGAAACCGGCCAACCGGTCACCACGAGCGAATGGCTCGACAAGCTGGCATCGAAAGCCACTGCGGTAGTTGCGGTCGGCACGTGCGCAACCTACGGCGGCATACATGCGATGGCCGGCAATCCGACCGGTGCGATGGGCGTGCCGGACTATCTCGGGTGGACCTGGAAATCGAAGGCGGGCATCCCGATCGTGTGCGTTCCCGGGTGTCCCATTCAGCCGGACAACCTCTCCGAGACCCTGACCTATCTTCTGTACATGGCCACTGATCAGGCGCCGATGATTCCCTTGGACGAATCCCTCCGCCCGCAGTGGCTTTTCGGTGCCACCGTTCACGAGGGCTGTGACCGTGGCGGGTACTACGAGCAGGGCGAGTTCGCGACGGAGTACGGGTCGCCGAAGTGCATCGTCAAGCTGGGATGTTGGGGACCGGTCGTGAAATGCAATGTCCCCAAACGTGGTTGGATAAACGGAGTCGGCGGGTGCCCTAATGTCGGCGGGATCTGCATCGGCTGCACGATGCCGGGATTCCCGGACAAATTCATGCCGTTCATGGATGAACCACCTGGCGGCAAACTCTCCACCAATGCGGTGGGAATGTACGGGTCCGTGATCCACAGTCTGCGCCGGATCACCGGTCACACGTTGGACAAGGAACCGCACTGGCGCGAGCGCGGGTCGAAGTTGCTCACCGGTGCGACGCGTACGTGGTGACCGACCGGATACCTTCAAATCAGTTCGTGAGCAACGTCTCTGGGAGGCACTGCAATGACGGCCATCGTTCCCGAACCCACCTCGACTGCGGACCGCGACGGTCTTGTCGAGATGGCGTGGGACCCCATCACCCGAATCGTCGGCAGTCTGGGTATCTACACCAAGATCGACTTCGCCAATCGCGAAGTGGTGGAGTGCCACAGCACGTCGTCGATCTTTCGTGGGTATTCCCTGTTTATGAAGGGGAAGGACCCGCGCGACGCGCATTTCATCACCAGTCGTATCTGCGGCATCTGCGGTGACAATCACGCCACATGCTCGTGCTACGCACAAAACATGGCGTACGGCGTCAAGCCGCCGCATCTGGGCGAGTGGATCGTCAATCTCGGCGAGGCCGCCGAGTACATGTTCGACCACAACATTTTTCAAGAGAATCTGGTCGCAGTCGACTACTGCGAGAAGATGGTCTCCGAGACGAATCCCGGTGTGCTGGCGCAGGCAGAGAACACGCGCTGCCCGCACGAGGAGCAGCACGGTTATCGCACGATCGCGGACATCATGCGGACTCTCAATCCGTTCACGGGTGAGTTCTATCGCGAAGCGTTGCAAGTCTCGCGTTCGACTCGCGAAATGTTCTGCTTGATGGAGGGTAGGCACGTCCACCCGTCGACGCTCTATCCCGGCGGCGTCGGCACCGTCGCGACGATCGAACTGATGACGGACTACATGTCGCGGCTGATGCGGTACGTCGAATTCATGAAGAAGGTCGTGCCGATGCACGACGACCTGTTCGACTTCTTCTACCAGGCGCTGCCTGGTTACGAGAAGGTTGGCCTGCGGCGGACCCTGCTGGGTTGTTGGGGATCGTTCCAAGACCCCGAGTACTGCAATTTCTCGTACAAGGACATGACCGACTGGGGCCGGAAGATGTTTGTCACTCCCGGTGTGGTTGTCGACGGAAAGTTGGTCACCACGGATCTGGTGGACATCAACCTCGGTATCCGAATCATGCTGGGGTCCTCGTATTACGAGGACTGGAGTGATCAGGAGATGTTCGTCAAGACCGATCCGCTGGGTAACCCGGTCGATCGCCGGCACCCGTGGAATCAACACACCAACCCTCACCCGCAGAAGCGGAACCTCGAGGACAAGTACAGCTGGGTCATGTCACCGCGATGGTTCGACGGAAAAGACAACCTCGCTCTGGATACCGGCGGGGGAGCATTGGCTCGTCTGTGGAGCACCGCTCTTGCCGGCCTGGTCGACATCGGATACCTGGAGTCGACCGGACACAGTGTGAAGATCAATCTTCCGAAAACAGCACTGAAGGGTCCTGTCTCGCTCGAGTGGAAGATTCCAGAGCATGGCAGCAATACTCTCGAAAGGAACCGTGCGCGAACGTATTTCCAGGCATACGCAGCAGCGGCTGCCCTTCACTTCGCAGAGAAGGCGCTTGTCGAGATCCGGGCAGGCCGTACCAAGACGTGGGAGTCGTTCGAGGTTCCGGACGAGGGAATCGGTTGCGGATTCACCGAAGCCGTCCGCGGAGTTCTCTCACATCACATGGTGATTCGTGACGGCAAGATCGCGAACTATCACCCGTACCCACCGACCCCGTGGAATGCGAGCCCGCGCGACAGCTACGGAACCCCCGGTCCGTACGAGGATGCCGTGCAGGGTCAGCCGATCTTCGAGGAGAACGATCGAGACCACTTCAAGGGCATCGACATCATGCGGACCGTGCGTAGTTTCGATCCCTGTCTGCCGTGTGGTGTTCACATGTATCTCGGCGGCGGTAAGACCCTGGAGAAGTTGCACTCTCCGACGCAGTCCGTGACCGGGGAGTGATCGATGGAGCAATCGGCCGACTACTGGCGCGGAGCAGGTGAGCGCATCGAGACGTTGTTACAGGCCAATGCCGGTGCAGGCCCGGTGGCCAGGGATCGCGCCGAGCAACTGGTCCGCGAGGTCGTGCAGTTGTACGGCGCCGCACTCGAACGCACCGTCGCACTGGCGGATCCGGCCATGATGGATGCGATGGTTCGCGACGATCTGGTGTCGAGCCTCCTACTGGTGCACGGACTTCACCCGCACGACGTCGAGACCCGCGTACGCACTGCGCTCGACAGCGTGCGTCCGTACCTCGGCTCGCACGGCGGGGACGTCGAACTGATCGAGGTGGCGGACGGCGTGGTGCGGCTACGGCTTCTCGGAAGCTGTAACAGTTGCCCTTCGTCGTCGGTGACCCTCGAAACCGCGGTCCAGGACGCGGTGCAGGCGGCGGCACCCGAGACCACCGGAATCGACGTCGAAACACCGGATTCGCACGAGCTGAAGTCGGGTGTGATCTCGGTCGAGTCCCTGTTCTCGCACGTACACGCCGACGGGGGAGGCGCGCACTGGGTGGAGGTCCCCGAATTTGCCGAAGTCGACGCGGGTGAGGTCGCGGGTTTCCGGGTATCGGATACCGATCTGTTGGTCTGCCGCTCCGGTGACGATCTGTACGCGTATCGCGACCATTGCCCCGTATGTGACCATTCGATGGCGGGGGCTGTGCTCGAACGCATGATGGGCCTTCCTGTCCGAGACGCCGCTGTCCTTACCTGTCCGACGTGCTCTGCCCACTTCAGCGTGTACGGAGCGGGTGCGCGGGTCGGCACCGGCTCCGAGCACCTGGCGCCTCTGCCGGTGCTTGTTCGCGACGGTGTGCTCTCGGTCGCGCTTGCCGACGATTCCGTGTTGCCGGTGACCTAGCCGTGGACGAAGCCTGGTCATGAAAACCACTGTGGGAGAGGTGCTCACGCGAATCGCCTCGACGCGCGCCGTTCCGACCGGGCCGCTGTGTGAGATGTGCGCGGCGGGCATAGGTGACGAACACCAACACGTCGTGGACGTACAGGTCCGGAGCCTGATGTGCGTGTGCCGTCCCTGCTATCTGCTCTTTGCGCCGGTCGACGCGGATCTCCGATACAAAGCGGTTCCCGATCGGTATCTCGAATTTCCAGGCTTCGAACTCGCCCCTGGCCGGTGGGAGTCCCTGGAAATTCCCGTCGGCCTGGCATTCTTCTTTCGGAACTCACTCCTCGACAAGTACATAGTCTTCTATCCGGGACCTGCCGGAGCTACCGAATCCGAGTTGCCCATCGACTCGTTCGAGACTGTGCTCGCGGAGAATCCGGGGCTCTCGCAGATGCGGGCCGACGTCGAGGCGTTGATTGTCTCGGTGCCCACGTCAGGACAATCGCCGAGATGCTTCGTTGTTCCCATCGACGCCTGCTACGAGCTGGTGGGCAGGCTGCGCACCGTGTGGCGCGGATTCGACGGTGGCCAGGATGCCGCACGCGCGGTGGACGAGTTCTTCGGGCGCGTCGAGGCGCGAAGCAGATCGGCATGACCGTCCTCGACTTCTCGGTCGACAACGTGGAGGTGGAACCGTATGCGGTTACACCAAATCTGACGGTGAGATTGAGGATGTCGGAGACTACCGGCGCGACCGTCCGAGCAGTCGCTCTACGCGCACAGGTTCGAATCGAACCGCACCGCCGGCCGTACTCCGACGAGGAAGGCGACGCCCTGCGCGATTTGTTCGGTCCGCGGGAGCGTTGGTCGAGTACGCTGCGAACCTTCTTGTGGATGGAGTGTTCCGCGGTCGTTCAGGGATTCACGGAAACAACGGTCGCGGCCTTACCCATGGCGTGTACGTACGACTTCTCGGTGACGGCGTCGAAGTACATGCACGCACTCCGTGACGGAACGATTCCGATCGTGGTTCTACTGAGCGGAACCGTATTCACCGACGGGCAGCGCGGTTTCTCGGTACAGCAGATCCCGTGGGACAGATCTGCTGCCTACGAATTGCCGGTCGACGTGTGGAAACAGCTGATGGCCACGCATTATCCGGCCTCTGGGTGGGTACGCCTCGACCATGAGACGATTGCCGATCTCGTGCGATTCAAGGCAGCGCACGGCCTCACGGACCTCGAATCAGCCGTGCGGCAGTTGCTCACGGCGAGCGAGGTGCCCCGATGACCCGAACTGAGATGGATCACGACGTTCGGGCCGTGGCCGACGCTGTCCTGTACGAGGGATATCTTCTCTATCCTTACCGGGCCGGCTCGGCGAAGAATCAATCCCGTTGGCAGTTCGGGGTTCTCGGACCGCCCGGCGCCGCCGGTGACGGAGTCGGCGAGGAACCGTCGATGTCCGCCCAATGTCTGCTCGGCGAACTCGAGCGGAACGGCGCCGAAGTAACGGCGACGGTGAGATTTTTGCACCACCAGTCGCGGACGGTTGAACGACTCGGCGCCGGCGGCGCGTGGATTCCGGTGGATCGGTTGGTAGTCGACGGGCACGAGGCGATCTCGTGGGACGAAGCCACCGAATCCGAGATCGTCTTGGGTCCGTGGGGTCTGGACGAACTCGAGGCCGGCGTCGAAGAATCCTTCTGTGCGGCGGGAGTTGTCGACGGAGAGACTCTGGCGGATTCTCGGGGCCGGGTAGTCGGACGGGTCGTTCGGACACGGCTTCCGGTGACTGGCCGCTTGGAATTGAACGCCTCCGCAGGGGACAGACGCAGGGTGATCTCCGTGAGCATCATGAACGACACGAGCGTCGACATGAGGGACAAGGGCACGGCCACGGCGCAGTCGATGCTCGGCACTCACGTCATTTTGACCTGCGCAGGCTCGAAGTTCGTGTCGTTGTTCGACGAACCAGATCACGCGGAGCCGCTGCGCCAAAATCGCTGTTATCCAGTGCTTGCGGGGACCGAGGATCCGACTCACCCCGGTACATCGCCCACCGTTCTGGTGTCACCGATCATCTTGTACGACTTTCCCGAGATTGCGCCGCAGAGCGAAGGATCCCTGTTCGACTCGACGGAGATCGACGAAATTCTCACCCTGAGAATTCTCGCCATGACCGAAGAGGAAAAGGCGCGGGCGCGGGCTACCGACTCGAAAGCTGCCGACATCATCGATCGATGTGAGAGCTTGACGGCCGACGATCTAGCCGGCCTGCACGGCGTGCTGCGAGATTCGATTGCCGGTTCTGATCTGATACCCGAGGTGCCTGACGGCGTGGACTGGTGGACGCCGGAAGCCGACACCAGTGTTCAACCACGCACCGACGCAGTATTGATCAACGGCGTCCGCGTCTGTGGTGGAAGTACGGTTCGGCTTCACCCCTCACGTCGCGCTGATGCTCAGGACCTGTTCTTCGACGGCCGGATCGCCCACGTCGCCACCATTCATGAAGACGTGGACGGCGACATTCATGTTGGGGTGACGCTCTTGGACGACCCGGCCGCCGATCTGCACAACTGGTACGGCCGCTACCTGTACTTCGCGCCGGACGAGATAGAGCCGGTGCCGCGAGACGGCGCGAGTTGACGTACTTCACGCTGTCGGACTTCACAGCTGTCGGACTTCACAGCTTTCGGACTTCACTGCTATCGAGAGGAGAACCCGCCATGAGGAGCATGGGATTGCTGTCGACGGCACTTCTCGGCGCCACCGCGATCGCAGCCGCGATCGTTCTGGTGGTGTCGATGCCGGACATCCAGCGCTATCTGCGAATGCGAAAGATGTAAAGCACTGTGCGCGTGCTGATTGCAGGCGTCGGAAACATATTTCTCGAAGACGACGGATTCGGCCCCGAAGTTGTTCGAGCGTTGCAGCATGAGAATCTCCCGACGGGGGTTCGCCTGGTCGACTACGGGATTCGTGGTGTGCATCTGGCATACGACTTGTTGGAGTCGTGGGACGCGCTGGTGCTGATCGACGCATTACCGGTGACCGGAGTTCCGGGGAAGCTTGCGATCATCGAAGTGGATCCCGAAAGTGAAGGCTCGCAAGGAGGTTTCGACGCACACTCGATGCATCCGAGTTCGGTGTTTGCCAGCTTGCAGGCCCTCGGCGGAGCACTCCCGCGGACGTTCGTGGTGGGGGCACACGCGAAATCGATTGGCGACGGAATCGGATTGAGCACAGAGATGCGTGATTCGGTAGGGCAAGCCGCCTCTGCGGTGATGGCACTCGTCCGGTCGATCGACGTGGATTGTGATGCCACCACTTTGGGGCCGGAGGTGTGAGTCATGTGTCTGGGGATTCCGGGACGGGTACGCGAACTACTGGACGGATACGGCGGTCAACTCGCCCTCGTCGACGTGGAAGGTGCACCGCGCAAGGTCAACATCGGGATGCTTGACGAAGGCACCGTCACGGCAGGTGACTGGGTGGTGATCCACATGGGCTTTGCAGTCGAGAAGGTCGACGAACAGGGAGCACAGCGCGCCCGGGCCGGCCTCGAACTGATGGGCCGTGGTCAAGACGGTGAGATCGACGAGTCCGGTACTCGTACCGGCGAGGTCGGGACATGATGGTCGCCAGCCGTGTCATCGTTCGTGGCGTAGTCCAGGGTGTGGGATTCCGGCCGTTCGTTCACGCGACTGCGACCGAACTGGGACTGTCGGGTTCGGTGGGAAATTCTGCTCTCGGGGTCGTGATCGACATCGAAGGCGACGGAGAGGCAATCGATGCGTTTGTCGCTCGGGTGCGAAACCGCCCCCCACCGCTGGCACGAGTGGAGTCGATAGAGCGCGAGGACTCGCCGCCGCTAGGTCGTCAGGGGTTTTGCATCATCGAGACGGATGCGGGGGCGGTCGGGCGAACCTTGGCGCCGGCCGACGTCGGGATCTGCGACGACTGCCTGCGGGAGCTGGCTGATCCGAGCGATCGGCGATTTCGTCATCCCTTCATCACCTGCACCAATTGTGGTCCACGATTCACGATCATCGAGTCGATGCCCTACGACCGGGCCGCTACGACGATGAAGCGGTTCCCGTTGTGCGCGAACTGTGCGGCAGAGTACGTGGATCCCTCCGACCGCCGGTTTCATGCGCAACCGATTGCCTGCCCGGAGTGCGGTCCAACGCTTTCGTTCGTGGAAGGCGACGCGCCCGCGGTGGCCGGCGAGGGTGCACTGCTACGAGCCCGATCGCTGCTACGAGGCGGGAAGGTTCTTGCTGTCAAGGGAATTGGAGGATTCCACTTGGCCTGCGATGCGCGTGATGATCGCGTGGTTCACGATTTGCGTGAACGCAAGCATCGACCGAGCAAGCCGTTGGCGGTGATGGTGCGCGATGTGAGAGAAGCCAGAGCGCTGGGTGTGGTCGGGGATGCCGAGGCCGATGCCATGTCCTCGCGCGAGCGTCCCATAGTGCTGGTTACCAAAGCGTCTGGATACACGCTGTCTCCTTCGATTGCCCCAGGCATTCCGGACATCGGAATCATGCTGGCCTACAACCCGATTCAGCATCTTCTTCTCGGGTTGGCGGGAGACGCTGCGGGCCCCGCGGCGTTGGTGATGACGTCGGCGAACATCGGTGGCGAGCCAATTCTGTACTCTGACGACGATCTCGAACGGGTGGGTGACCTGGCCGACGGGGTGTTGACCCACAACCGTCCGATCTTGATGCCGTGTGACGACTCGGTGATGCGAATAGTCGGCAGTGGACGACAGTTGCTTCGTCGCTCGCGCGGATATGCACCGCTGCCCGTTGCGGCGCCGTTCGATCTACCGCCCACCTTGGCGGTCGGGGCCGATCTGAAGAACACCTTCTGTCTTGCCGAGGGTGCGTATGTCTGGCCGAGTCAGCACATCGGAGACATGGGCGACCTCGCTGTCCTCGACAGTTTTGCTGCCTCGGAGAGTCACTTCGAGTCGATCACCGGAGTAGTGCCGCACCAGATTGCCTGTGACGAGCATCCTCGGTATCGCTCGTCCTCGTGGGCTCGCAGTCGTAGTGGCGACCGACCGGTGCGCGTCGTCGGGCATCACCACGCACATGTGGCTTCCGTGATGGGGGAGAACGGCCGGGACGGGAGCGAACCGGTTCTCGGAATAGCGTTCGACGGCACCGGCTACGGGGCGGACGGCGCAGTGTGGGGAGGGGAATTGCTGCTGGCGACGTACAAGGGTTATCGCCGTCTCGCGCATCTGGGATACGTACCGCTGCCAGGGGGCGATGCCGGAGTGGAACGACCGTACCGAATGGCGCTCGCCCACCTCTGGCATGCCGGGTTGGACTGGGAAACCGACCTCGCGCCGGTGGCAGCCTGTCCGCCACGAGAGCAGTCGGTCCTACTTCACCAGTTGGAAACCGGTTTCGGGTGTGTGGACACCTCCAGCATGGGGCGGTTGTTCGACGCAGTCTCCTCGCTGACCGGGGTTCGTCAGAGCGTCGACTACGAAGCGCAGGCCGCCATCGAACTGGAGGGCATTTCGAGGGGAACTGCCAGCGCCCCGTCGCGGTACACCTTCGACTGGGTGCAGTCGGACGACGATTCCTGGACAGCTGATCCACGGTCGGTCATTCGGGCCGTTGTCCGTGATCTCCGAGCGAAGGTGCCCGCCGACGTGATCGGCGCGCGCTTCCACGAATCCGTCGCGCACCTCGTACTCGAGTGGGCAATCCGTGGCCGGGAACTGGCGGGAGTGGACGAGGTAGTTCTCACCGGAGGCGTCTTCCAGAACCCCCTCCTGCTCGTCCGGGCGTGTGCCCTGCTCGGAGAGGCCGGATTCACGCCGTTGACAGGACTGCAGTTACCACCGAACGACGGTGGTCTCGCCTACGGCCAAGTGCTGGTCGGGAGTTCGTCATGAGGTCAGGAGTTGTGCCATGTGCCTAGCCGTACCAGGACGTATCGAGTCCTTGGAGGAACGCGACGGAACGACGATGTCGGTGGTGAACTTCGGTGGCGTCCGAAAAGAAGTGTGCCTCGAATACATTCCGGGCGCCCGAGTCGGCGAGTACGTCGTGGTGCACGTCGGATTCGCGATCCAACGACTCGACGAGGAATCCGCACGCAGCACGCTGGCGGAATTCGAACACCTCGGCGTACTCGAAGAGGAATTCGGTGACGGGTTCGCCAGGGCTGCCCGGGCCGCCGGGATCGAACCGAAGGAGACGGAATCATGAAGTATCTGGACGAGTTCTCCGATCCGGAACTGGCCGGCAAACTGCTGGATCAGATACGCGCGCTGGCCACGCGCCGATGGGCGATCATGGAAGTGTGTGGTGGTCAGACACATTCGATCATCAGGCACGGCATCGATCAACTACTCCCAGAGCAGATCGAGATGATTCACGGACCTGGTTGCCCGGTCTGCGTCACGCCGCTCGAGATCATCGACAAAGCTCTCGAAATCGCGGCAAAGCCCGATGTCATTTTCTGTTCATTCGGGGACATGTTGCGAGTTCCGGGGAGTTCGTCGGATCTGTTCCGGATCAAGAGCGCCGGCGGCGACGTTCGCGTGGTGTACTCTCCGTTGGATGCACTGACTATTGCCAAGGAGAATCCGGACCGGCAAGTGGTGTTCTTCGGGATCGGATTCGAGACCACAGCGCCAGCCAACGCCATGACCGTCTATCAGGCCAATCGCCTGGGTATCAAGAACTTCTCGCTGCTCGTCTCGCACGTTCTGGTCCCGCCGGCAATGGCCGCGATAATGGACTCGCCAGAGTGCCGCGTGCAGGCATTTCTGGCGGCCGGGCATGTGTGCAGTGTGATGGGAACGTCGGAGTACCCGGCCCTCGCCGAGAAGTACAGGGTCCCGATAGTCGTCACCGGATTCGAGCCGCTGGATCTCCTGGAGGGCATCAGAAAGACTGTGCTGCAGTTGGAATCGGGTCGACACGAGGTCGAAAATGCCTACGCCCGTGCTGTCACGGCGGAGGGCAACACCGCAGCGAAAGCGATGCTCGAGGATGTGTTCGCGGTGTCGGACCGGACGTGGCGCGGCATCGGATCGATCCCGAACAGTGGTTGGCAGCTGGCGCCGAAGTATGCGTATTTTGATGCGGAAGAACGTTTTTCGGTGACCGATATCCACACCGACGAGTCGAGTGTCTGCCGGTCCGGTGAAGTATTGCAAGGCTTGATCAAGCCACACGAGTGCAGTGCCTTCGGGAAGGAATGTACTCCGCGGAATCCACTCGGTGCCACGATGGTGTCGTCCGAGGGGGCGTGCGCTGCTTACTACCTGTACCGACGCCTGGAACTGCAGGAGGCGGGTCATGCCGGCTGAGGAGACCGCGGTCGTGGACCTGTCGGCATGGGTGTGCCCACTGCCGCTGCGTGATTCGCCGAACATCGTCATGGGACACGGCGGTGGGGGAGCGATGTCCGCCGAGCTCATCGAGCATCTGTTCCTGCCCTCGTTCGGAAGCGCTGCCGCTGCCGAGCTCGGCGACTCGGCTGTATTCGACATCGGCGGGGTGCGGCTCGCCTTCTCGACGGACTCGTACGTCGTGAAACCCATGGTGTTTCCCGGCGGAACGATCGGCGATCTTGCGGTCAACGGAACGGTGAACGACCTGGCGATGGCGGGAGCACAACCCTTGGTGATGTCGACGGCATTCATCCTCGAAGAAGGGACCGCGTTGACCGACATCGCGGCGATCGCGAAGGCGCTCGGGCGGGCTGCGCACGTTGCCGGCGTTCGACTGGTGACGGGTGACACCAAAGTTGTCGATGCCGGTCACGGCGACGGAGTCTTCATCAACACCGCGGGAATCGGGATTGTCGCCGACGGGGTGGACATCAACCCCACTCGCGCACAAGTGGGTGACGTCGTGATCGTCAGCGGCGACATCGGTGTTCACGGGGTGGCCGTGATGAGTTGTCGCGAAGGTCTCGAATTCGGGACCGAGGTGCGCAGTGATTGCGCGTCGCTCAACGGCGTGGTCGCCGACATGATTGCCACCGGCGTCGACATCCACGTCTTGCGCGACCCTACCCGGGGCGGAGTTGCCGCCACTCTCAACGAGATTGCTCAAGCGTCGAATATCGGTGTTGCGCTGGTGGAACGAGATCTGCCGATCCCCGCTGACGTGCGCGACGCCTGTGGGCTACTCGGTCTGGATCCTTTGTACGTCGCCAACGAGGGTAAGTTGATCGCCTTCGTTCCGCGAGAAGACTCCGATCGAATTCTGGAAGCGATGCGCGGTAATCCACTGAGTGCGGGGGCTGCCGTGATCGGGGAGTGCGTGGCCGAACATCGTGGAATGGTGGTGGCGCGTACGGCATTGGGAGGCAATCGGGTAGTGGATTTGCCGGCAGGTGAACAACTTCCGCGGATCTGCTGATGACTGCCGTCGGTATGAACGGACCGGCGTTGTTTGCCCGCTACGCGTATCCGCCGAACGAGTTGGGTTACTGCGGACCCGACGATCCTTCAGTGCTGCTTCGTCTGGCCAGCGGCAACTCGGGCAGCGGCGACCGTGATCGCGCTCGTCAATTCGACGGTGCGTGGCCGTACCTCGAGGCATTGGCCGCAAGTGCGGGCATCGACGATCCTCTCGATCCGCGAGTGATCGAAGCCTATTGGGTAGGAGGTGATCTCCTCGACTCGCTTGATTCGGGGGCGTTGTTGCAGCACTTGAGGGGGGCATTCGGTGAACGCGAGAACACCGGGTTTCTCCCTGCCCTCGGGGATCGGGACCGCGCGCTCGCGCACCACAGTTTTCACGTATTTCTGGTGTATCCGTGGGTCAAGCTTCTTCGGAAGCGCGGTGCGGTCCCACTGTCCGTCCTCCAGAACTGCCGGATCAGATGGGGAGTGGTCGAGGACGTGAGTGAGGAGCACGCGTTGGTGGTTTCGTCCCCGCTCGAGTTCGACGGTGAGCAACTCGTACGCGGCACGCCGGTGACGCAGCGAGTGCGATGGAGCGTTGACGGCCGCTCACTCGCACCGACGCCCGTCCAGGGCGCCTTGGTGACGATGCACTGGGATTGGCTGTGTGACAACATCACGTCAGAGCAATCACGGGCATTGGATGCCGCGGAAGACTCGGCATTGCGGATCGCGACCCGGATGCTGTCGAGGTGACAGGCCCTGTCAGAGCAGGGACCACGGTCTGGCGGATACGCAGGTGTCAGGGCACGAAGAAGGTTCCGAGGCCCGGTGTTCCGATCGCCTGGGGATCGACGTATGCGACGACCTGACCCGAGCCCGGACGAATCGTGACGGGTTGTGCATCCAGTGTCGGAAATGATGCGGATCCGTACGCTCCGGTGCCGAGACTGAGCCAGTGGACGACCGCGGAGTGGGGGTTTCCGTCTCCGGGTGCGCGTTGCACGTGCAGCACGGCGACGCCCGGTTCTTCGCCGACGATCGCTGCAAGGTGGGGAGTGGGCAAGTCGACGAGCGGGACGTAAGGGTCGACCTGGAACGGAACCGTGCTCGGCGCCGCTGCCGCGGTACCCGGCATCATCACGCCGGAGATCGCAAGGGCCGCAAAGACCGCGGCACCGGTACGTGCAAAAGCGTTGAGTGCAGTCATACGATTCGACGCTAGTCGCTTGACCGGCGATTCGGTGCCGTTTCGCGTTTCAATCGGTGGCGGGGTGACGTCGACGCCACCGCCCAGTGGTACGCGAAGGTACTCGGAATGACGATCGAGATAATCGGCCCCACGGCACGCACTGCAGTGAAGTTCGGAGATCAGAAGATCAATCCGAGGCCTCTCGGATCGGCGGAGCAAGACCCGGCCTGGACCACCGGCGCCGTCGAGACGGCAGGTTCCGAGGATTTGTGCTTCATCACTCTTGCGTCACCCGGAACTGTCCGTGAGCACCTGGAGAACTGTGGGGTCGAGGTGCTCGACGGGCCCGTGACCAAACTGGGTGCCCTCGGCGAGATGGTCTCGCACTATTGTCGCGACCCCGACGGAAGCCTCATCGAGATCGCCGTCTACCCGTGAACCAACCACTCCGAGGAGAAATTACTCCAGATTCAATGTCGTTCAGTGCTGCCTCCGCCGGCTGTCGACATCCTTCCCCGCCGTGCACTTGGAATCCACGTTCGTCACCGGACTTTGCGGGTCCCGCTTTCTCTGATCGTTCGTCCGCGGTCCGCGTCCGTCGGACTGTTCTCTTCAAGATCGCTGATCGAACTGGTTTCGAGAAGGTGTCGGACCGGCGTCCGATGGCTTTCGAGGGGGATCTAGCTGCTTCCATCGTCTATCGAGTGAGCGAGGGTGGAGACGGTGCGTTTTCGGTGGGTTGTTGCCGGTTGCACTGTGTCGGGCCAGTCAGCAGTTTCTTCCAGCGCCCAGTCGGCCCATTCGGCGATGTGGTTGAAGTGGCCGATCATGAACCGGTTGGCCAGTGCCATCAGATGATTCTGCTGGGGGAGTGTGCCGGCTTCGGGGGCCGAAATCCGTTGTGCGTGTGAGACGAACAGACTTCGAGACCGAGTTGCCTGTTCGCGCATGGTAGTCAGGTTGGTCCGCAGGTCGGCGATCGTGCCTTGGTTGGCGAAGATCACGCGGATCATGCCTTCGAACTGCAAAGCGGGGGGTGTGGCCTGGGTGGCGAGCCAGTCACTCAGCGCTGTGCGGCCTTCGTCGGTGATGGAGTAGACCGTGCGGGAGCGCTGAGTGCCTTTCGTTACCGTGCTCGCCGTAACCAGACCGCGTTCAAGCAGAATTTTGGGGGCGTTGTATCGCTGTCGGTCGGCGCTGGGCCACAAC